>CAIPDT010000086.1 GCA_903863905.1 uncultured Methylococcaceae bacterium
ATCGTAATTGAATTACGGGATGAGAAGATTACTTTTTATTCTTTTCAACTTAAAACAAAAAGCCCTAGCCATTTAAAAATGGTTAGGGCTTTTTTGTTTTAACCATGGCATGGATGGTTCAAACAACATAGAACTTAAAGGCGAAAATTCAACACGTAGGTAAATAATTTGGCTGGAGCGTTGCTGAAAACAGGAGTTTTCTTTCAGGCACTAATTAAAGGCAAAGTGCTGGATGTAGCGGTAGATATTAGAAGCGGTAGCCCGACCTTTGGGCAACATATCAGCGTCGAGTTGTCCGAACAAAACAAGTGCCAACTATTTGTACCACGCGGTTTTGCCCATGGTTTTGTGGTGCTGGAAGATGACACAATTTTTGCTTATAAAGTGGATAATTATTATTCGCCTGCGCATGATCGAGGTATTGCTTTTGATGATACAGCGTTGAATATTAATTGGGTAGTGCCTAAGGGAGAGTTGAAGTTATCAGGGAAAGATACTCAGCAATTGGGGTTGAGTGAAGCGGAAGTGTTTGCGGATGGGTTGGGGTTATATAGGGCGGTGGGTTAAGTTTACGTTGCTAAGTTCACCCTAAACTCTTACAATTTAGCCTTGCAGTTCCTCTCTGTTGAATTAAACTCCCCATGCTTCATGCGATTGATCCAAAAATTGATTGTGTCTTTAAGGCCTTATTAGGCGCTGAAGAAAATCAAAATTTATTGCTGCATTTTATTAATGCCTTTTTAGCCAAGGAACTTCAAGAGCCTTTGGTCTCGGTTGATATTTTAAATCCTTACAATGACAAAGAGTTTTTGGATGATAAACTCAGCATTGTGGATGTCAAAGCGAAAGATGCCTATGATCGGATTTATCAAATTGAAATTCAACTGACCTCTTACCGACATTTGCCGCAACGGATGTTGTATAACTGGGCTGATATTTATAGTCAGCAGTTAAAAAGTGGCGACGACTATATCAATTTAAAACCGACTTATGCGATTTGGTTATTAGCGGAAAACTTAATCCCCAATGATGGTCATTATGTTCATCATTATAAAATGCGCGATGATCAAGGCCTTACATTTACTGAACAAGGCGGTATTTGGGTTTTAGAACTGAAGAAATTTAATGCCGATAAGATCGAAAGTGAAGATCAACGGTGGTTAAAGTTCTTTAAAGAAGGGGATACTTTAGATGATAATATCTTACCTGATTGGATGATTACTAAAGAGATGCAACAAGCCATGAGTACATTAACTCGCTTTTCAGAGAAAGAACTCGCTTATTATCGCTATCAAGCCCGCCAAGATTACCTTAGGCAACAAAGCACGATTCAATATGAATTAGATTCTGCTAATAAATCAACAGCTGAGTTAAAAGCACGATTACAACAAGAGTCCGAACAACACAAGCGTGAACTTGAGGAATCAAAAGCTCGCCTTATTGAAGCCGATATTCGTGAAGCAGAAGCCCATGCTCGTGAAGCAGAAGCCCATGCTCGTGAAGTAGAAGCCAATATTAGTAAGGAATTAGCCTTAAAAGAAGCCCAGGTAGCTGCAGTTGAAATTGAACGCTTAAAAGCCTTGTTATCAAAAAACGATCAGTAACTTTTCATAAAGATCGATCATTCTGAATAAATCAAAAAGGTCTTTATCATACCGACACTCCGCACCCCATTAATATCTGATTGATATTAAATGATATTTATTTTTGCCAAATCGCTACATCATTTTCAATCTATTGATTTTGAAAGCTAATTTTTTAAGGGTGCGGAATGTCGGATCTTATCTTAGAAAATATCATTAAAGGTAAGGTGTTAGATGTGTCGATGGATAGAAGAGCCGGTAGCCCGACCTTTGGTCAACCTGTTTCGGTAGCGTTATCTGAGCAGAATAAAACTCAATTGTTAATCCCTAGAGGCTTTGCGCATGGTTTTGTGGCTTTAGAAGATGAGACGGTGTTTGCTTATAAGGTCGATAATTATTATTCGCCTGTGAATGATCGTGGTATTGCTTTTGATGATCCTGCGTTGAATATTAATTGGGTAGTATCTAAAGAGGCTTTAAAGCTTTCTGCGAAAGATACACAGCAATTAGAATTAGCTAAAGCAGAGGTGTTTGATAGTGAGCAAGACTTATATGTCTAAATCACTTTTAGTTACTGGGGCCAATGGTCAATTGGGCAGTGAACTGTCTCAACTCGCACCTTTATATCCTGAGTTTAATTTTACTTTTGTCACCCGAGCAGA
>CAIPDT010000087.1 GCA_903863905.1 uncultured Methylococcaceae bacterium
AGTTCGACTCAAAATCAGGCGTTATCCGCGATACTTTTTTTATATCGCGAGGTACTGGCAATCACTTTGCCGTGGCTTGATAATTTTGAACGCTCAAAAAAACCACGGCGCTTGCCTGTGGTGTTGACGGTTCCGGAAGTGAAGGCCTAAAGCCAAGCTAACTAAGTGATTTTTCTCTGGAAAAGTGGCTCAATTCTATTGGCCATTGACACCATTCAAACAACTTCATAATTACAGTGTGTAATTTGAAAAAAAACAAGCTTGTTTTAGGTAAAAATAAGTTGTAATTAGACTAAAGTTAATTGTAATTTAGTAAAAAGAGGTAAAATGGGTGATGCAAAATCGTATTCTGAGCGCTTATTTGATTTTCCTGAAATTGGCCCACTCAATTCAGAAGTTGCCTCAGAAGCAATCATTAAGCCTATTTTGAATGAAGGGGCTGAGATTGACAGCCATGCGGTTGCTCAAATTATTTCAGAAACAAAAGGGTATCCTTATTATCTTCAAGAATGGGGCAAACATGCGTGGGATATCGCTTCACAGAGCCCCATTACCGTTAATGACATTGAAAATGCGTCCAAGGAAGCGATTGCTACGTTAGAATTAATCCTGAGTCTTCGAGGGTTCTTCAAACTTTTTCCATTGATTAACAATTAAACAAAATATTTCGGCGGTTTTTTCTGCATCATATAACGCAGAGTGGGCTTTTTGATTATCCCACTCTAAACCGGCGGCTTGAGCGATCTTTGCCAAAACCGTTTGTTGGTAGGCCAAACCGCCCAGCGTTGCGGTGTCAAAGGTACTAAAAGGATGAAATGGACTGCGTTTTATCTGTGTTCTATGAATAGCGGCGTTTAAAAAAGCAATATCAAAGGCGGGATTGTGACCGACTAAAATAGCGCGGGTACATTCATTTCGTTTGACCGCGTGTTTAATCGGTTTAAATAACATATCTAAGGCATCTTTTTCTTCAATCGCCATCCGAAAAGGATGGTGCGGGTCAATACCATTAAACTTAAGCGCCGCCGGATCTAATTCAGAATTTTTAAACGGCACCACATGCGTGGTATAGCGCTCAGTAATTTCTAATTCATGTTGGCTGTTGTATTCCACAATAACAGCGGCAATTTCCAGTAAAGCATTCTTTTTAGGATTAAATCCAGCGGTTTCAATGTCAACAATGACAGGAAGGTAACCTCTGAAGCGTTGATTTAAAGGAATTGCAGGTGTGTCCATTGTGTTGGTTTTTATCCTATGATTTCGAAAGGGTAGAGCATCTTACGCCTAAATTACGTTTAGTTATGCAAAAAATATAAATTAGTTACTCAGTAAAGCAAATTATTCATGACTGTAATTTCCAATTAAGCGGTTCACCGGCTCTTAAAGGTGTGATATGAATGTCGCCTTCGCCATAAGAAGCGGGCACTGTCCAGGTGCTTCTTTTTAGTGTGATTATTTTAGTATTTCGAGGTAAACCATAAAAGTCAGCACCAAAAAAACTGGCGAAGCCTTCAAGTTTATCTAAGGCATCCGCTTGTTCAAAGGCTTCTGCGTAAAGTTCTATGGCGGCATGGGCACTATAGCAACCCGCACAACCGCAAGCATTTTCTTTGGTATGGGTTAAATGTGGAGCGCTATCAGTGCCTAAGAAAAATTTAGGCTGACCGCTGGTCGCGGCGGCAATCAATGCCAGTTGATGACGTTCGCGTTTAAGAATAGGTAAGCAATAAAAATGCGGTCTTATGCCACCGGCTAATAAGGCATTTCTATTATAAAGTAAATGTTGCGGGGTAATGGTTGCCGCAATCTTATGACTGGCTTCTTGAACAAATTGCACCGCTTCACAGGTGGTGACGTGTTCTAAGACAATGCGTAAGTTAGGGAATTCTTGAATGATTTCAGTTAAACTGCTCTCAACAAATTCTCGTTCACGATCAAAGATGTCACACTGTGGATCAGTGACTTCGCCGTGTATGAGCAAGGGGATATCGTGTTGCTCAAGTTTTGCCAGTAAAGGATAAATGGCTTTAACATTTGCTACGCCAGCATCAGAGTTGGTGGTAGCACCCGCTGGATAGAGTTTAAACGCATGAATATAGTCAGATTCGGCGGCTTTTTTAATCTCATCAATTGAAGTGGCCGCTGTTAAATATAAGGTCATTAACGGGTTAAAGTCGCTTTGTGGCGGAAGTGCTTGTAAAATCTCTTCCCGATAAGAGAGGGCCTGAGCCACCGTTGTAACCGGTGGTTTTAAATTAGGCATGATAATGGCACGCCCAAATTGTCTGGCTGTATGCGGTAAAACTGTTTTTAAAACGGCTTGATTACGCACATGTAAGTGCCAGTCATCGGGTTGAATTATGGTTAATGTTTTCATTGTGAGTGATGAGTCTGTAAAATAGACGGTTATTCTATAGTAAGTACTTGGAAAAACTAAATATAGTCCTTATAGTAGTTATTATTTTTTTGTTGTTGTCGGAGTAGTAATGCCAATTTACGAATATCAATGTCAGTCTTGTGGTCATGAACATGAAGCTTTACAAAAGCTTAGTGCTGATCCGCTGGTTGTTTGTCCTGCTTGCTCTAAGTCGGACTTAATCAAGAAAATTTCAGCCGCTGGTTTTAGATTAAAAGGCAATGGCTGGTATGAAACTGATTTTAAAAGTGGTACTAAGAAAAATGTGGCAGGTGAGTCAACCCCGAGTGCACCAAAAGCCAGTGCTAGCAGTTCGGGTGGCAGTAAGACACAGTAATAAATTCGCTTTACGCGCTTAATTCAAAATAAACAATTTTTTAAACAAACAGGGAAAATCTATGCGTACTCACAAGTGCGGAGAATTAAATACACAACAGTTAGGTGAAACTGTATCAATTTGCGGTTGGGTGCATAGACGCCGTGATCACGGTGGCGTTATTTTTATTGACCTAAGAGACCGTGCGGGTTTGGTTCAAGTGGTTGTTGATCCCGATGTGGAAGATACCTTCGCTATTGCTGAACACGTTCGCAGTGAATATGTCTTAAGAATTACCGGTATTGTGCGTGATCGCCCAGAAGGCACGGTTAACAAAAACATGCATTCCGGTGCTATTGAGATCTTGGCTAAAGCCATTGAAGTCTTAAATGAATCAGAAACACCGCCATTTCCAATCGAAAGCGAAATAGAAGTTAACGAAGAATTACGTTTACGCTATCGCTATATTGATTTGCGTCGTGTGGTGATGCAAGAAAAAATGAAAGTCCGTCGTGATGTGACTCGTGTCTTAAGAAACTTCTTAGACGATAACGAGTTCTTTGAAATTGAAACGCCGTACTTAACCAAAGCGACCCCAGAAGGCGCTCGTGATTACATCGTACCGAGTCGTACTCACGAAAACTCGTTCTTTGCGTTGCCCCAATCACCACAGTTGTATAAACAAATGTTGATGGTTGCCGGTTTCGATCGTTACTATCAAGTGGTACGTTGTTTCCGTGATGAAGATTTACGGGCGGATAGACAGCCTGAGTTTACTCAGCTTGATATCGAGACCTCCTTTATGGATGAGCACGAAATCATGAATGTCATGGAAGAAATGATTCGTCAGTTATTCGCAAAAGTGATTAATGTGAATTTGGGTGCAGAATTCCCACGCATGAGTTACCAAGAAGCGATTTCTCGTTTCGGTATTGATCGTCCTGACTTACGTATTCCTTTAGAGTTGGTCGATATTGCTGACGACATGAAGGATGTGGATTTTAAAGTATTCTCTGCACCGGCTAATGATCCAAAAGGCCGTGTGGTAGCGATGCGTGTCCCTAATGCCGGTGATTTAAGTCGTAAAGAGATTGATGACTTGACTAAATACGTCAGTATATATGGCGCGAGAGGCTTGGCTTATATTAAAGTCAATGATCTGTCAGCCGGTCTTGACGGTTTACAATCACCGATTGTTAAATTTGCCCCTAAAGAAGTGTGGGATAGCGTTTTAGCTAAAACCGGTGCACAAACAGGCGATTTAATCTTCTTTGGTGCGGATAAAGCCAGTATTGTTAACGAAGCCATGGGCGCGTTACGGGTTAAGTTGGGTCATGACCTTAACTTATTACAAGGCGAATGGAAACCGGTTTGGGTGGTTGATTTCCCTATGTTTGATTATGATGAAAAAGCCGGTCGTTTTAATGCGATTCACCATCCGTTTACTGCACCTAGTTGTTCTGTGGAAGACTTGGTTGCAAATCCAGGTGCCGCTTTATCACGTGCGTATGACTTAGTTTTAAACGGGACAGAAGTCGGTGGCGGTTCTATTCGTATTAACCGTACCGCGATGCAACAAACTGTGTTTGAAATTTTAGGCATTGGTGAAGATGAAGCCAGAGAAAAATTCGGCTTCTTGTTAGACGCGTTAAAATACGGTGCGCCTCCACACGGTGGTTTGGCGTTCGGTTTAGATCGTTTAGTGATGTTAATGACCGGATCAACCTCAATTCGTGACGTGATTGCGTTCCCTAAAACACAATCAGCGGCTTGTCCTTTGGTCAGTGCGCCTGCGGTGGTGACGGATGAACAATTAAAAGAATTAGGTATTCGTTTAATTAAGCCAGCCGGCAAAGAAAAAGTTAAACAAGACGATTAATGGTAAATAAATGACTTCAACTCCTTTTCCCATTCAAGATTATGCCTTACTCGAAGATGAAGAATGCGATGCCCGCATTATTTCAGCAAAAGCTAAGCTAGGTAAGCGTTGTGTGGTCTTAGGGCATCACTATCAACGTGATGAAGTATTTAAACATGCGGATTTTTCGGGTGACTCTTTAAAACTGTCCAGAGATGCGGCGCAATCAGAAGCGGAATATATCGTTTTCTGTGGCGTGCATTTCATGGCAGAAGTGGCTGATATCTTATCGCGTCCAGAACAAATTGCCATCTTGCCTGATTTAGCGGCCGGTTGTTCTATGGCCGATATGGCTAACTTAATTAAAGTGCAAAAATGCTGGCAAGAATTGGCCGAAGTAATTGATGTGGATAATGAAGTGACTCCGGTGACTTACATTAACTCTGCAGCAGATCTAAAAGCCTTTTGTGGTGAGCATGACGGCATTGTCTGTACGTCTTCTAATGCCCAAAAGATCTTAGAGTGGAGTTTTGAAAAAAGACCTAAGGTGTTATTTTTCCCAGATCAACATCTGGGTCGTAACACCGGTTATCGAATGGGCTTGCCGTTGGAAGAAATGGTCACTTGGGATTTTAATCAACCCCGAGGGGGTTTAACGGATGAGCAAATCCGCAATGCTAAGATTATTCTGTGGAATGGTTATTGTTCGGTGCATCAGGTGTTTAAACCCGAACACATTGATCAATTTCTTGAGCGTTTTCCAGACACGAAGGTGATTTCACATCCTGAAGCAAGTTTTGAAGTGTGTGAGAAAGCTGAGTTTGTGGGTTCTACAGAATATATCATTAAGACCATTCGGGAAGCAGAGCCCAATACGCGTTGGTTAGTGGCCACCGAGTTAAATATGGTGAATCGCTTACATGAAGAGTGTAAAGGGCAGGGCAAGAACGTACATTTTATGTCACCGACCTTGTGTATGTGTTCAACGATGTTTAGAACCGATCCGCAGCATTTAGCCTGGGTGCTAGAAAACCTAGCTGCAGGCCATGTCATTAATCGTATTAGTGTGCCGGTTGAAACCGCGCGCTTAGCAAAACTTGCCTTGGATAATATGTTGTCTATTTAGGCAGTTCAGTGACCGCAGAGGCTTCGGCTTGTTCTTTCTTAGCCTCTGCTTTTTTCTGATTTGATAAATACGTGCCTCCTAAAATAAAAGTCATAATTAAAAGGTAAGCAATCGAGGCTACTCGTCTCGCTGTTTTACTGTTTTCGTACTCTTTCATCTTCAAACTCTTTGTATGGCTGAGGTTAAATAGTGAAGAGTTAAGGCTATTGCCAACCATAACTCCTCGTATTAGATGTCATTATAGCTTAACAACGCGCTGTAATCTGCTGGATTATAATGCCGGTGTAAGCCAAGCGTCTATAAAACTAAGCTAATAACTGCGCTTGCAGTTGCTTAATTTCATCACGTATTTTTGCCGCTTGTTCAAACTCCAAATTCTTAGCATGACGATACATGTCGTCTTCTAATTGTTTGAGTTTTTTGCTTAATTGTTTAGGATTCATTACTTCATATTCTGCCGATTTTTTCTCAGCGACTTGACCTAAGGCTCTGGAATTAATGGAGCCTGAGCCCGGAATGGGGGCTTGTAAAATATCAGTAATCGATTTAAGAATCGTCATTGGCGTAATACCGTGTTGGGTATTAAACAAATGCTGTTTCTCACGACGACGATCCGTTTCCTCAATGGCTTGTTGCATAGAGCGGGTGATCTTGTCGCCATACAAAATCGCTTTGCCGTTAATGTTTCTCGCCGCACGACCAATGGTCTGAATTAAAGACACCACCGACCGTAAAAAGCCTTCTTTATCAGCATCTAAAATCGCTACTAAAGACACTTCAGGAATATCCAAGCCTTCTCTTAATAAGTTGATACCGACTAATACATCAAACTTGCCCAAGCGTAAATCACGGATAATTTCAACTCGCTCCACCGTGTCCACATCAGAATGTAAATAACGCACTCGAATAGAATGTTCGGATAAATACTCGGTTAAATCTTCTGCCATGCGTTTGGTTAAAGTGGTGACTAAGACCCGCTCATTCACTTTAAGGCGTAAATTAATTTCAGATAATAAATCATCCACCTGGGTGGTGGCGGGGCGCACTTCAACAAGGGGATCTAATAAACCTGTGGGTCTTACCACTTGTTCGGCAAAGACGCCCGAATGTTCTCGTTCATAAGGGCCGGGTGTTGCAGATACATAAATTCGTTGTGGGGATTTAGACTCAAACTCTGCAAACATTAACGGACGATTATCTAAAGCGGAGGGTAGGCGAAAGCCGTATTCCACCAAGGTTTCTTTTCGAGACCGATCGCCTTTATACATGGCACCAATTTGTGGGATGGTGACATGGCTTTCATCAACGATAATTAAGGCATTATCGGGTAAATAATCAAACATGGTCGGTGGTGATTCTCCGGCAATACGGCCTGATAAATACCGAGAATAGTTTTCAATACCTGAACAATAGCCCACTTCTAAAATCATTTCGATATCGAATAAGGTTCTTTGCTCAAGGCGTTGGGCTTCCACTAATTTATTTAACTCGCGTAATTGTTTTAAGCGGGCTTTTAATTCTATTTTAATAGATTCAACCGCCGCTAATAACTGCTCTCGGGGCGTTACATAATGGCTTTTGGGATACACGGTATACCGGACTACGCGTTGCAGTATTTCACCGGTTAAGGGATCAAAGAGGGAAAGCCGTTCTACTTCATCATCAAATAATTCAATTCTTAAGGCTTCGTTATCCGATTCAGCCGGAAAAATATCAATCACTTCACCGCGGACTCGATAGGTGGCGCGACGTAATTCAATATCATTTCGGGTGTATTGCATTTCGGTTAAGCGCCTTAAAATATCGCGCTGTTTGATCAAGTCGCCTTTAACTAAATGCAATACCATTTGAAAATAAGATTCAGGTTCTCCTAAACCATAAATAGCCGACACCGTGGCGACAATAATGGTATCGCCTCTTTCTAATAAGGCTTTAGTGGCCGATAAACGCATTTGTTCAATGTGTTCATTGATGGCCGCATCCTTATCAATAAAGGTATCAGAGGCCGGCACATAAGCTTCCGGTTGATAATAGTCATAATACGAGACAAAGTATTCCACACTATTTTCAGGAAAAAATTCTTTCATCTCCCCATATAATTGTGCCGCCAAGGTTTTATTGGGCGCCATAATCATGGCAGGGCGTTGCACGGTATTAATGACATTCGCGATCGTGAAGGTTTTTCCTGAGCCAGTCACCCCTAATAAGGTTTGATGGACTTCACCATCATTTAAACCGTCCACTAAGGCGTTAATTGCAGTCGGTTGATCACCCGCAGGAGCAAAGGGGCTGTGAATTTTAAATTGTTTTTGCACGAACTTTCTCAATTAATAAGCTTTTTTAAGATTGGGTTATTAGCAAGACCACGCACATAGCGTATAATCACCCACATTTTATGACATTCATTTTACACGGCGGAACATGAGCATTACACTTTCTAATAGAGTAAAAGCAGTTAAACCTTCACCGACTTTGGCAATTACTGCTAGAGCCGCACAAATGCGCGCAGCAGGAAAAGATATTATCGGTCTTGGCGCGGGTGAACCTGATTTTGATACTCCCGATCATATTAAAGCGGCTGCTGTAAAAGCAATGGAGAGTGGATTTACTAAATATACCGCAGTGGATGGCACCGCGAGTCTTAAAAAAGCCATTATTGCCAAATATAAAAATGATAACGGACTTGAATATCAACCTAAACAAATTTTAGTCTCTTGTGGTGGTAAACAAAGTTCTTTTAACTTAACTCAAGCCTTATTAAATGCGGGTGATGAAGTCATCATCCCCGCGCCATTCTGGGTATCTTACCCTGATATGGTGTTATTAGCGGATGGTGTTCCCGTTATTATTGAAACGACTCAAGCCCAGCACTTTAAAATTACCCCAGAACAACTCCGTGCGGCAATTACGGATAAAACCCGCTTAATTTTTATTAACAGTCCTTCAAACCCCTCTGGCGTGGCTTATAACTTAGCCGAGTTGAAAGCCTTAGGGGATGTTTTAGCGGACTATCCAAATATTATTATAGCGACAGATGATATGTATGAACATATCCTGTGGAACCAAGGGACATTTGTTAATATCTTAAATGCGCATCCTGAGTTTTATGACCGTACTGTGGTGATGAATGGGGTATCAAAAGCCTATTCAATGACCGGATGGCGGATTGGTTATGCCGCAGGCCCCGCTGATTTAATTGAAGCGATGTGTACGATTCAATCACAAAGCACGTCAAACCCAACTTCAATTTCACAATACGCGGCTGAAGCGGCTTTAACCGGTGATCAAACCTTTATCACTGATATGTGCATTGAGTTTAAAAAACGTCATGACTTTGTAGTGGCCGAATTAAACAGCATTGACGGTATTGAGTGTTTAGAAACAGACGGCACTTTTTATGTGTTTCCGAATGTAGAAAAATTGATCGCTCGCTTGGATGGTATTAACAATGATTTGGAATTTTCAGATTATTTGATTGAGAAGGCCGGTGTTGCGTTAGTGCCGGGTTCTGCGTTTGGTTCTGAAGGACATATTAGAATCTCAATTGCAACCAGTATGGCGAATTTGCAGAATGCGTTAGAACGTATTAAGAACGCAATTTAAGGGTTGGGTGGGGAAGAGTTTAGGGTTGATCGTTAAATCTTCATCTAACTCTTCCCACCTTAAAGCATGTCCTCCTAGTTCAATTTCAACTTTTTTCAATTGATCTTCAGAAGCTTTACTCAGAATGACGAATCGATCAGCAGGAAAGCCAACGATCCTACCATCGGTCAGTTCGACATAAACAATACGATTTTCTACTCAAGCCTTAATGGCTATTGGGTCAATGTTAAATGAGGTGAAATTCATTATAACTGTCCAAAAGTAGTGCTTTATTTTCAAATACAAGTCTTTTAACTTGACGTCAGTCATGAGGAGTTATTACTCGTATTTTTTCGAGTGGTTATTTAAAATTTAACGCCAATATTTGCATAAGGTCCATGATAACCTGAGAAACTACCAGTGTTGTTACCCCAACTTTCAAGCTGATAGCCTGTTTGTAGATCTATATTATAAGGCTTGGTTTTTAGAACATAACCTATGCCACTTCCGGCTTCCAGTATGAGATTACGTTGGGAGTTTTGATAATTAGATCCACTCGATCCCATTATAAAGCTGGCTCCAAAATTTCCAAATATTCTAAAGTCGTTTGCAAAGGGTTTCCAAATAGGGGTTCCAGTGATACGAGGTCCTATACCCCAATAGTTAGATTTAGATGTAATGGTATATGATGGAAAATAGTAAGGCGCTGAATAAGTGTATTCAACTGAAGCGTTACCAATGATAGATCTGACTCCACCGGCCATTCTTAGCTCAATAGTTTCAGAAAAGGGAAATAGTTTACCCACTTCTAAATCAATAATATTAAGCTGAAGTTTTGATTTATATGCATCATAAATAGTATTGGCATTAATACTTGTGGTAAAGCTTTTAAACTTTAAGGCATAATCCCAGTTATTTTTTGCTTGATAAGTGCTTGCTATTTGAAAACCTGGCTCATAATCGCTGCTGTTTTTCATATCACCTCCAACGTACAAATCATCGTGGGTCATAAAAAGAGTCCCGGCAGAAACAGTGAAACCCTCTTTTGCATTAGACGTATTAATTTTTGGCGTTTCACTTGATGATTTATTGGCAAGAGAAAGGTTGGCTTTAGGTGCCTCATTCAATTGTTTCTTGGTGGCAATCAATTCATTTTTTGTTTGATCAAGATTGGTTTGTAGTTCTATTTCTTTATGTTTTGCATCAGCGACTTCTTTTTTTAAAGCCAATATCATTTGAAATAGTTCTTCATTACTGGGTGCGGCAAATGTCGCCGTATTAAAGAGCATTAAAGAGGTGAGTGTTAGCAGTTTTTGGTTATGAGTCATATTAGTGAGATTACCTAGTAGGGTTGGAGGGAGTGGCTAAAAAGTAGTGTAACTTCTAACTATTAAGTTTAAAGCTACATTGACTCATTCCGTTAGGTTTTCCATCATAAACTGAGTTGATGACAGGTGATGTCGTTTTTATGGAGTGCGTAAAAATAGGATCAAAAAGAGAGTTTGGTATAATCTGCGCATTAACCAAAAAAAAGGCGATTTTTTATTGTATTTCTGAACTGGGTTATGAATCCATTTATCGCGTCGCTATTTCTTTCAAATTCAACTCAAAAACCTCAGCTAATGCTTCTGCTTCAAAAAACGACACGGCCTGTCATTAATCTAACGCATAATACAGCCAAAAAAATAATAGGATTAAATAATGAGTAGCAACAATCATCATGACACCTTAGTTTACCGTTTGGCTCAAATGCTAATTAAACTTAATCAAGGTGAGAAACTTGAGCCTCCGGCACTAGCAGAAGAATTCGGGGTTAATCTAAGAACTATTCAACGTGATCTTAACGAGCGTTTTGCTTATTTACCGTTAGAAAAAACGGACGGCTATTATCATCTTAATGCGGCTTTTTTAGGTAAAATTAGTATCAAAGATATTCATCGCTTCGCTAGTTTAGCCGGTGTTAATGGCTTGTTTCCGTCTTTAGCGAATGATTTCTTAAGAGATATTTTTGATGCTAGGTTACAGTCTGCCGTATTGGTTAAAGGTCATCATTATGAAAATATCGGTGACAAAGCCAACTTATTTAAAGCACTCGAAAAAGCGATTATTGCGCATCACCCAGTGTCTTTTAATTACACAAAAGCAGAAGGCCCAAAAGCTTATTCATCCGTCTTTCCTTATAAATTAATAAATCATAAAGGGATTTGGTATTTAGTCGCCCAAGATGGCGAGAAGTTAAAATCATTTAGCCTGACTAAATTATCCGGCTTAGTGACGCTCACTACGTTCTTTAAACCTGATCCTAACGTCGACAAACAACTTGATGAAGACGATGGCATCTGGTTATCAGACGCTAAACAAGAGGTGGTTTTAAAAGTCCGAGCCGAAGTCGCTGGCTACTTTAAACGCCGTAAGTTAATCGCCAATCAAGTGATTGAAAAAGAACTCGAAGATGGTGGCTTAATTATTTCTGCAAAGGTGGGACACAGTAATCAAATAATCCCTATCGTGCGCTATTGGATTCCGCACATCAAAGTCATCAGCCCAGAGGACTTGCAAGTTGAAATTGATAAAAGCTTAAACGAGTATCTAGGGCGCGGTGAAGATAAGTGATTTATAAATATGACAAACCTTTGAAAATATCATTATTGCCGATAGTAAAAACGATTTAAGCTAGCTAATAATGCTAGTAATAATTAACGCAATAGTTCATGATACTGGCATCTAAAATTCCCACTACATAATTAGACAAACTCTACCCACCCCTTTTTTAATGACTAATTTTTAAGGACTAAGAATGGATATTTTCAATAACTGGACATGGAAAGGCTTAGGTGACGCAATTTTTAAACCTAAAGCGGAAGGAGTAGAATCAAAAATTGAAGATATTAAAAAGCAGTTACCTACACCCGTTTTCTGGTTATTAGGTAAAACTCAATCGGGTAAATCCTCTTTAATTCGTCAAATTACTGACAATGATAATGCCCAGATTGGTAATGGTTTCAAACCGTGCACTAATACTTCTCAATTTTATGATTTCCCTTCGTCTTCACACCCAATCCTGCGTTTCTTAGATACAAGAGGATTAGGGGAAACTGATTATGATCCTACTGAAGACCTTAATTGGTGTGCGAATAAAGCGCATTTATTAATCGCAGTGCTTCGCGCTTCTGATATGAATCAAGCCGAAGTGGTTAAAGCCGTTTTAAAGATACATGATCAGAATCCAAATTGGCCCGTAATAGTTGTACAAACGTCATTACATGAATGTTATCCCAACACAGAAAGCGAACATATTCTTCCTTACCCTTATCATCAAAAACCATTCCCACTTGAAGTACCACATGATTTGATCCGAGTGTTATTGCATCAACGTGAGTGGTTTAAACCCTTAGGTAATAATGTTCACTTTGTTCCAGTTGATTTTACTCTTCCAGATGATGGGTACACACCATCTAGTTATGGTCTAGAAGAATTATGGGACAAAATTGAAGAATTATTACCTAAGAGTCTGATTAATTTATTAAGAGGCTCAAAAAATCACCAAGAACTACTGGATTATCACGCTAAACAAGCTCACCCACATATCACTGGATATTCTATTTTAAATATTGGCGTAGGTGCCGTACCTGTCGTTGGTATTCCCTTAGCTATTGCAACACAAGCTAAGTTATTTCACAGTATTGCCTCAATTTATGAGCTTACTTTAACGCGTCAGTTGTATACAGAATTTATTGCTCTTTTCGGCACGAGTATCGGCATAGGATTATTAGGGAGAGAATTACTTGGGCTGGTTCCCGTTTATGGTTGGGCTGTATCGGGTGCCTATTCGGGTGCAATGACTTATGCCCTAGGCAAAGCTTTTTGTGTCTATTTATATAGTGTTAAGCGCGGCGCCTTACCTAATAAAAAATTGATTAAACAAACTTATGCAGAGGCGTTTGCTGAAGCTCGTAAACTGCTTAAAAAATAGGATTTTATTTGATGCGTTCTTTGCTTAGTCTCAATAGTATTGTTTTAGGCTTACTGCTTTTACTGCCTGTATTTGCACTACTGGGTTTTGGTGTGTATTTTTTATGGCTACAACATTGGCTTTATTATGGTGTAGGGGTTATCTCTGCAAATACGACCCTATTTTATCTAATATCGACCTGGCGTAGTCGGCACAAAAAACATCTCCTTATCAAGCCAATTGAGATGAGTCCAAACCCTAAATGGTCTGATGATGCCTTAAAGGCATGGTTAGAATTAGATAATTTCGCTAAAAACTACTCGGCAAAAACAGATTTATTAACCGATCCTAGCATCGTCTTAAAACTGAGTAATGATGTATTGTTTTTAGTAGCTAAGCATTTCAACTCTAAATCAAAATATCCAATTTTAGAATTCCCACTTCCTTACTTACTTAAACTCATTAGCTTAGTATGTGAAGACCTGCAACGTGAGGTCTTAGATAAAATTCCGGGCAGTCATGCGGTACAAGTCAGCGATCTAGTTTTAACTAAAGAATATTATGATAAGGCCAAAAAGGTCACAAAAGCTAAATCAATCGTTTCTGTAGGAAACTGGTTATTCAACTGGCCAGGAGCCGCTTTAGGTAAAGCTCGTGGCCTTTTGATGGAAAAAGGTTTTTCTCAAATTAAACAAGAAATTATAAACCGTCTACTCAGTGCCTACATAAGTAAACTTGGGTATTACGCTATCCAATTGTACAGTGGCCAAATTACCTTAGATGACATTGCTCCCACTGAAACATTAAGTGATGCCTCTATAAAAGACGTAAAAAACATAAAAGCTTATGAACAATCTATAGAACCCTTAAGAATACTGGTCTTAGGTCAAATCAGTAGTGGTAAATCCACATTAATTAATAAATTATTTGGAGAAATAAGAACAGCCGAGGGCGTATTGCCCACCACCTCACAAATAACCCCCTTTAAATTAGAACGAGAAGGGTTAGAAGTTGCGACTATTCTTGATAGTGCAGGCTATGGAGGTTTAGAGCATGAAGATGCACCGGCTGAGTTAAAGAAAGCTTGGGAAGAAATTGATGTCGTTTTAATTGTTTGCAACGCATCACACGCATCCAGAGCAGAAGATGCTAAACAACTAAATAAATTACGCAGTGAGTTTCAATTACACAGAAAGAACAGAGCGCTACCCGTTATTATTGCTGTAGCCACACAGATTGATAAATTGAGACCCTTTAGAGAATGGTTGCCACCCTATAATATACAAGATCCGCAATCTATCAAAGCACAGAACATTAGAGATGTCTGTGAAACAATTTCACAAGATTTAAATTTACCATTAGATCGCATTGTGCCTGTTTGCCTAGCACCAGAAAAACCGACTTATAATCTGGATGATGGTTTAATTCCCTTAATTCATGAATTGCTGGATGATGCACAACGAGCTAGATATTTAAGATGTTTAAATAATCAAAAAGATAAAAGCTATTGGCAAGAATGGCATAAACAGGTTAAGAATGCAGGGCAATTTATTGTGGATATTAGCAACAAAATTGCTTAATTTACTTGACAATAATACTACCAATCTTAAAAACTCAACCCTTACAAAATTACGGGAAACAGATGACGCTACCTACAGAAAACAACGCAATCGATACGGCAAGATATCTAATCGACTCTATACAAGAAAAACTCGATCAACTTTATGCAATTGCTCCCAGTTTAAAAGGCAACGAAATTATTCAAGAACCTTTATATTGTAGTCAGGCGGATTTTATACAAGCCGCAGCTAAATTAGCATCTCCGGCATTACGCATTGCAACTATTGGTACAACTTCAGCCGGAAAATCTACTTTAGTGAATGGTTTGATAGGTCGAAAAATAGCGCCTATGGATGCGGCTGAATTATCAGCCGGTATATTACATTTAGTGCATAGCCCACAGTCACGCTTACAGATTAAGAAACCTAATAAAGGTTCATGGCAAGGCATCGATCAGAGTAATTTGGATGATAAAAGCATCTATGACCATGTTCGGGAAAATGTCTTTAAGGTTTATCATAAAGATAAAGAAACGCAGACAATTTCAGTTCCCGAAGTGCGTATTGAAGGTCCTTTATTGCCTGCGGCTTGGACGGATTTGTTAAAATTGCCTGCTGGCGTTGGTATTGAAATATATGATTTACCTGGTCTTAATTCTATTGCTGACAAAGATAATCTTAAGGTAATACAAGACCATCTTAAACAGTGCTTTTCCTTGGTGGTAATGAATTATTCCCATACCGATAGCTCAAATCGTAGCGAATTGCTTAAGCAAGTAAAAAATGTAGTTGAGGCTTTAGGGGGAAAAACTGATGCCATGCTCTTTGTTTTGAATGGCGTAAATTTGCGTAATGAAACCGATGATCCATTAGAACAACGTTTAGCTGATTTTGCCCTCGCTATTCAAACAGAATTACGCTTACCAGAAACGCCAAAAATAATGCCCATTAATGCACAGGCTTTATTTTATGCGCAATGTGCTTGGGGCTGGAGTGATCCCACGACAGAACAACCAACTACTAACGCAGTTCTTCAAACTGAGCTACTTAAAAAGTTTAATCGTGATTGTGCTAAGTTTACAAAACAACATCAACAAAAGGATACTGTGGTTAAAAACTGGTTGCGCGAGATTGAAGATGCCATTGAAGAAAATAGCAGTTATTTACCCGCCGAACTAATCTCAACGGAAAATTTACGACAATGGTTTAAATGGTCATGGGAACACAGTGGCGGCTTAGCTTTATGGAACGAATTACGTCAGCGTGTCAATGAGCGCTTGGCTGAAATTGTTATTGCTCCCGCTCTAATTCAACCACTAGCCAGTTTAGATGTGTTACTGACCACACTGGATCAATACAGCGAAACTCAACGATTATCGGACAAAGATGCGGTAGAAAAGAAAAAACAAGAACTGCAACAAGAGTTTAAGGATTTGCAAAGTTTTTTGGAACAAAAGAGCCAAGAGTTCGAGGCGGAAATCCAAGACACAGTGCAGTTAATCTCAGCAGCAATGGCAAGCTCAAACGAAAAAGAAATCGATGCCGCCATTAAAAAATTGTTTGGAGTAGAGGCAACAGACACTGAGCCTAAAGCCGCTGAAATATTGCGAACTATTGTGCGCGATATAAAAAACGACCTTTCTGATAACTTAATTACCTCAGTGCATAAATATTATTCAGATGAGCTTGGCACAGATGATTTGAAAGAACAGCTAAATAAAACATTGTCGCCAGAACAACGTGATGCCATTGTAAAAGCAGCTGAAACTTATCGAACTCGAGGTATGTCAGGTGATGATGCTCCAAAGAATGGAATTAATCTCAAAATTCGCAAAGGCGATGAGGATGGTGAAAAATCCATAAAATCAATTAAAAATGCTGCTCATAATTTATTTAAGGAAATGCGAGAAGGCTTAACTGCTCGGGCTTCTTATATACTGCAAACTAAGGATCAAGCTATACAACAAGCCCTCAGTGCTTTATTGGAGAGAGGCATTGCTGATATTGAACAACGCATCAAAGATGAACTCCCTGAATCAGCGGAAGCATTACTGGCTATTTATCGACAACAACTTGCTCAAGTTGAATTTAGTCCATTGTCCGATAATATTTTTGCCTTAAAGACAATTGAAACAGAGAACTTATCCACTCGTGAAAAAACAGGTACAGATAGAATTGTTCATCGAGACGGTAGTTGTTTTGCATCGGAGCGTATTGAAGTAAAAGATCGAATTGAAGATGTTGAATATACCACGCTCACCTTACCAAACATTGAAGAAATGGCAGGAATGTGGGTTAATGGCATAAATAACGCTGAAGCTTCGTTGTGGTTGGCTGTAGGAGCATGGTTTTCACAATCAGCTCGCGCCCAAAATCAGTTATTCCAAGCATCTCTCAAACAATCTCAAGCTCATTTATTGGGCTTGTTAAATCAACGATTAGTACAAAGCGATGATGAATATAAATTTAAAATTGCTGAACTTGAAAGTTTAGACGCTCTTTGTCATAACATTAAAGTCGATAAAAATGAGTTGATGGACTCTGGCAATACCTAAAATAACAACAATAAACAGTGTTAATAATGCTCCCTACTGGCGGGCTTATACTGCATTGAAAACTGGTGGAGAAACATGAGCGCACAAGATAATGACGACTGGTTTGATAAATTAACCAACACTGTTAGTTGGATAATTAATGCCAACTCGCAAGAGTTGAATGAACTACGTATAGGAAGTGAATGGAATAAATTTGCAATATTTTTTGCGAGTAAGAATGAAGCTTACGATCAGGATATAGAAAAAATAGTTCGGGCCTTTAAAAACTATGCAGAACAAGAATCATATCGTAAAAAGTTAAATATTGAAGAAGTTAATTATGATGATACTTTTAAACAAATAAATTTTCTACTCAGACAAATAGTTGTTAAAAACGATGAGTATTTATCCAAATCCAATGAGTTTTTCTATAAAACTCCTTTGATTAAAAAAGAGAGTATTGCTTGGATGTTGGTTTTAATTGCTTATATTTATTCAAGCAATAGTGAGCAGTCAACTGATGATTTTGCAAAAAAGTTCATAGGTTTGATTCCACCCTTGCAAAAAAATGTAGAAAAAATTAAGGGAGGAGAATCTATTGATAATCCTCAAGAGCCATCTGATCATAAAAAAACTGATTACATAGAGAATAATAAAGTTGCTCATGAAAATAACACAACAACGCTAAATAAAACCTTAATTCTAGTTTTTGGACACAGTAAGTTAGCTGGAGTCAATGAAATTCAAAGAAAAACAAAGTTTAATGATAGTGATTATGAGTTATTAAAAGAATATGAGTGGTTTTGGTATGGTGAAAGTGGAAATACTACACCTGCTGAAATTTCTAAGGATGAGCAAGGTAATATGTGTTGGTTACAACTCGATATGAAATCAAATAGTATGCTTGAAGTCAAAAGCAGATTACATTTTATAGAGTTAATAGACAAAATCAAAAAAGAACAAATAACTGTCACTCAAATGAAAGTGGGTGGGCTTTTTCAGCTTGCGACTTCTGGATTAAGCGGCAAAGGCTTTATTAAAGCATAATATGCAAGGATTTACATTATGAGCAATTGGCAAGAAACCTGTTCAAAACAACTCGTTCGGTTGGAAAAAGCTGCACTACTAGCAGATAAACTAACAACACTGTGTAATAAAACACAGACTAATATATCGCCCGAACTTATTAAAGCAATTGATGACGAACGTCCACGCTTAGAGCGGCAATTAGAACGTTTACGTGCTAACCGTTTTGAAGTGGCAGTCATTGGTTTGGAAAAAGCCGGTAAAAGTGCTTTACTTAATGCTTGGTTAGGGAAAGAAATTTTACCCTCTGAAGATAGACGCTGTACCTATACAACGACAGAGATTTTATCTGCTGCTACAGAAAAAGAGCAACATTTATTAATTGAGTATTATAGTCGTGAAGAAATCGACAGTTTGCTTCAAGGCAAAGAATTTGATCTTGAAAATCTTAATCCTAATACAAAAGAATACAAAGAATTAAAAGCTGATATCGATGAAACAAAAACAAATAAGGCTAAATTGTATGATTATGCAAATAAAGGTAAAAATAAATCGCCTATTCCATTTAGCGATATAGGCGAAATAACCGAAGACCTTTATCAAGCTGTTGCAGGTAAGCCTTATACAGAAAACAATTCAGATAAAGTTCTTATGGATCGCTCACATCCAAGAGCTATAAAACGCATACAGCTTAAAACCACACGACTGAGCGGCACGAAGGGCATTGTATTCCACGATGTTCCCGGCTTTAACTCCCCTGTAACAAAACACAGAGAAGAAGCAGAAAAAAGGATGCAAGAATGTGATGCTATCATCTTCGCCAAAAAGATGGATAATTTCAATCTCGATTTATCCGAAACAGCTGTTTTAAGTATTGCAGATGCTGACCATATAAAGCTAGAACAAAAAATATTTGTTGTAACCACTCAGTCTGATAAAGCGGGCGACCGAGGGCAATATGACAAGTGGTTGCGTGACAATCAAAATGAATGGGGGAAAGTACCCAAACAACGAATTGTTCCCGTGTGTGCTATTGCTCACTTAGCTGAATTAGGGACGTGTACAGAAGAAACTAGGCGTTTAGGTTTGTTAGCGGCAAATAAGTTGGCAGACTTCGGTATTGATGATGGTATTACATCGCTAAAAAAAGCAGTTGATGATTATATTGGTGTTGAACGCACCGTTGTTTTACAAGCACGTTGTGATGCCTTAGTCAAAAAAGTTAAGGAACAAACTCAGGAAGTAGTTGAGCTATTGAACCCCATTTATATTGAATCCCTTGATAATACTGACGAAGAAGATATATATGGTGTGGATTTTGGCAAATGGTGGGGGTCTGAATGGAAAGAAATTAGCCAAGATTTTGAAAATTGGTATCAAAAGACTATTGAAATTCGTCCAGGTACAGATGATGTGGCAGGTGAACACGAAAAACTAACGGAATTGCGCCGTGCTTATAATGAACAGGTAAAAAACTTATTTGCTGATTTAGAGTCGGCAAAACCAGAAACAATGCGGATGATTTATAAAGGCGATACTCATTTAGTGCCTATCCCTGCACACGGTAATAAAGCCATTCGAGATAGGCTATATCCTGAAATTCTTCAAGTTCTAGAACAACAATTACCTAAACAATTAACGGGTTCACTTAAAGCGATTACTGATGAAATTGTTAGTCAAGCTAAAGAGAGGTTATTTAAAATTGATGATGTAGAACGAATTCTATTAGATAATCCTGTCAAGCTAGAACAGCAAATTCAGTATGGTTTTGAAACTCTGTTTTTGCGCTTTGGTCGGGTAGCTGTAGATACATTTATTGCCTTACCCTTACATGATAGACCGCGTCTATTACAAGAATATGAGCCTGAAATACGCACGCTGGAAGCCTTTTATGGCGGCTCTGATAAAGAGACTAAAGGTAATTTGACGGATTATCTACGCATTGGTTTATGGATAATAAAAGAAGTTAGTACGCTGGGTGTTGTACCTCCAATTGTTGGAGTAGGAATTAAACTAGCAGAAAAAAAGTGGGATCCTTTCGATAATAAAACATCAGAAAATTTATTGGCTGGTAGTGAAGCCAATGATCCTATAAGTTTTGAGGAGGTTGTGAAGGAAATTAACGGCGATTTAATGGCGTTACAAGATTATCTACAAAATAGCGTCTTTAACGCGGCTGGCTTTATCACATACTCTAAACAAGAGTTGCAACGTATCCGTGAGCGTTTTATTGATTTGGAAGAGTCAGACCGACGTTGGGGTGAAGTTGTTCGCCGTGAAGCTAAGCGACATAATCCAGGAGTTCCTTTTAAAATCGACAATCGTATCCAAGATTTTAGATTACGACGTGAAATAGCATTGGAACTTAAAGAAACAAAAGATATTTTGATGCAAGTAAATTAGATTCTGCATATCAAATAACATGTTAACTTTGTACTAATGTATATCGAAAACATCGGCGCCCACGCCGAACAACGCGTTTTCGATGCTTTAAAATCTTTACCTTCTCCATGGCAAGTATTCCCAACCGTAGAGTGGCGTTTATTGCGTGGAGAAGGTGAAGTAATTGGTGAGGCGGATTTGGTTATTTTTCACCCGCAATTTGGCTTAATAGTCTTTGAGATCAAAGCCGGTGCGGTTAATGTTAAAGAGGGTCAATGGCTTTACGCTTCTGGTTTAATGATGAAGCAATCACCTTTCTCTCAAGCACGGCGTAATCGCTATGCCTTAATTGATAAATTGATACAACGTTTAGGTAAATCAACGTTTGATTTATTAACCATTACACATGCGGTTTGGTTTCCTGATGTTTATTGGTCTGGGTCGTTACCTGCTTCAGAAGCACCCTCAAGAGCATTTCTATTAGATCGTGATGCTTTAGTTAAGCCAGAAAAATACTTACTGCAATTATTTAAAGCCGCCACACCGCATCCTACGGCATGGAATACGGCTCAACAAAAAGCCTTAAAAGAAATACTAGCCCCAGATTGCCACTTGTTAATGCCTTTAGTCGCGCAACTGGATAATTCTCTCGCTGATTTACAGCAAGCAACCGAACAACAAATCACTGTTTTACGCATGTTACGCACGCAGTCTCGTTTATTAGTTGAAGGCAGTGCCGGCTCGGGTAAAA
The DNA here is from genome assembly GCA_903863905.1 of uncultured Methylococcaceae bacterium. Classification (GTDB taxonomy): domain Bacteria; phylum Pseudomonadota; class Gammaproteobacteria; order Methylococcales; family Methylomonadaceae; genus Methylobacter_C. The sequence goes on from CAIPDT010000087.1 coordinate 21,503, forward strand.
CACTATTAGCCGTATGTTTAGCGCGTGAACATGCTGCCCTAGGAAAGTCGGTTTTACTCACCTGTTTTAATCGTAATTTAGCCCAACACTTATCGACTGTAGTGGCTGATATACCTGCTATTACTGTACTTAATTTTCATGAGCTAGTGCGTAGCAGAGTGCTTGCCGCCGGTTTACCCTTTGACGTTCCAGAAGATTTAGAACTGCGTATTCAGTTCTTTCGTGATGAATGCCCAGAATTGTTAATCAAGGCTATTGAAATTCTAAACGAAGGTTTTGATACCCTCATTATTGATGAGGCGGCGGATTTTAATGCAACCTGGTGGATTGCTTTAGAAACGATAGGACGAAATAATTTCAGTTGGTATTGTTTTTTTGATCGGCATCAAGCTATTTATCAAGAAAACGATACATGGGAGCCACCGTTTAATGCCCAACCATTTTTATTAGATATTAACTTAAGAAATACGAAACCCATTGGTGAACAAGCTGCAAAATGGGGTAATGTCGATATTCCTACTGCTTTTAGAATTGAAGAGGGTTTACTACCCGAGGTTCAATACAGCTTAAACTTTACCTTAATGGGCGAGCAGTTACGGCAATTGCTAAAAAGATTAATCCAGCGCGAACGCATTACACCTGATCGCATCGTGGTGTTATCACCCTATCGGCATACCAATCAAAAATCAACTTGGTCGTGTGGATTAACGGATGTATCTATCTCAACTGAAATGTACAATCCAATCGCTAATTGCGTAAGAGTGGGCGCTATTCAAGGCTTTAAAGGTTTAGAAGCTGATGTTGTAATTTTAGTGGGCTTAGATAATCAAGCTGTCTCACATCCTGAATGGCTGTATGTAGGGGCTAGCCGGGCAAAAGTAGCATTGTACGCTTTGTTTTTAGAAGGCACTTTATCGCGTTAATAATTCGATAATATTTTTATGCTGACTAATCATGCAAACGACTGTTGATATATTGCAAGCTAAATCCTCATTGCAGTAATTCAGAGCAGTTGATTGTGCATTCATTAAATTTTGCCATTCTGCTTTTTCTTCACGTTGACGTAGAAATAACGCAAAACCTAACACTTCTTGGACAATATTCTCAGGTAAAGGCTTTATGACGTGATAAATCTTTTCAATAAGATTCATTGAAGATCTAAAATTAGAGTAGTTATTGAAAAATGAAATTTTCTTAGAATATACAGAATATAGTTCACAAAAAACTCTGAACAACTTTTAACATGACTCCCTTTTGTTTTTAATGGCGCCGTCTGTACCTAAGATCACGCCCTTTTATTTTCATTGGCGCCGTCTGTACCTAAGACCATACCCTTTTATTTTTAATGATGCCGTCTGTACCTAAGACCATACCCTTTTATTTTCATTGACGCCGTCTGTACCTAAGACCACGCCCTTTTATTTTTAACGAGAAAATATTATCTGAAGCGTTCTTCTTGTGTAGGTTAACACCAAAAAAAGTACCTAAAAACTCGTAGAAAGTTAAATTAGTACACATTAAGTGATTAATATTTTAAATGACTTAATGTTCAGCATTCTTTCTTTTTAAGAATAACCAGATCACAATTCCTAATACTAGAAGTAAAGCTACTAATTTTAATGCACCTGAAAGTAAAGTAACCATCACGGAATAAGCCCCCAGTTTTGTAAAAACAAACCCAAGACCGACTAATAGTGTAAAAGCCCAAAACATAACATCACCTTTTTGATAAATTTAACAGAAGTCATATCATGTAAGACAACGCTGACAGGTGATGTCGTTTATAAGGGCGTATCAAAATTAGACTTAAAATAAAGTGCTAAAGTGCTTGTATTTCTTTTATGGATAATTTTGATATTTCAGCAATAGTATCAATATCGAAACCTTTTACAAGCAGGATTCTAGCCACATCAAGTGCTTTAGCTTTTTCACCTTTAACTATACCTTGCTGTTCGCCATCAGCAAAAGCCGTATCAGTCACTGCCTTCGCTTCATTGTAAGACAGCACACTTTTTAAATAATCATCATAT
>CAIPDT010000088.1 GCA_903863905.1 uncultured Methylococcaceae bacterium
CTTGAAAGTTTAACCTTAACGGGTACCGGCGCAATTAATGGAACAGGCAATAGCCTTGCCAATACTCTCATCGGTAATGCCTCGGCTAATATCTTAAATGGCGGAACTGGCGCGGACACTTTAATCGGCGGCGCCGGGAATGATACTTACATTGTTGAAACTACGGGAGACGTGGTTTCTGAGTTATCTACCATTGTGGGTGAAATTGATCGTGTTAATAGTTCTATAAGCTATACCTTGGGAGCTAATCTTGAAAATTTAACCTTAACGGGTACTGGCGCAATTAATGGAACAGGCAATAGCTTTGCTAATACTATCATCGGTAATGCCTCGGCTAATATCTTAAATGGCGGAACTGGCGCGGACACTTTAATCGGCGGAGCCGGGAATGATACTTACATTGTTGACAATACGGGAGACGTGGTTTCTGAGTTGTCTACGATAGCGACTGAAGTTGATGCGGTTAATAGTTCAATAAGCTATACGCTGGGTGCTAATCTTGAAAAGTTAACCTTAACAGGTACCGGCGCAATTAATGGAACAGGTAATAGCCTTGCCAATACTATCATCGGTAATGCCTCGGCTAATATCTTAAATGGCGGAACTGGAGCCGACACTTTAATCGGTGGAGCAGGGAATGATACCTATATTGTTAATAATACAGGTGATGTTATTTCTGAGTTGTCCACGATAGCCACTGAAGTTGACGCGGTTAATAGTTCAATAAGCTATACGCTGGGTGCTAATATTGAAAATTTAACCTTAACGGGTACCGGCGTAATTAATGGAACAGGTAATAGTCTTGCTAATATTATCACTGGTAATGCCGCGGCTAATATCTTAAATGGCTTAGGTGGTGCCGATACTTTAATCGGTGGTGCTGGCAATGATACCTATCTTGTTGATAATACTGGGGATGTTGTTTTAGAGTTATCTACGGTTGTGGGTGAAATTGATCGAGTCAATAGTTCTGTGACCTATACCTTGGGGGATAATGTAGAGAATTTATTGTTAACCGGTACGGGCACGATTAATGGTACAGGTAACACGCTTGGAAATGCCATTACCGGTAATGCTGCGGATAATATTTTAGACGGTGGTGTTGGCGCTGATTTGTTGATAGGTGGGGCAGGGAATGACACTTATATTGTTGATAATGCCGGAGATGTTGTTTCTGAATTATCTACGATTGCAAGTGAAATTGATGCCGTTTATAGTTCAGTGAACTATGTACTAGGAGCTAATTTAGAGAATTTAACCTTAACAGGTACTGGTGCAATTAATGGGGTAGGCAATAGTCTTGGAAATGTTCTTATTGGTAATGCGTCTGATAATGTTTTAAATGGTGGAGCTGGAGCTGATACTTTAATAGGTGGCACAGGGAATGATACCTATAATGTTGATAATACTGGAGACGTTGTTTCAGAGTTATCTACGATTGTGAGTGAAATTGATCGCGTCAATAGCTCTGTTACCTATACCCTGGGGGATAATGTAGAGAATTTATCGTTAATGGGTACAGGTACGATTAATGGTACCGGTAACAGTCTCGCGAACACAATTGTCGGAAATGCTGCGGCTAATATTTTAGACGGTGGGGTGGGCGCGGATACGTTAATAGGTGGCGCAGGAAACGATACTTATCTAGTTGATAATGCGGGTGATGTTGTGTCTGAGTTATCTACGATTGTGGGTGAGATTGATACGGTTATCAGTTCTGTCTCTTATGTTTTAAGCGCCAACGTTGAAAATTTGATTTTAACGGGTACAGATTCTCTGATTGGTATGGGTAATAGCCTTGCTAATATAATTACCGGTAATGATGGCGTTAATATTTTAGTCGGTGGTGGTGGAGCTGATACTTTAATAGGTGGTGCAGGTAATGATACGTATCTTGTAGATAACACAGGCGACGTGGTCGTTGAGTCAGTCACTAATCCCAATGAAATTGATACTGTTAATAGTTCTGTAACATATACGTTAAGTGCTAATGTTGAGGATCTAACATTAGCGGGTATTGACTCTATTAATGGTACGGGGAATAGTGGTGCTAATTTAATCATGGGTAATAATGGTGCAAATGTGTTGATAGGTGGGGCAGGAAATGATACGTTAACAGGAGGTGCTGGAAAGGATACCTTCTGGTTTACGGATGCCTTAGACGCCATCAATAATGTGGATACCATCACTGATTTTGTTTCAGGGAATGATCAATTAGAATTCAGTGTCTCGGCTTTAACTGGTTTAGGTGTCATTGGTCAATGGGCTGCTTCAGATCAGCGTTTTTGGTCTAGTACCACAGGTATTGCTCATAATGCCTCTGATCGATTAATTTATAATACCAGCACGGGTGAGCTTAATTATGATAGTGATGGTACGGGCGTATTAGCGGCAGTAACGGTTGAAATTTTAGGTGTGCTAACGCATCCTGCTCTAAGTGCAGCAGATATTATTGTTGCTTAGCTGAGATAATTTAACCTGTTTAGCAGTGGTTGAATCTAAAATTAAAGGGACTCTTAGAGTCCCTTTTTTATGCTCTGGATATTAGGTTTGTTTTAAAAAAGACGACTTCTTAAGCGTGATCAAAAAGAGCTTGATGCTCAAGTTTTGAGGGAATTCCGAGTCTAGCACCTAATTTTGTACAGCAAAGAGATCCGGCTGCACTGGCATAGCGTAAGACCTCTGGCCAAGCCATTTTTAAAGCAAGGGCTGCTGCAAAAGCACCATGAAAGGCATCACCCGCACCGGTCGTATCAATCGCTAATACAGAAAAAGCAGGTACACTGCCCGCTTCGTCTCCTCTTTGCCAGATCAGGCCTTTTTCACCTAAAGTAATCACCACATTAGGCGATACTTCTGATAAGCGCGATAGCGCTAGGTGAACATCGCCTGCCAATTGCACGGCAAATTTTTCAGAACAGACTAAATAATCTACTTGAGACATGAGACTCAACGTGCCTTCATGAACCGAGCCGGCATCTAAAACGGTTAAGGTGTCTGTCTGTTTGAGTTGTGTAAGCAGGTGTTGTGATAGGTGTGGTTCATGGCCATCGAATAATACGACTTTGGCTTTAGTCGTTGAGAAATCAAGCGCGGTTGCGGCTAAGGCGTGCGTGTCGCCTTTGTAATTAATTAAGGCGCGTTGACCGTTTGGTTTAACGATGATGGTAGAGAGTGGGGTAGGAGAGTCGCCAAGAAGGATCAGATCGGTATTAACCTGATGTTCTCGTAATTCTTCTAAATGTTTGAGTCCGTAAATATCATGGCCTAAATAGCCGGCAAAAGCAGTTTTGAGGCCTAATTTAGCCGCTGTTATTGCGGCATTGGCGGCAGGGCCACCGCCACATTCTAACAAGGACTCGGCTACTATTTTCTCGTCAGAGCCTGGATGGTGAGCCACCGTAAATATTAAGTCATAAGAAGCATGACCTATACAAAGTACATCAACATTCATAAGCGGATGATTACAGTTGTAGTCCTGTTAATAAGTCATTTTTAATATCGTCAATGCCTTCTAAACCGACCGAGATTCTAACTAAACCGTCTTTAATACCTGCGGCCGCTCTGGCTTCAGGTGATAAACGGCCATGAGTTGTGGTACCTGGGTGGGTAATGGTGGTTTTAACATCACCTAAATTAGCGGTAATTGAGATCATTTTAGTGGCATCAATTAATGTCCACGCGTGTTCTTTTCCGCCCGTTAATTCAAAACTAACAATGCCGCCAAACTGAGATTGTTGACGTTGGGCTAAGTCATGTTGAGCATGTGAGGCTAAGCCGGGATAATGTACTTTTGAAACGCTGGGGTGTTGTTCTAACCATTTAGCCAGTTCAAAGGCATTATCACAATGCGCTTTCATTCGCACCGCTAAGGTTTCTAGGCCCGATAAAAACACCCAGGCGTTGAAGGGGCTCATGGTCGCACCACCTGTTCTTAGATAGGGGTAAATAAACTTTTCGATAATCTCATCACTGGCAATTACGGCCCCGCCGACACAACGGCCTTGGCCATCAATGTATTTAGTGGCTGAATGAATGACAATATCGGCGCCAAGCTCAAAAGGTTTTTGAAGTATCGGGGTACAAAAACAATTATCAACGATTAATAAGCTATTATGAGCATGAGCAAGGTCTGCTAAAGCAGAAATGTCCGCAATTTCAATTAAAGGATTTGAGGGGGTTTCAATAAATAAGAAACGCGTATTTGGCTTAATAACCGCTTCCCATGCTTTGATATCAATTAAGTCTACAAAGTCTGTTTCGACACCAAACTTGGCAAAGTAATTTTGAAACACTAAGAGGGTATTGCCAAATACGCTTCTGGAACACACTACATGGTCGCCGGCTTTTAATAAGCCCATGCCCACGGCCATAATGGCAGCCATGCCGGATGAAAAAGCCAAGCAACGCTCACCTTTTTCCATGAAAGCGAGTCTTTCTTGAAAAGCATTGACCGTGGGGTTGGTAAAGCGTGAATAAATGTTGCCGGGGATTTGTCCCGTAAAACGTAACGCTGCTTCTTCGGCGCTTTTAAAGACATAACTGGAAGTGGTAAAGATGGGGATACTATGCTCATCTTCATGCGTACGTTTGTGCCCAGCTCTAATGGCTTGAGTTTCAAGAGAGTAGTCGTTCCAGTCGATATCTTTCATAGGTTTTTACAGTAAGGCTAAAGAGGCAACCTCGCTTAAGGTTGCCTCTGATCAATGGCAGAATTACTAAGCGGTTGGCTTATAACATTTCGATGATTAATTTTCCAGAGTTGCGTTCAGCCTGAGCATTGTCATTGCGTAAGGCTTCAATTTTATCTAAATACACATCATCAATATCACCGGTAATGTATTCTTTACTGAAACAAGAGGTGTCAAAATGTTTAATGTTTGGATTGCCTTTGCGTACGGCTTCAATTAAATCATCTAAGTCTTGGTAGATTAAACGATCCGCGCCAATCGCTTCACGAACTTCTTCTTCTGTTCGATCATGAGCGATCAGTTCATTGGCAGCCGGCATATCAATGCCGTACACGTTTGGGTAGCGAACTGGTGGCGCTGCTGAGGCAAAATAGACCTTTTTAGCACCGGCATCTCGGGCCATTTGAATGATTTGTGCGGAGGTAGTTCCTCTAACCACAGAATCATCCACTAATAAAACATTCTTGCCGTTAAACTCAAGATCAATGGCATTCAGTTTTTGTCGGACTGATTTTTCGCGCATCTTTTGGCCAGGCATAATGAAAGTTCTACCGATGTAACGGTTTTTCATAAAACCTTCACTGAATTTAACCCCAAGTTTGTTAGCCATTTGTAAGGCGCTGGTTCGACTGGTATCTGGAATAGGGATAACCACATCAATATCAAAATCAGGCCATTCTCTTAGGATTTTTGCAGCTAGTTTGTCACCCATTCGTAAGCGGGCTTTATAGACTGAAATATCATCAATAATTGAATCTGGGCGAGCAAAATAAACGTATTCAAAAATACAGGGGCAGTGATCAACTTCCTCTGCACATTGTTTGGTATGTAAGATGCCTGATTCTTCAATAAAAATGGCTTCGCCGGGTTCTATGTCTCGGGTAAGCGTAAAGCCTAAAACATTGAGAGCCACACTTTCGGAGGCAATCATAAAATCAGAACCTTCTTCTGTTTTTCGTTCACCAAAAACGACAGGTCTGATACCATGAGGATCTCTAAAACCTAAGATACCCACACCAGCAATCATAATGACAACCGCATAGGCACCTTTGCAGCGACGATGCACACCACTAACCGCTTGAAAAATATCTTCAACACTTAAATCGAGTTTGCCGATGCTATGTAATTCATGCGCAAAAACGTTTAGTAAAACCTCAGAATCAGAGTCGGTATTGATATGACGTTGATCTTCTAAAAACAAGGCTTTTTTTAACTCTTCCGTATTAGTTAAATTGCCGTTATGTGCGAGTGTTAAGCCAAAAGGCGAGTTGACATAAAAAGGTTGCGCTTCGGCTGAACTTGTACAGCCAGCGGTAGGGTAGCGAACATGAGCAATACCCATATTACCTTTTAGTTTGAGCATTTGTGCGTTGTTAAAAACGTCACGCGTTAAGCCGTTATCTTTTCTTAAATGTAAGCGTCCCCGCTCACAAGTGACTATGCCTGCCGCATCTTGTCCTCTGTGTTGTAGTACAGTGAGTGCATCATAGAGTTCTTGATTGACAGCTTGATGTGAAACGATAGCAGTAATACCACACATAATTATTTATTTAATCTTAAAGGTTGTTTTCGACAGTTAATAGGATTGGTTTGTGTTGAAAGAATATAATAATGTAGTCTTCTCAACAAGAATACAGCGTTATCAGATTACTCTTTTATAATCTAATTAATCTTCTGTTATAAAGGATTGTATCTTCTGATTATCTAGTTTTGCTTTCATATCCGCAGCGTGTTTTTTATCGAGTGTCGGTCCGATTTTTAAACGATATAAAAGGTTGTTGTTCGAAGTCGTAATGGTATCCAGCGTAACAGGTAAGCCTTGTTTGCGTAAAGATTCCATTAAGGTAATCGCGTTTTCTTTTTTGCTAAAACTGCCGGCTTGAATCGTCCAGCGATTAAATTCAGACTTGGCTTTGGTAGGGGTATTAACTGACTTATCTGTGGCTATAGTATTGTTGATGTCGGATTGAACGTCATTAAAGATAGCTTTAGTTGCGGAGAGTGGTTTTTTCGGCGCTTTTATAGGTGCATCAACTAAGGTATTTGATTCAAGAGTCGCGTCTGGAAGTGGGCGTAATTTAGCGTTTTCTTTTTGGCCGTTGGTTTTGGGTGTTTTTGAGGCGGTGTCATTACCATTAACAATACCGGTATCAAGTGTGATAGGTGCACCATCTTCTTCATCTGCAGTTTGTTCAGATGTATTCCCAGTGTTTTCGTCTTCTGCTTCTGCGGGTGGAATTGTTTCTGAGGAGAGTTCGGATTCTTCGTTGGTATTCACGGTCGTTTCAGGCTCTGCATCTTGTTTGTTAAGCACTTGATTGGCATTCGTGGGTAATTTGTTAGACGAAACTTCACCGGTTGAAAGGGGGGTGGAGGGGATATTTAATTCAGTGACTGATTGGCCATTGGTATCAATTGTATCGTCAAAAAGCATCGGAATGAAAATAGCAGCTAGGGCTGTGACAACTATTGCACCAATTAATCTTTGTTTTAATTCGTCATTCATTTTGTTAACTCACCTTTTTCAAATTCATTTAAACAATCAGATACTAAAAAGAAAGATCCAAACACCAGCAGGAGATCGTTACTCTGTGACTGGTTTTTTGCACATCTAAAGGCATCATTAAAGCCTTTAAAGCCAAAGGAAACCCGTGTTATAGAGCTTTGCGAAAATATTTTACGCATCAATTCTTCTGAGGCGGTTCTGGGGTTAGCTAAGGGTGTAAAAAACCAATCATAAACCACTGGGTGCATAATTTCGAGTACACTGGCTATATCTTTATCTTTCATCATTGAGAAGATCGCGTGTATTCGTTTATTAGGAAACGTGATGTTTAGATAATTAACCAAAGTTTTAACGGCTTCTGGATTGTGTCCAACATCAAGTAGAATAGGGATTTTATCATTAATTAACTGAAACCGACCGAGTAAATGATTATTTTTAATACCTGTTTTAATGGCTTGGTCATCAACAGGTAAGTTTTTGTTCATTAAATGCACGGCTAAAATAACGGCAGACGCATTACGGTACTGGTGCTCGCCTTTTAAACCCGGTTCAGGTATTTCAGAAATTTGTCTATCCGCACCTGACCACGTCCAGTGTGAATCGTACTTTTGGTATTCAAACTCTTCATTAATACAATACAGGTGACTGTTTTTTTCAATCGCGTGTTGTCTTAAGGATTCTGGAGGGGTGGGGTCACCTACAATTGCAGGGATATTGGCTCTAAAGATGCCGGCTTTTTCAGCACCAATGGCTTCCCGAGTGCTGCCTAACCAGTCAATATGATCAATACCAATACTGGTAATGATTGCCGTATCAGGGTCAATAATATTAACCGCATCTAAACGGCCACCTAGCCCAATTTCAAGTAATTGTACATCAAGGTCTGAGCGCCAGAATATATCAAGAGCGGCAAGGGTGCCAAATTCAAAGTAGCTTAAGGAGGTATCACCCCGTGCTGATTCAATTCGGGCAAAGGCCTCACAGATACAGTCATCAGAGACAGGTTGACCGTTTATTTTAATACGTTCGTTGTATTTTAATATATGAGGGGAAGAATAAGCTCCCACGCGATAACCTTGTGCTTTATAAATGGCTTCAAGGTAAGCGATACAGGAGCCTTTACCGTTAGTGCCGGCAACGGTAATCGTCAACGGTTTGACGCGTTCGGGATTAAGCGAGCGGTATACGCGTGCAACGCGCTCCAAACCAAGGTCTATCGCTAAGGGATGTAGGCTTTCCTGCCAGTTTAGCCATCCCTTTAGCGAGTCAAAACGCATCATTATTAAGGGTTAAAGTCGATTATTCTTGTTCAGTTGTCGGTTCAATCGGGAGTTCAGCTTCAACGATTGATTCTATGGGTGGAAAAGTAACCGGTAGTTTTTCTTTAGCGCTCATTAATAGCAACAAAATGCTTGATACTTTAGTTCGTATTTCACGTCTATCGATAATCATATCAATGGCGCCATGTTCTTGTAAAAACTCGCTGCGTTGAAAACCATCAGGTAGTTTTTCACGAACGGTTTGCTCGATAACCCGAGGGCCTGCAAAACCAATTAAGGCGTTGGGTTCGGCAATATTAATATCACCTAACATGGCTAAACTGGCTGATACTCCGCCCATTGTGGGGTCGGTCATAAAAGAGATATAAGGTATCCCTGCATCGGATAGTTTAGTTAACGCGGCGCTGGTTTTTGCCATTTGGAACAACGAAAATAACGATTCTTGCATTCTCGCACCACCACTGGCAGTAAAGACAATAAAAGGAATGCCTAACTCAATACTTTTATTAACACCACGCACAAAACGTTCACCCACTACAGAACCCATGGAACCACCCATGAATTTAAAGTCAAACGCGGCAACGACGATATCTTTGCCTTCAAGTTTGCCTTTCATGACCACTAAAGCATCACTTTCTTTGGTTTGTTTTTGAGCGATGGTGATACGCTCTTTATACTTTTTAGTGTCTTTAAACTTTAAAGGGTCAACGGGTTTAATAGACTTACCGATTTCTTCTCGTGTCGTATCATCAAGAAACATATCGATACGGGCTCGGGCCGAAATGCGCATGTGATGATTGCATTTTGGGCAGACACTTAGATTTCTTTCTAATTCTGAGTTATAAAGGATAGCATTACAGCTTGGGCATTTTGTCCATAATCCTTCAGGTACAGAGACTTTTTTAATTGAGCCTTCTGTTCTAATTGTTTTGGGTAGTAGTTTTTCAAACCAACTCATTAAGGTACTCCGTTGTTCGTTATTTCAATTAGGCTACTTAACTGTCTAATGCTTGGCGTATAGAGGTTAATAGATCGATGATTTCCTTTTTAGCGAGATCAGGATCGTCCAAGTTAGCTTCAATTTTATTAATTAAAGCGCTGCCAATCACCACGCCGTCACCAATTTTTGCAATTGATTTTGCAGTTTCAGCATCTTTTACCCCAAAACCAACGGCAATGGGTAATTGAGTGTTTTGTTTGATTTGATGAACTTTACTTTCAACATCGGCGATATTTAAATGTCCCGCTCCTGTGACACCTTTTAGTGACACATAATAAATGTAACCACTACCGGCTGCATCCATTTTTTTAACGCGTTCGTCAGTACTGTTGGGCGCTAATAGGAAGATAGGGTCAATGCCGCGGGCTTTTAATAAAGCACTGCACTCAACACCTTCTTCAGGGGGGAGGTCGACCGTTAAAACACCATCGATGTCAGCTCGTTGAGCGGCGTTAGCAAAGTCTTCATAGCCCATCGCTTCAATAGGATTTAAATAACCCATGATCACGACAGGAGTGTCTTGATCTGTTTTTCTAAATTCCAAGGCGATATCTAGGGTGCGTCTTAAACTCATTTTATGGGCTAAAGCGCGTTCACTGGCGCGTTGAATAACAGGGCCATCTGCCATAGGGTCAGAAAAAGGCACGCCTAGTTCAATAACATCCACACCGGCTTTAACCATCTCATGCATTAAGGGCACGGTAAAATCAGGTCTTGGATCGCCTGCGGTTACAAATGGAATTAATGCTTTTCTGCCCGCTTTGGCAAGTGCTTCAAATTTGGCTGCTAATCGACTCACAGTTCTATCCCCTCACGTTTAGCCATTGTTTGCATATCTTTATCGCCACGTCCTGATAAATTAATGATAATAATTTCGTCTTTACGCATAGTCGGTGCAAGTTTCATTGTATAAGCCATGGCATGACTTGATTCAAGAGCTGGAATGATGCCTTCCATGCGAGTAAGCGCATAGAAACCTTCCAAGGCTTCAGTGTCGGTAATATTAACGTAAGTAGCGCGACCTGTATCTTTTAACCAGGCATGTTCTGGGCCTACACCTGGATAATCTAAGCCAGCAGAAATTGAATGGGTTTCAATGATTTCTCCGTCATCATCGGCCATTAAATAGGTTCGATTGCCATGTAAAACACCAGGGCGACCTGCACACAAAGGTGCAGAGTGACGACCGGTTTCAACCCCGTCTCCTGCCGCTTCAACACCGTACATTTTTACTGAGGCATCTTCGATGAAAGGATAAAATAAGCCGATTGCATTAGAGCCACCGCCTACACAGGCAACTAAAGCATCGGGTAATCGTCCGGTGGCTTCTAGGCATTGTTCTTTGGCTTCTCTACCGATAATCGCTTGAAAATCTCTAACCATGGCAGGGTAAGGGTGGGGGCCTGCAACGGTACCAATAATGTAGAACGTGTTATCAACATTAGTCACCCAATCTCTTAGAGCTTCATTTAACGCGTCTTTTAACGTTTTTGAGCCTGATTCAACGGCCACCACAGTCGCGCCTAATAGTTTCATACGATAGACGTTAAGTGATTGTCTGGCAACGTCTACGGCACCCATATAAACCACACATTCTAAGCCGAGTCTTGCCGCAATGGTAGCGGTGGCTACGCCATGTTGCCCCGCTCCTGTTTCGGCGATAATACGGGTTTTACCCATACGTTTAGCCAATAATGCTTGGCCAATCGTATTGTTGATTTTATGTGAACCGGTATGATTGAGGTCTTCGCGTTTTAAATAAATTTGCGCACCACCCAGTTCACGGCTCCAGCGTTCAGCGTGATATAAAGGTGAAGGACGACCGACATAATATTTTAAATCGGTATCTAACTCAGCGATAAACTCAGGATCAGTTAAATAATGTTGATAAGCCGCATTTAATTCTTGAATGGGCGGCATCAGTGTTTCTGCTACAAAGATTCCACCGTAAGGGCCAAAATGTCCCCGCTCATCGGGCATATTATATTTTTCGCTCATGTTGTTACTCTGTCACCTTCATTAACTTGTTGTATAAATGCCGCCATTTTAAGCGAGTCTTTTACGCCTTTTTTTATCTCAACACCGCTACTGATATCAAGAGCATAAGGTCTGACTGTTTGTACGGCTTGTTTTGCATTAGTTTCATCTAATCCCCCGGCCAATATAATGGGTAATGAGCAATGCTCAGGAATTAAGTCCCAATTAAATTGACTGCCTGTACCCCCTTTGGTATCTGGATGATACGCATCCAGTAATAACCCATCTGCATCATGATATTGTTTGGCTAGGGCGTCAATATCAGTATTATCCTGCATTCGTATCGCTTTAATATACCGTTTACCGTAAATTCTACAAGTTTCTGCGGGTTCATCTCCATGAAATTGAAGGCAGTCAATGGGTACGCGTGTCAATATTTCACGAATACGGTCTTCTTGCTCATCAACAAACAAGGCGACCACAGAGGTAAACGCGGGTAAGGCGTTGACAATACTGAGGGCTTGTTCAATTTCTACATGTCTTGGACTGGGTGGGTAAAACACCAAGCCAATAGCATCCACACCTAATTGAGCGGCATAAACAGCTTCTTCAGTGCGGGTAAAACCGCAGATTTTAACGCGTGTTCGCATAAAGTGATATGAGAATTTATAGAATAAAATTTAGCCAGATAGGATACCACAAATCAGCCTTAAAAATGGTCTGAAAATTCACTCGTTCAATTTTTCAAAACAGGCACGGCGTTTAACAGTTTTTGCGTATACGGTTGACGCGGGTGGGTGAGTACTTGATCTACGGTGCCATACTCAATCACTTTACCTTGATACATGACGGCAACGTCATCGGCTATTTCTGCGACCACGCTTAGATCATGCGTGATAAATAAATAACTAATGCCTTTTTGTTCCTGTAAGGATTTTAATAGCTTGATGATTTGGGCTTGCACTGACACATCTAAGGCACTGGTGGGTTCATCGCAGACAATTAATTGTGGATTGACGGCTAAGGCGCGTGCGATACAGATGCGCTGTCTTTGTCCACCTGAAAACTCATGGGGATAGCGTAAAGCAGAATCAGCAGGTAAATCCACTTGATGTAACAGTTGTTGGATCATTTTTTTTAAGGCGGCGGGTTCCATCTTAGGACGTAATGCTTTGATGCCTTCGGCAATAATATCACCGACCAACATTCTAGGATTCATAGACGAAAAGGGGTCTTGAAATACAATCTGAATATTAGCGCGTTGTTGTCTTAAGGCTTCTCCCGACAAATTATTCAGGGTAATGCCATTCAGTGTCACTTGACCCCCATGACTGGGGATTAAGTTTAATAAGCTTTTACCAAGCGTGGTTTTACCACAACCGGATTCACCCACCAAGGCCAGCGTCTTTCCTTGTTGAATCTCAAAACTGACATCATCCACGGCACGGACATGATCCACAATACGTTTAAAAAGACCTTTGCGCACTGGATAAAAACAGGAAAAGTTTTTGACTTGGAGTAGTGGTGGCTTTTCAGTTTCAAGATGATTTAAACAACTGTTAATCGAGGGCAGGGCGGCAATCAGTTGTTTAGTGTAGTAATGTTGTGGGTCATTAAAAACAGTTTGGGTGGGGCCGGTTTCAACAATCTTGCCTTTTTGCATCACCGCCACGCGATCAGCGACGGTTGAAACCAGGGCAAGATCATGACTAATCAACCACAAGGCCATGCCAGTTTGTTGTTGAATGTTTTTAAGTAAGGTTAATATTTGGGCTTGGATGGTTACATCCAGCGAGGTAGTGGGCTCATCTGCAATTAATAATTCAGGTTGTCCCGCTAAGGCAATAGCAATCATGACGCGTTGTCTTTGACCGCCTGACAGTTGATGAGGATAATCCTTAAGTCGTTGCTCTGGATTGGGGATTTCAACTTGTTGTAAGAGTTCAAGCACCCGCGCTTTAACGTCTTTCTTAGGTAAAGAGAAATGAATGTTGATGACTTCTTCAATTTGACTGCCAATGGTCATCACTGGATTAAGCGAGGACATAGGATCTTGAAAGATTAAGCCAATTCGACGGCCTCGAATTTTACAATACTCACTTTCTGTGCGTTGCGTTAAATTGTCGCCGTTTAAGTTAATCGCGTGAGCTTTAATTTGAGCATTATTAGGCAGCAAGCGCAGTACTGATAAAGCGGTAATCGATTTACCCGATCCCGACTCACCGACCAAGGCAAATGTTTCACCCGCATACAGGCTAAAACTTAGATTGTTAACCACCGTTTGTTGGTGATTAAAAGTGACATTAAGGCGTTCAACAGACAGTAAAGGAGTCTTCATAGTCAAAAGGTGACAGCAAAAAAGTTATATTGTAGAGCGAATCACCTGTTATTGTCCTTTAAAATTGATTGGAGAGTTGTTGAGTAGATAAAGTTTTTCTTTAGGCATAAAAAAAGCCCAGTAAATGGGCTTTATCTGTATAGAATTAATCTCATGCTTGCTAATGAGATAATCCCAATGCGATTATTTTTATAATTTTTCAGCGTTGCTGATCGCAATTCCCCTCATTTACCGTTTACTAATGTTTGTAGGCTCTCTGAAACCTAAGGTCTTTGTAAACGGTGGGTGAATTCTATATCAATAAATCAGAACTGTCTAGTAAAAGTGTGACAAATTGTCACACTGTGTGCAAAAACCTAAAACAACCCCGTTATTTTACCGTCATTATCAATGTCGATTCTTTCTGCGGCCGGCACTTTAGGTAAGCCCGGCATGGTCATAATGTCTCCGGCAATAGCGACAATAAAGCCTGCACCATTGGCTAATTTGACTTCTCTAATTTCGACAGTGTGTCCAGAGGGAGCGCCTTTTGCATTGGGGTTGGTTGAAAAAGACATTTGAGTCTTAGCGATACAAATAGGAAACTTTCCATAATCTGCATCCCATTCAACCAATTGGCTTTTTACTTTAGCCGAAGCGGTAATTTTCTTGGCGCCATATAACTTTGTGGCAATGGTTTCAATCTTATCCCATAAACTTAAGTCTTCGTCGTAGACATAGGTAAATTCAGGTTCTCTATGATCAACAATGTCTGTGACGACATTCGCTAAGGCTTCGGCTCCGGCACCGCCTTCAGCCCAGTGTTTTGAAACCACACAGCTTGCACCTAAGTAGGCACATTTTTGTTGTAACAGAGCAATTTCAGCTTCGGTGTCAAAGGTAAAGTGATTGATACAGACAACACAAGGCAAACCATAGTGCTGAGTAATGTTTTGATAGTGGCGTTCTAGGTTACTAAAGCCTTGTTCAAGTGCCGCTAAGTTTTCAGTATTTAACTCGTCTTTAGTCAATCCACCGTGAAACTTAAGGGCTCTTACCGTGGCGACTAAAACAACAGCCGAGGGTTTTAAACCGGACATGCGGCATTTGATATCAATAAACTTTTCTGCACCCAAGTCTGCACCAAAGCCTGCTTCTGTAACCACATAATCGGCTAATTTAAGCGCCGTTTTAGTGGCGGTCACGGTGTTGCACCCGTGGGCAATATTCGCAAAAGGGCCGCCATGAATAATAGCGATGTT
The DNA here is from genome assembly GCA_903863905.1 of uncultured Methylococcaceae bacterium. Taxonomy (GTDB): domain Bacteria; phylum Pseudomonadota; class Gammaproteobacteria; order Methylococcales; family Methylomonadaceae; genus Methylobacter_C. The sequence goes on from CAIPDT010000088.1 coordinate 15,034, forward strand.
GTTTTCTAGTGTTTGAACGAGATTCGGTTTAATGGCATCTTTTAGTAAAGCGGCCATCGCCCCTTGAGCATTTAAGTCTCGGGCATAAACGGGTGTGATTCGATCAGATTTATAACCGATGACAATTCGGCCTAGGCGATTTTTTAAGTCTTCGCGGCCGGTGGCTAAACACAGAATTGCCATCACTTCAGAAGCCACTACAATATCGTAGCCATCTTCTCGTAGGTAACCATTGGCAGGGCCACCCATACCAACGACGATATTACGCAGAGCACGGTCGTTCATATCTACAACGCGTTTCCATTGAATGCGTCTTGGATCAATGTCTAAGGCGTTACCGTGATTGATATGATTATCGATTAAGGCAGAGAGTAAGTTATGCGCTACGCCAATGGCATGAAAGTCACCGGTAAAATGCAAGTTGATGTCTTCCATGGGCACCACTTGAGAATAACCACCGCCGGCTGCGCCACCTTTAACACCAAAACAAGGACCTAAAGAAGGCTCACGTAGGCACATGATGGTTTTTTTATTTAAACGATTCATAGCATCACCCAAACCGACCGTGGTTGTGGTTTTGCCTTCACCGGCCGGGGTGGGGCTAATCGCGGTGACTAAAATGAGCTTGCCATCAGGTTGATCAGTTAGGCTATTAATGTATTCAAGCGATATTTTGGCTTTGTAATGACCTATGGGGTCTAAGTGTTCCGCATCAATCCCAAAGTGTTCTTTCGCTAAACCAATAATGGGGCGCATTTTAGCGCGTTGAGCAATTTCTATATCTGACATGTTGTTCCTCAGTAGTGATGCCGCGAGGGTATCGCTAACGTGTTGCATTTAACGATAGAGATACTCGCAAGAGTCTCTCTATCGCTTATAAAAAATTAACTATAAACTGGAAATCTCGCACACAGCGCACTGACTTTTTCACGGACGGCGGCGATAACGCTGTCATCTTCGATGTTGTCCATCACGTCACACATTAAGTGGGCAATTTCTGTTACTTCGACTTCTTTAAAACCGCGTGTGGTTGGAGCAGGGGTGCCTACACGTATACCACTGGTCACAAACGGTGATTGTGGATCATTGGGGACCGCGTTTTTGTTAACGGTGATATGGGCTTTGCTTAAAGCGGCATCCGCTGCTTTGCCAGTAATGCCTTTAGCAATCAGAGACACCAACATTAAATGGTCATCTGTACCACCCGATACAATATCAAAGCCACGACTGATAAACACTTCTGCCATCGCCTGCGCGTTTTTAATCACTTGTTGTTGATAGACCCTAAATTCAGGTTCCATCGCTTCTTTAAAAGCAACAGCTTTAGCGGCAATAATGTGCATTGACGGGCCGCCTTGGATACCTGGAAAGATAGACGAGTCGATCTTTTTTTCTATCTCAGGATTGCTTTTACACACGATTAAACCACCACGAGGGCCGCGTAACGATTTATGCGTCGTACTGGTCACTACATCTGCAAAAGGCACAGGATTAGGATATAAACCCGCTGCGACTAAGCCGGCAATGTGCGCCATGTCCACTACAAAATAAGCGCCAACTTTATCCGCAATGTCACGGAACTTTTGCCAATCCCAGATGCGTGAGTAAGCAGAAAAACCCGCAATAATTAATTTAGGCTTATGTTCCAATGCCAATGCTTCAACCTGTTCATAATTGATTTCACCGGTTTCAGCATTTAAACCATATTGAATCGCGTTATATATTTTGCCAGAGAAATTAGGTTTGGCGCCGTGCGTTAAATGGCCACCATCGGCAAGACTTAAACCTAAGATCGTATCACCCGGTTGAATTAAAGACATAAACACAGCCATATTCGCTTGTGAACCTGAGTGCGCTTGAACGTTGGCATAATCAGCACCAAACAATGCTTTAGCACGGTCGATGGCTAATTGCTCAACTTTGTCAACAAATTCACAGCCACCGTAATAACGTTTGCCCGGATAGCCTTCTGCATATTTATTGGTTAATTGCGAACCTTGAGCCTCCATAACACGTGGGCTGGCATAGTTTTCTGACGCAATCAGCTCAATATGATCTTCTTGACGCAAGCGTTCTTCTTCCATGGCTTGGAAGAGTGCATCATCAAAACCGGCGATGGACATAGATTTTTTAAACATGGTGGCTCCTGATTAAAATGGGGTGTAAGTTTAAGGGTAAATTAATAAAATTTGCAAGTCAGCAACATTGGTCCCCGTTGCGCCGGTCATTAATAAGCACTGAGCGCTTTTTAAGGCGGTATATGAATCATTATTGTCTAGTAGATCACTCGGCTTAAGACCCGCTGTGATAATATTATGCAGTGTGTTAGGGTCTACGATGCCACCCGCCGCATCGGTAGGGCCATCACGACCATCCGTGCCGCCACTCAGAAATAACCAAGGCGCCTTTAAGCCGTGTTTTTGAGCGGCCAGTGCAAAGGCGAGAGCCATTTCTTGATTCCGACCTCCTACGCCTTGCCCTTTTAAAGTGACGGTTGTTTCTCCGCCCGCTAAAAAAGCCATCGGTGCAGTGATACCTTGATCTATCCACTGTTTTGCATCAAGCACCCAGTGTTCAGCGACTTCTTTGGCTTCTCCACACAAAGGGTGTTGGTAAATTTGGGGGTGGTAGCCTAGGTTTTGGGCAGCGGTAAAGACGGCGTTAAGACTGTGCGAGTTACTGCCAACAAGTGTATAAGAGGTGGTGTTAAAGATTGGATCATCCGCTTTAGGGGTTTCAGCAACATGTCCGTGTTGCCCCTAGGTTAAATAGTCCATAACGGAGTTAGGTATGCAATCGCTTAGACCGTATTGCGTTAATATCGCTAAAGCGTCATTAAACGTAGTGGCATCAGGAACGGTAGGCCCGCTGGCTATCGCACTTAAATCATCATCTAATACATCAGATAATATCAGTGCATGTAAATCGGCA
>CAIPDT010000089.1 GCA_903863905.1 uncultured Methylococcaceae bacterium
ATAAAATCAGTTTATTTTTTACTGTCTATCAGGGTGATTGATTACTTAAGTCACGTACCCATTCCAGCGGCTGTTATTGATGGCGGCATGGCCACAGTATGCCAACGTGGTTGAAAAGAAAGTTGCTTAAATAGTTGCACTTAATTTAATGAGCAGCGCCGTAATAAGCGCTGTTTGCAGGACGCCGATACCGACTACCCAGCGTATTAAATCCGCTTTTGTTTCTGCTAGTTTAACTTCATTTTTAAGTTCAGACTCACGCAAGCGTGCATCTAAGGATTGATTAGTAACCAGATTATCTAATGGGTAATCATGTCTTGCTTGTTCTAGTGTAGTATTGATCGTGGTTTTTTGCAGCTTGGTGATAACTTCAGGCCTTTAAAAATTAACCGTGATAGTTCCGCGTACCATTCTAGGTTCAACAGGATGTTTCATCATGCCATAGTCTGCACTGGTCGAAGCTCCGGCTGGATATCGATAGTCATACGCATAGGCAATATCGTTGGCTGTTGAGCCAAAAATATTAAACACATCCAGTTCTAATTTAAAGCGTTTATGTTGATAACCCGAACTTAAATTAACAATACTGGTATCTCCCGCCCAAAATGAACCTGAGTTATCCAAAGGCACTTCGCCAAAATGTCTTAAGCGCACTGAGCCAAACAAGCCATTGGGTGCAATCACTGTCGCCCCCGTCGTAATCACTCGACCCACAGAATTGGGAACATAATTGTTGGTTGCACCTAGGGGTGTTTGAGCAAAGCGGGCTGAGGTAAAAGCAAAATCAGCATCTAATATCAACCAATCAGTCGGTTTGTAATAGTTCGTAAACTCAACCCCATACCGATTTGATTCACCATTAATTTCAGTATTCCCTTGATCCCCTTTAAAGACCAATTCTTGACTACTTTGTAACCACCAAAAGGCAATAGTGCTGTTTAGGTTTTTAATAACACTACTCCGTATACCGGTTTCAGCACCGCGTGAGGTAGCCATAGGAGAGATATGCCTAGAATTGGCATCTAAAGCACTCCCATTAGAAGGATCATACTGAAGGGTAGTCCCTCTAGCGTCATTTGAATGATAACCATAGCCGCCATTTACAAAATATTCGGTATTATGCCAAGGTCCTAAAACTAACCCCACTTTAGGGCTAAACACCGCTTGACTAGACGTGCCTGAATTTCCGGCATTGGTTAAGGAGTTGATAGCTTGACCTGCTGTGCTTAATACCGTGACATCATTGTTAATAAAGTCACCTCTTAAACCAACGGTGGTGCGGACTTTATCGTGCCAATAAGTTTGATTTTTAAAATAGGCACCACCGGTGCTTTGACTGACATCATCATGACTGACAGTACTTAAATATTGTCTATTTTGAGTATGGTCTAAACCCACATTCATAATACTGTCATGGCGAAATTGTATGCCATAAGTATTATCCATATCGACATTAAATAACTTGTTATAACGCGTGTGTTCGATGTTGCCACCGGTTTGAACACGCTTCTCAAATTGATGAATTTGATCGCCATTGATAGGGTTATCTAAATAACCGGTAAAATTAGAATACAGATCAACGTCTGAATACAATGCATAAAGGTTGGCGTCATTTTTCCAGCCGGTGCCTTTGTTCCATAGATGACTGGATAAACTATAGCGATTTGTTTTGCCGCCATCGCTAGGGTCCATGGTGCCATAGAGACCTAGATCACCTTTATCAACCGATGTTTGGGCAATTTGATTGGTTGCCGTCCACGCATTATTGTAGGCTTTGGCATTAATAGACGTGCCCCAAGTATCCTTATCGAGGCTGTAACGCAACATGCCATTAAATTTCTTTGAGCCTTCGGGTTGTTGCCAAACACCATTATAGAAATTAAACTCTCCTGCATAGAGCAAGTTACCTTGTCCTACTTTATTTGAGTTGGCAACTAAGGCTCTATAATAATCGAATTGCCCCGCCGTTAATTTTGCAATCCCTTGGGGTAACGTGTCCATACTAAACATTTTAGAAAACCCTGCCGCAGAAAAATCACCCACTTCTGCATAATACGGACCTTTGCCATATTCGATGTTTTTAACCAATTCAGGAATGACACTATTCACATCCATATAACCTTGGCCGTGTGCATGAGTCGGCATATTCATAGGAATGCCATCGACATACGTCGTAAAATCGGTACCGTGGTCTAAGTTAAAGCCGCGTAAGAAATATTGATTTGCTTTGCCAGAGCCACTGTGTTGGGTCGCCAAGACGCCGGGAATGACTTCTAATACTTCACCACTTCTTGACAGTGGCCGATATTGAAACTGCGCTTGACTGACTTCACCTTGCGAGGCTGATGCGGTCACGCCAATTAAATTTTTAGAGCGAGCATCTTCAGTGACCACCATCTCGTTTAATTCTACCGTATCGGTCTTTTTACTTTTCTGACTGACCTTAGTGTTCTTGGGTGGTGTTTTTAAGTGTGGGTGTGTGGCTTCGATTGGTTTACTGTCTGTTTGATCAGGTGCTACGCTTAGTACTTTAGACGCGGCGGCTATTTCTTCGGCCTGTGTTATAGTGCTAAAGCCTGTCATCATAAAACTGGCAAAGATAACTAAGCCGGCTTTGTGTAAATCGCGTGTTTGGCGCTTAAACGCGAAATGCTGTCCTGAGTTGATTGGGCGTGGGCTCATAGTATTATCTTCCTGATTATAATAGGCGAGGTGCTTTAATCTGCAGCCATTTCAATGGGGACTGTCTCATAGACTTACTGCTCTAAACCAGAAAGTTGACTATAGGCCTGTTCAGCTTCGGGGCGTTCGGGCTGTATTTGGGTCAGTTCCTTTAGCAAGGCAAGAGCGGCGGGTAAATCTGTTTGGCTAAGCATGGTCGCCATTCGTAGCAGTGGTTCGTAGGCAGGTCGAAACTCAGGACTCAAGCGTAGGACGGCGAGTAATGGCTCTTGGACTTGTGACAACATGTCTTGTACGTTCGCTGAAGGCCTTACTGCTCGTCCTGCTTCAATATAATGATTACGTGCTGTCCAATAATTGGCTAAGCGACGTGACCAGGTCATATCGGTTGTGGCATTAATCATCTCAGCAGGTTCGCTGGAAAATTCATGCAGCAAGGTGATCAATCGATCTCGTGGGAGTGATTCGGGTGCATAGGTAATACGCGGTGCGAGATAGGCAACGATGGGATGATTATCGGTATTGGCGGTTGCGTTGCCCGCGAAATGCGCTAATGCTTCTGGCCCCGCGACAAAACTCCCCAGCAAGGCGAAGTCATCTTCGATGCCAAAATCTGCCGGACTTTTGGGTAAGGCACTATTGGCTAAATGTTGACGTATCTTTTCAAGGTTAAAATCACCTTGGTTGCTTCGACCAATAAGGCCCAACACCGGTGTTTCCAAACTGTTGCTTGCCAAAATAGCTCTACCCTCAGGGAATACGGTGATAAAGGCTTGCACGATACTGCGCAAGGTGTCTAGGTCAAGTTGGTGTAAGGGCAGCCATTGACAAAATAAGCCCTCTGCCGCCAGATGGTTTTGCACCGCTTGAAAGTGTTCTACTGTGTAGAGTGCACCTGAGCCACTGCGAGCAGGATGAAAATTATCAGAAATGATGACGTCGTAGGCTTGTTGACTGGCACGAACATAGCGACGTGCGTCGGCCGCGATTAAATGCAGGCGTGGGTTGGTAACGCCATCCGCAAATACCTGTTTAAAGTGTTGTGAGGCGTTTATCACTTCAGGTAACAGTTCTACCGCATCGACTTGTAAGGTTGGATCTTCAGCCGCAGAGAAGGCGGTCATGCCTGTGCCCAAGCCCAAGAATAAAACCCGTTGTGGCGCTGGGTGTAAGAATAAGGGCAGCAAAGCTTGACGGGCATCAACGAGCAAAGAGGAAGAACTGCCTTCTTGTTGGCGGTTGTTTATTCTAAGCCTTGCCACACCTTCGGCGTCTTCTACGACACTGACCGCGGCCATTACGCCTTCTTGGTAACTTACAATATGTCCACCCTCAGGGATGTCTACAAAAGCAAGGGGTGGCGCCCAAATACTTAATGCCAAGGCAACCAAAGCGGGAGCTAATAATTTGGGTGTCAACCAAGCACGGTGGCTGGTTAAGGTTAAATAACCAAGGGCGATTAATAACAGAGTTAATTTTGGCCCAAGTAGCGGCGTAATTAGCACGCCAAAAAGAAGCGGTGCGGCGGCGGCGCCTAAGGTATTAATACCCAGTGCGCGTCCAAAGCTAACACCTGTGACACTTGCAGAGGTGCTAAGGTGGTTAAACAAGGCGCCCATGACGAGTGTGGGCAGTCCAAACGCGGCGATTGCCAAGGCCGCTTCGGCGCCAATGGCCGTGGTAACGCTGGCGCCTAAGTGTTCAAGTAAAACGCTTTTAAACGCTTCGGAAGCCCATAAGCTGGAGGTGCCGATTAAGCAAGCAGTGGCTAGTGCACAAAGGAGATTGTCGCCCCATCTTTCTGAATGGCCGTAACGGGTAAGGTGGCGTTGGTACAGTGCCGCACCCAGTGCGCTACCAATAAGATAGACAGCCAAGAGCATGGCGAAAGTATAGACGGTATCTTCGGCGACTTGACTGAGTACCCGCACCACCAAAACTTCATAACCAATGCCTAACAAGCCGGTGATGGCCAAACGGAATAGGGCGCTACGGGGAGAGGCTGAAGGCGTCGGGGAGGGAGAATTTAATACGTTTGACTTTTTTGGAAGCACCGCCAGAGCTACAAAAGCGCATAGCACGTTAAGACTGATGCATAGGGTGGTGGTATCTTTTAGACCAAGTTCAGGGATTAACCAAAACGCGGTGGCCAACACACCAAAGACTGCACCCAAGGTGTTGGCTGAGTAATGTCCGGCAAGGGAGCGTCCTTCGGCACGCATTTGAGCAGTGACTCGTTCCATCGCAGGAAGCGTTGCCCCCATTGCAGCTGTGGCGGGTAACAGCAGTAGAAAAGTACCGCAAAAAGCCACCGTCCATTGCCACGCAGAGCTCGGTTGCACGCCTATGAATTCGAGTGCCCAACGGTTGAAAGGGGACATGAGTAGAATTAATGCCAAGCCCCATAAGGCGATTGCTATTTCACACGCCGCATACCAACGAACGGGTTGTGAACTGCGTTCAATCTTTGGCCCCATCAACAACGCACCCAAGGACAGTCCGCCAAAGAAAGCCGCCACCACGGCTAAGACAGCGGCCGATTCATGACCCAGCCATAATGCACATTGTTGCGTCCAAACTATTTGATAACCTAGACCTGCAAAACCTGAAGCCACCATTAAAAGTAAAGAGGCTCTGTGGTGCCAAGGGCCAACCGAGTTTATGGGCACGGAGGTAGAAATATGATTAATAGACACGTGCGTTATTATAAGTGGGTCGAGTTAAAGAATCCTGTCGCTGCTAAGAAAGGCACCAAAAGCTATCAAGTATTAATTGCTAAACTTAATGGTGTAGCCCCAAGAGTTTAGCTGGGTCGGAATTGCGTTCATGGCCAGTGTGATGCGCCGTTCTCCCTCATTGGGAGGGACTGCGTGCATCAGATAACTCGGAAACAGCACTAAGTCACCGGGTTTGGGTTCGGGACTGATCCATTTTTCTGCATTAAACGGGCCGGTGACCATGTCGGGATGGTCATTCTTAAAGCTATAATCCGTCCCACCCGGAGATTTCATAAAAACGGTGCGCGATGAAGTATGCGTTGGTGTTAAGTAGACTACCGCAGAAATGAAGCTATTAGCATGGTTATGCATGGCTTGATGACCGCCATTGTCCAGCAGATTAACCCACATTTCTTTCAGCGACCAGCCCATGCGCTCACCAAACAACAGGGCACCAAATTCGCTTAAATGGGGCGTCACTAAATTGGCAACTTCGATAAGCAAGGGGCTGTCACCTGGGCTTAGCATGGCAGTATGTGAGAGGTTGGCAGAGGAGTTGTTGTCACGAACTGCCTGGGTACTGAAGTGCTCTACAAGACCCTTGACTAAATCGGTAGGTAGAGCGGAAGGCACCCGCATGAACGGTGTTGGGAAAATGCTGATGATTTCGCTCATATCGAATTATTATAATAGAGTGTTCAATAAAAAGTGGAGCGTTAGCCGAAGATGGCCATGATGCGCAACCAAGACCAATAGGCGGCTAACGAACCAATGACATAAAGCAATGGCGTGCGGGCCAGTAGGGTCTGAGGCCAACGTGAAGCCACTCGCCAAAGTAGCCATGCCGAAGTGACTGTCAGCAATTGACCGATCTCAACACCTACATTAAAGGTTAATAGCGCCGGTAGCAAGTGGTTTTCTGGCAGACCTATCTCTTTTAACGCGCCGGCAAAGCCTAAGCCATGTACCAGGCCAAACAAAAAGGCTAATAGAGCGGGCAAACGGCGTGCCAGTGTTTGTTGTTGATGCAGGGCTTCTCCCGCGACCAGTACGATGGATAAGGCAATACTGGCTTCTACCGGTAAAGAACGCAATTCCAACCAACCTAGAGCGCTACAGGCTAAGGTGACACTGTGTGCCGCGGTAAACGCGGTAATTGTCCATACTAATTTACGATTAAAGCCGACTAGAAATAACAGACCTATCACGAATAACAAGTGGTCAACGCCAGTTAGGATATGCTCAACACCTAAATAAAGGTAGGCGGTGGCGATTTCTCCCAAGCCCCTTTGATCGTTGGCAGAACCGTATAAATGTACTTTTTGCTGACCTTTTGACAGCGTATAAACGCGGGTTTGTCCGTCCAGCCATAAAACCTTGATCATGGCTGCAGAGAAACCATTGCCTAAACCTTCAATTGACAATGTACCGTTTAAACCAGCCTCGTCACAATGTAATAGATTGGTGTCGGTATGGCAACCTTCAGGCCAGACTAGCTTTAAAACATCACTGGGCGCACGTTTTTCACCGGCCATCCATTGCCATAGATATTCACCCTTGGTTAATTCACGCACTTGCATTTCGGCCATGCTCATCTCATGAGCACTCGATGTTGTACTGAGTAAGGTCAGGATGGTTAATAGCGCAATTCGTACTATTCGCCTCATGGTTTTACAATCTCAAGTTTGATTGTGTATTTCTTAGCTAGAAGCTTCACGGCAGCACTACGCTGTTCAGCTAAGGTTGCGTCATTCCAGTCTTGGAAAACCACACCCCGAAGATTATCATATTCGGCGGGTTTAGGTTGGGTGATGACATCCAGTTTAATAGCTCTCCAGCCTTCTCGGGTTGAATAGGCACGCCATTCGGTAACCGGAACTGTATCGAGTGCTTTAGCAAAATCTGCACCGTAGCTTTGTTCGAGTGTGGCTTTAGGACGAGCTTTGAAGACGCGTAAGTCGGCATTTGTGTCGCCAGCAGGCGTTGCCGAATTTAACGCAGTGACCAAGCTTCGTATTGTTGCTTCGGAGCTATCGCCGGCTATAACGGCTTCTTGAAAATCGTAACGAGCAGGTTCGTCGTATTTGGCGCGATGGTTTTCAAACCAGTCACGGAGTAATTTGTCGTCGTAAGGTGGAGTTTTTACGTTTGCGTCAATGACGCTTAAGGCCTTGAAAATAACTCGATTACGGATCATGTCGTCGCCCTTGTCGAGCTGTAGCGACAAGCCTTCTCGATAAAGGACTTCATTGTCTAGCCAGACGTTTTGCAACGCAGTGAGTTCTTTGTCGTCGGGTTTTCGACCGTAAGTCTGCAGAAACAATTCATCGGCTTCGTCATCAACTTCTTCAGTGATCACGATGGTATTAGGGTCTTCTTTTTGGCCGATTAGATAATGATCAATGGCAAAAAGCAAACCGCCTAAGATAATGAAGTGTAATAAGGGTTCACGCAACCAGTTTGGCCAAGCTGTACCGCGACTTGAAGCTGAGGAATCAGTGGGGAGGGACGTATTTAATTGTGTGGACATGGTAAATATTAAGAATAATAAACTGGAGCCCAAAAATGAGCTACTTCACTCCGATAAAAGTCTATTTGACCTTGTTATAGCACGGAGCACCAACAGAAAAAGCGCCACACGAAAACGTGCGGCGCTTTTCGACTAAAGGGTCAACTGCCCCCTATCATCTTTGCCTTTAGACAGAAGCTTTTCCGCGACGTCTAACTGCACCAAACATTGCCAAACCAGTGCCAAATAACCATGCAGCAGCAGGTACAGGTACATTGCTAATGTTGTCAAAAGCAACGCCACTAACCCCAGCAGCAGTCAGGTTAAAAGACTGAGCAGTACCAGTGAAATTAAACGTAGTTTGCGTCCAGTTGTCATAAGTACCATTGGCGGCCAAGTCAAAGCTACCTAACTGAGTACCCGTGCCGTTAAGACCGGTCCAAGCAGTTACCGCGCCACTAACAGCAGTTGAACTTGAGTACCAAAGGGTCAGGTTGTTATCTACGCCAGACGCGACATTCATAAACGCTGTGTCGTGTGCGTAAGCAACACCGTCCAAAGTAGGAGCATTGCTGTAATAAGGGCCTAATGCATCATTAGATAGACCTGAAACGCCTACGAAAGACACGCCTAGGTTAGCGCCACTAGTGCCATCAGCGGCTGTGCCACCGTTGTAGTAGTCGTTAACGTCGCCGTTGCTGAAATCCCATGTTTTTTCGAAATCTACCGTAAAAGCGCTAGACGCGAAAGCAGGAGAAGTTGCAGCGACCAAAGCCAATGCAAGTAGTTTTTTGTGTATCATTTTATTTGCCTATTAATTAGGTTAATTATTGAAGTATTGTTCGCGCTTATTTAACGCCAGCAACGATCGTAGATCCATTAACTTCAACGTAAATTGGGTTACTGTAGAACCAAAGATCAGACCAAGCCGCCACGTCATAAGAAACCGCTTTTTGAGTTGCAATTGGACTTGCGCCTGAAGCTGTTGCTAAATGAGCTGGACAGCCGTCAATCGCGTTACCCGTTATTGAGCCAGTTGTAGTGCCACCTAAGTTTATACCCGTTGTAGTACATGGGATTTTCAACATCGCTGTGTTATTAGCATTTGTGAAAATATCAGCTTTTGGGTTGCCATTAGCATCGGTTTCATAAGGGACAGACGCTGGAAGGTTACTACCACGAAGACGAACATACTGTGAAGCAGACACCGCAGGAATACGGTAAGTCATTTTCACTAAATCATTACCTGCACTAGTCCAGATATTACTTCCGCTGTTATTAAACGTTTTAATAACTGCAGTGCTAGTGTTTTTAGCCGCTGCTGGAACACCGCTTAAATCAGCAGGTGTAGAACCATCTAAAGCTAACCAATTAGTGTTACGTGGCCATTCGCCAGAGTAATCAGCCGCACCCGGTGTTTTATAACCAGTCACAAGACCACGAATCAAATCGATATGATCAAGTACGGGTCTATTCAACGGTTGGCTTACACTGATTTGTGCTAACGAAGGATTGTTGAACGTGTAAGGTGAATAGTTTGTGCCGCTTGGGTCACGTGCCACGATAGAGACCACGATTTCTGCACCTGGACGAACTACAAGTTTTTCACCCATAGTGGCACAACCTGAAACATTGATATCAGTGTTGTTAGTTGCTGCAGTAAGTGCTATGGCTTCAACAGCTGCGTTAGTACGTGCTGCTGGACCAGTATAAGAGGCACAAGCGATAAAGGCTAAACGATCGATCAACTGACCACTAGATGCAAAGTTATTACCAGTTCTTAGACCGTCTACGATAGTTTGTGGGCGCAGTTTGTCTGCACCGTTGCGTACCATTGTATAGTTGCGTGCATACTCGCCGGGGTAGAAATCCTGAGTCGAACGACGGTCATCTGCACCGAACGTACCACGGTTGTGCCAATCGGAGCTTGCAAAGTACCAGAAATTACGGCCTTCACCTAGTAATGCATCCCAGACGCCACCGATTTGTGCGCCATAGATACCTGTGCCGCCGTAAGTTGTACCACCGACTGAGTCAACACTTACTAGGGAAGTGCCGTTGTTGAAGTTACCCGTTCCGAAATCATTACGGTTTACTTGGTATTCACCACGGTTTGCAGAAGCGCCATGGCCCGGTTGAGTTTCCATACCGAAAGCCACTTTAGGTGCAGCGTTGTTAAAGTTACGTAAATGTTCTACGTTATAACCGTTGCTGCCGGCTGTGTTAAAGGGTCCAGCGCGTTCTAAATGGGCGGGTACATAGTAACTGCCGTTCGGATGATTTGCTGCCATCCACTTTAAAGCTTCTAAAGTCTTGTTGTGACCATCGATACCGTTGTTGTTAGTCAGTTTTTGAGCAGTAGCATTCCAGTTTGCATCGCTTGCATTCAAACTGCCAGTGACAGAACAGTTCCAGTTGTTGCCAATTGCGCCGCCTGTAGTCGTATTACCCGTACTGTTGTCTGTATCACCACGGTCAAAGCAATATTCCCACTGTGCTAACGCTGTTGCGTTGCCAAGTGCTGTGTAGCCAGGAGAACTAGGTAAAATAGCAGTGTCAACCGAGCTAGGCATCTGTCCAGTGATCACAGACATAGAAGAATGCTCATGGCCTGCAACAACAGATTCAACACCAATAAACATGGGCTGATTTTTTAAAGCAGCAAGATATTCAACCAAAGGGTATTGAATTTCTTGGATTGACTGCCAACGCCACATGTTTTGGTTGGGCGCAGTGCCAGACACTAGACCCTTCGGTGTCACTGGTGTAGGGGAGCTTTGCCAAGTTGTTGTAGGGCCAACCCCTGCCGTGTATGGATAAGCAAGGGTACCTAAAGTGGCATCTTCAACTAAGGTACAGTTACGGTTACCGTTACCGCCGTGACCGGCTTGAACGAACCAATCTAAACCCCAAGGTGTATCAGTCTTGTCAGTGGCTTTCTTAATCAACTTTTGCATTGAGATAGAGCCATCAGAGCAAGTTGTGTGGTTATGAAAGTCGCCGGCTACATAAGTGCCGGCTGTTTTTGTTGCTGCGATTGACGCTGATGGCGCGATTGCCATAGTGCCGATGGCCGTGATCACCGCAAGGGCGAGCTTGGTCTTGTTAAATTCGAATTCCATAGTAACTGTTCCGCTATTATTAAGTTTAGAAAATGTAAAGGGTGCACTCGTCCAAGGCAGGCTATAGTTAGTCCATTGCTTTTCAAGATAGCAGGATGTTATTACGTGTTGATTACATGCTGGTTATGTGTTGGTTATATAGATTAATCAGGGTAAATTGTATGGAATAAAAACAGGAGGGGGAGCATCTATTATTAATGCTTATGTGCTTATGTGCTTATGTGCTTATGGGTAAAATGTGAAAATAGGGTTATGTCTACAGTAATTTAGTTTACGGAAAGAATAATTCTGGGGGTTGAAATAACTGACCAACCCCCAGCCTTAATCACTCTATACTTGACCTAAAAGAATCCAAGCGGCTTCGTATCGTAACTGACCAGTATGTTTTTAGTCTGTTGATAATGATCTAGCATCATCTTATGGGTTTCGCGACCGATACCTGATTTCTTATAGCCTCCAAAGGCGGCATGAGCCGGGTAGTGGTGATAGCAATTAGTCCAAACTCGACCGGCTTGAATGCCGCGTCCCATTCGATAAGCGCGGTTCATGTCGCGTGTCCAAACACCCGCTCCTAAGCCAAACTGGGTATCGTTGGCAATTTCTAAAGCTTCGGCTTCATCTTTAAAGGTCGTCACAGAAATGAACGGGCCAAAGATTTCTTCCTGAAAGATGCGCATCTTGTTACCGCCTTTCATAATAGTCGGTTCAATATAATAGCCTTCATCAAAGCCGGTGCCGATGGCCGCAATTTCACCACCGATAATCACTTCAGCACCTTCATCTTTGCCTATTTGTACATAGCTTAAAATTTTGTCGAACTGTTGTTTAGAGGCTTGGGCGCCGACCATAGTATCGGTGTCTAAAGGGTTGCCACGTTTGATTAGTTTGGCGCGGGCAATGACTTTTGCAATAAAGGCCTCATAAATAGATTCTTGTATTAATAACCGAGAAGGGCAGGTGCAAACTTCGCCTTGATTAAAAAACGCCAGTATAGCGCCTTCGATACATTTGCTTACGAAGGCATCTTCTTGGTCTAAAACATCTTCAAAAAAGATGTTGGGGGATTTGCCACCTAATTCGACGGTGGAGGGAATTAGGTTGTCTGCCGCGCATTTTAATATGTGTGAGCCGACCGGTGTTGAACCCGTAAAGGCAATTTTTGCTAAGCGGGTGCTGGTCGCTAAGGCCTGGCCGGCTTCTCGGCCGTAACCGTTGACGATGTTAACCACCCCTGCTGGGATTAAATCTCCGATCAATTCCATCAAGATTAAAATGGAGGCGGGGGTTTGTTCGGCGGGCTTCATGACCACACAATTGCCTGCTGCTAAAGCGGGGGCCAATTTCCAACACGCCATGAGTAAAGGGAAGTTCCACGGAATAATTTGTCCAACGACGCCAAGAGGCTCATGAAAATGGTAGGCGACGGTGTTTTCATCAATCTCACCAATGGAACCCTCTTGCGCACGAATACAGCCAGCAAAGTAACGAAAGTGATCGATTGCTAAAGGGACGTCGGCGGCGAGTGTTTCCCGAATCGGCTTACCGTTATCCCACGTTTCGGCGATGGCTAAGGTTTCAAGGTGCGCTTCTATACGATCAGCAATTTTTAATAAGATGTTTGAGCGGGCGGTGACCGAGGTTTTACCCCATGCGTCTTTGGCTGCATGTGCGGCATCCAAAGCCAGCTCTATATCTTCTGCAGAAGAACGGGGGATCTGACAAAACACTTGGCCATTGACGGGGCTTAAGTTATCAAAGTATTGGCCTTTTACGGGTTCAACCCAGTGACCGCCAATATAATTGCCATAACGTGACTTAAATTGAACAGGACTGTCGGGTTGATTGGGGTCGATATAAAGCATGATTATCTCCTGGATTATTTTAGTTAATTGGATTAAGCGCTTTGAACGGATGGCGAGAGCCAGTGAAGGAATTGAAGAGTGAATAGTATAGCGTAAGAAAACGCGAGGCAAAAAAAATGCAGCTTTAGGGGCTGCATTAAAAGAAGGATATAAAACTCTGATTTCCGATTAAGGAATCTTGCATCTCAAGAGTTGTGACTATAATACGGGTAAACTGTCAAGAAGAAAATGTGACATATTGTCGCGTGACATATTGTCGCAGGCTTATAGTAAGTCGTCGAGATCTTCTGCTAAGTTTAAATCATCTTCTTTTAGTAAGTTACTGAGTTTTGCATAGTCCGCTAAAGAGATTACTTCGGCTCTTAAGGTGGGGTCAATGCCTAGGGCTATAATCGATTCTTCATCAATAATCTTTTTTAAGGCGTTACGTAAGGTTTTACGGCGTTGTGAAAAGGCACTGACCACCACTCTGTTTAGCATTTTTAAGCTATTAATCTGCACGGGCGGTTGTTCATGAGGGACTAAGCGCACAATAGCGGACATGACTTTAGGCGCCGGATCAAAGCTTTCTGGGGGCACGTCAAATAATAATTCAGTGGCACAAAAGTATTGCATCATCACGCTTAAGCGCCCGTATTTTTTGCTGCCGGGTGCGGCACAAATACGATCAACCACTTCTTTTTGTAACATAAAGTGCATGTCTTCTATGCAATACGAGTTATTTAGTAAGTGGAACATTAAAGGCGTGGAGATGTTGTATGGTAAGTTGCCAATCACCCGTAACTTTTCATTGTCTTTAGCGAGCGCAGAAAAATCAAAGCGTAAAGCATCTGCACTGTGAATCTGTAAGTGTGGTTGGTCTTTAAATTTATCTTTAAGATACGTGACTAAATCTCTATCTAGTTCGACCACTTCAAGGTTTAAGCCTTGATCAAGTAAAGGCTTGGTGAGGGCACCCATGCCGGGGCCAATTTCAACCCAATGCTCACTGGGTTTGGCTTGGAGGCTAGAAAGAATGTTATTGATAATGTTGTGGTCATGTAAGAAATTCTGACCAAAGCGTTTGCGAGGTGTATGTGTCATGTTTTTAAAGAGTGTGAGAAGTCATTGTTAGGGCGGTTTGTAGGGCGACCAGTAAACTGCTGATATCGGCTTTGCCTGTGCCGGCAAGATCCAGGGCGGTGCCATGATCAACCGAGGTTCTAATAATAGGGAGGCCTAAGGTAATGTTGACCGCTTTGCCAAAGCCTTGGTATTTAAGGACCGGTAGACCTTGATCGTGATACATGGCTAACACCGCATCGGCATAATCTAAATATTTGGCGGTAAATAAGGTATCTGCGGGTAAGGGGCCTATTAAATGTAAACCTTGTTGGCGTAAGTTATCACAGACTGGGGTAATAATTTCAATTTCTTCATGGCCTAAGTGGCCGTTTTCACCCGCATGGGGATTAAGTCCGCAGATTAAAATTCTGGGGGCAGTAATATGGAAGCGTGTTCTTAGATCATGGGCCAGGATACGGATAACGGCGCTTAAGCGGTCGGCGGTAATGGCGGCGCTAACGTCTTTTAGGGGGAGGTGGGTGGTGACTAAAGCAACCCGAAGTGTTTCGGTGGCCAGCATCATCACTGGATGCCCTCCGGTGATGTCAGCAATATATTCGGTATGTCCGGTAAACGCATAGCCGGCATCATTAATAATGCCTTTATCGACGGGGCCGGTGACTAACGCGTCAAAAGTTCCGTTTAGACAGCCTTCGGTAGCTTTAGTGAGGGTTTCTAAGACGTAAGCACTGTTGAGAGGCGTGGTTTGTCCACAGGTAACCGGTGCGTTTAATTCAATAGGGAGTACGGTTAAGTGTCCGGCAGTCTGTGCAAGGGTTGGTAAAGACGGATCAAAGGTATGGATTTGTAGTGATAAACCTAAGCGTTGAGCGCGTTGCAGTAATAAGTCAGGGCTGGCTATAACGACTAAAGCGTAAGGTAAATTGCGTTGAGCCAGTTGCACACAAAGGTCTGGACCTATACCTGCAGGTTCTCCGGGTGTTAAAACGAGGCGGGGAAGGCGATTAACTGTCATGGGTATAGAAACATAAAAAAGACATAATTTTACAGCATAATGCTACTTGAGATTAAAAAACCCCGTGCCGTCGGGCTTTTTTTAGTCTTAGAGGCACTTATTCAGCGTTGATTAACAGACCATTCATCTAAATAAGGTTACAATAATCGCATTTTTTTAAATTGAGGGTGAGTTGTTGACTAAAAAAATTATTCGTATTGCTACGCGTCAAAGTCCTTTGGCTTTATGGCAAGCAGAGCATGTGGCTGAATTATTAGAGCAAGCCTTTCCAAATGTCACCACAGAACTCGTTAAAATGGTGACCCGAGGCGATAAGATTTTGGATGCACCTTTAGCAAAAGTGGGCGGTAAAGGTCTCTTTGTTAAAGAATTAGAGCAAGGTATGCTAGAAGGCGAGGCAGATATTGCGGTTCATTCAATGAAAGATGTGCCCATTGAGTTTCCTGAAGGTTTGCATTTGGCGGCTATTTTAACCCGTGAAGATCCAACGGATGCGTTTGTCTCGAATCAGTATAAGAGTTTTAGCGAATTGCCGACTAGAGCACGCATTGGTACCTCAAGTTTGCGTAGAGAATGTCAGCTAAAACAACATTTACCAGAGGCGGAGGTGTTGCCTTTACGAGGCAATGTGAATACCCGTTTAGCCAAGTTAGACGCGGGCGAGTATGATGCTATTATTTTAGCGTCGGCGGGTTTAAAGCGCTTAGGTATGGGTGATCGAATTACTCAAACCTTGGATACTTCAGTCAGTTTGCCAGCCGTTGGGCAAGGTGCGATTGGTATTGAATGTCGCGTGGATGATGTTGAGATTAACCAAATGTTGGCGGCGTTACATGATCAGGTAACCGGCGTGTGTGTTAAGGCTGAGCGTGCTATGAATACGCGTTTAAATGGCGGTTGTCAGGTGCCGATTGCAGGTTTTGCGATCTTACAACAGACTCAGGTCTTTATGCGGGGTTTGGTGGGTAGTCCCGATGGACAGGTGATATACCGCGCTGAGCGTGCCGGTTCCATTGAGCAGGCGGAGAGTTTAGGTCAGCAAATCGCTGAAGATTTACTTAGTCAAGGTGCTGATAAAGTGCTGCAGGCATTGTTGGAATAATGACACTATTAAGTGGTGCTCATGTCTTAGTGACTCGACCGGCACATCAGGCGGAGAATTTAAGCGCTTTGATTACTGAATTGGGTGGCATAGCGGTTAAATTTCCGACCTTGGCTATTGTGCCTTTGGAGGAATCGGAGGCGATTAAAGAGGTCATTGCACAGCAGGCAAGTTATCAATGGCTTGTTTTTATTAGTGCGAATGCAGTTACTATGCACGGATACTATTCAGATAGTGATAAAATAAAAAAATTTAAATCAACACGAATTGTTGCTATCGGTAATGCAACGGCTCAAGCGTTGATTAATGCAGGGTGGAATGTTGATTTGGTGGCGGACAGTGGTTTTACCAGTGAAGCCTTATTAGCGATGCCGGCCTTGCAAGAGGTTAATACTCAGCGATTTTTGATTATTCGTGGACAGGGAGGGCGCGAAGAATTAGCCTCTGCATTACGAAAGCGCGGCGCTGAGGTTGATTATTTAGAAGTTTATAAGCGAGTCAAGCCAGAGCAGGATTGTACTTATGTTCATGGGTTGCTTGAACAGGATAAGTTGGCAGTTATTACCATAACCAGTGGAGAGGCTTTGCAGAATTTATTAACGCTATTGGCTGGCGGCGATCAGTCTCGGTTGTTAACTATTCCGTTGGTGGTGGTGAGTGATAGGATTAGGCATTTAGCTGCCGAGATAGGATTTACAAGAATCACCGTGGCTCAGAGTCCATCAGATAGTGCAATTCTTGATACAATAATAAAATGTGTGTAACGGGGGAGGAGAATAGCGTGGCCGAATTGAGTGAACAACAAGAGCAAGAAGAGGAACAACAACAAGACATTAAGCAAGCGCGTCGGTCGCGAAGTGGCCTTTGGTTTGGAATTATTATTCTAGTCCTTGTCATTGGATTGGCCGGTGCTGGATTTTATTTATTTACCCAATTACGTGATAAGCAAGACGACTTGGGTGGAGAAGTAAAAGGGCAAATGTCTAAGCAGATCGCTGATTATCAAGCTCAACTGGTTGCCATTCAATCACAGTTGGCGAGTATTGAAGCGAATGTGGCCGGAAAAGATACTCACTTTACTAAAACACTGGCTGACTTTTCTCAGTTACACAATGAAAAGCTTGAAAGTACCCGTAAAGACTTAAACGAATCTATTGTAGGCGTGCAACGTCAATTGGGTAAAACCCGTGGTGATTGGTTAATTGCGGATGCTGAATATTTATTAAGTGTAGCGAATGAGCGTTTATATCTGATTGGTGATGTTAATACCACCCGTGAAGCCTTAGAAGCCGCAGATCAACGCTTAAGAGAGAGCGGTGACGCAGGTACTTTTAAAGTACGTGAAGCCATTGCCCGAGAAATCTCAGATATTAAAAATGTGATTATTCCTGATGTGGTTGGTTTGTATGCCGCTATTCAGACCTTGCAAGATCATGTGGAAAACTTGGCGTTATTATTACCTTATACCGGTAAAGTTATAACAACACCAACTGAAGAAAAGCAAGGCGTTAAATCTCAAAGTGATGAGGGCTTGGTTGGTTCCGCATTGAGCCATTTTGAAAATGTGGTAAAGATTAGACACACTGAACATGAAGTTAAGGAAATATTGACCCCCGAACAGGCTGAATTTATTCATGAGCAATTAAGAGTTAAGCTAGAAATGGTGAAGATTGGCTTAGTTCAGCATAATGAAGCTATTTTTAAATCCAGTCTTGCGGATGCTAAAAGATGGACTGAAAAGAACTTTGCTAATAATGCCGAGGTGAGTCGTTTTCTTGCTGAACTTGATCAATTGGCCACTATTAAGATTAGAAGCCAGTTCCCTGATATTAGTGCGTCTTTAAAAATGCTTAAAGATATTACTAAGTTAAGAATTGAAATCGATAAAGCCATGCCGACTTCAAATCAAGCCGTCGAGGCAGTTAAGCCGGTTGAGATTGAAGCCCCTGCCGATAAAATAGGATCGACTAAGCCTGCTGAAACAGCACCAAGAGCGGATCATGAGCCTTTGGTAAACCCTGCTAATGAGACCAATCAGTCGGGTGAGTCGGTTAACTCTGCTGAGGGTGTTAAGCCTGGAGCTAAATCTATTAAGCCTGCTGCTAAATGAGACTAATTAAATGAAGAAATTAATTTATTTCCTCGGGCCTCTTTTGGCAACGATTGTGGCGGCCTTTTTAGTTAATTATGCGTTGCGGGCATTTGATAATCCAGGCTATGTGTTAATGGGGATTGGGCATTGGTCCTTAGAAACCTCTTTAGGGTTTTTTATCATCGGTCTGTTTTTTGCTTTTTATGTATTGTATGTTGTGTTTAGGTCTTTGGGTTACTTAATTAGATTACCTAAACAAATGAAAAACAAAGGCAAGAATGTAAGATTTAATCGTTCGCAAGAAGCCTTAATTGCGGGCTTAGTGGATTCAGCTGAGGGCAATTGGGAACGTGCTGAAAGTACTTTAATTAAGCATGTCTCGCACAGTGGTGCGCCTTTAATTCATTATTTAACGGCGGCTAGAGCGGCGCAATCGCGCGGTGCTTTTGATAAAAGAGATGAGTATTTAAGAAAAGCAACGGATCATGCTCCTGACTCAAGTGTTTTGATTGGTTTGACTCATGCTGAATTAAGTTTGTCGGGTAATCAATTTGATCAAGCGTTGGAAACGTTAACCCGTTTACATTCAATGGACCCAACCCACGCGTCTGTTTTAAAGTTATTACATCAAACGTATCAACATTTAGGTGATTGGGAAGGTTTGCGCACGTTATTACCGTCTTTGTTTACTCATAAAGTCTTATTAGAGGCGGAAGTTAAAGCACTTGAGATTGAAGCATTTGGGCAATTATTAAGACGAGCTGTTGATAAGAGTGTTTTAGATGAGGTGCAGGCCTTGTGGTTAGAAGTGCCTGAATACATTAAAGTTAAAGCGAATGTGGCGGTAATTTATTTTGCAGCGATGATTAATGCGGGCTTAGGTGTTCAAATTGAAGAAGAGTTAGCACGGACTTTATCAAGCGTTTGGGATGAAACTTTAGTCGCTTTATATGGAAGTATTTCCTCTGCGAATGTGGCGAATCAGTTGGAAGTTGCTGAAAAGTGGGCTTACTTACATCCTGAGAATGCAGTTTTGTTGGCGGTATTAGGAAAATTAGCTATTCAAGCGGGTGATACCTTTAAAGCCGAAAGTTATCTGGCTAAGAGCATTGCTTCAGAGCCCACTGTTAATGCCTATCAATTGCTGGGTGATTTATTGTTTGCTCAAGGTGATAAAGATAATGCCATTACGTGTTATAAGAATGGTGTTGAGTTAGCGTCAAGTGAAGTGATTAAGCAATTGAATAGATAATAATTAAAGCCTAATAAGGCAAGCAGATTTGTTTTAATTGTCTTCAAGAAACTACTTTAACTGTGGTTTCTAGCGAAAAGTACAAAGCCTTACATGCAAGTGTAGGGCTTTTTTTTGCGCTGAAGAAAAGTAAAGTAAAGTTCTTAATGAAGAGAGAGTACGATTCATTCAATGTTCATCAAGTTGTCTTAAAAATGTCATTTATCGAGGGTATTCTATACTAACAGATTTAAGAAAGTGGAAATTCTGGTGGGCAATTATTATGACACTGTTTCTGCTATTTTAAGTCAATCTGTTGCAGGGTTATTTGGTTCAGTTTTAATGAGTTTTGTTGGTTTTCGTCGTAACAAATAAGTCTAAGCACTTACTTGCTTAAGCCCTAGCAACTAGGTATTCAAATAACCACCACTAAGGCAATCTTAGTGGTGGTTTTTATGTGCGTCAGGGCTTAGAATAATTTATCCCACATTTCATCCACCTTTTTAATGACTTCTGGTGTCATTACAATGGTTCTGCCCCATTCTCGTGTCGTTTCACCCGGCCATTTATTCGTGGCATCAAAACCGACTTTAGAGCCCAAGCCTGAAACCGGTGAGGCAAAGTCTAAATAGTCAATCGGTGTATTTTCTAAGATGGTTAGGTCTCTAGCTGGGTCCATTCGCGTGGTCATGGCCCAAATGACATCTTGCCAGTCTCTTACATTTACATCATCATCGACGACAATGACAAACTTAGTGTACATAAATTGGCGTAAAAATGACCACGTGCCTAACATAATCCTTTTTGCATGGCCTGGGTATTGCTTCTTCATGCTGATGACTGCCATACGGTAAGAACAGCCTTCTGGGGGTAAGTAGAAGTCAACAATTTCGGGGAATTGCTTCTGTAAGATCGGTATAAAGACTTCGTTTAAGGCCACCCCTAAAATAGCGGGTTCATCAGGGGGTCTGCCGGTAAAGGTACTGTGATAAATAGGCGCTTGGCGTTGCGTAATTCTTTCGATGGTAAAGACCGGAAAGTCGGCAACTTCATTGTAATAGCCGGTATGATCGCCATAAGGCCCTTCAGCGGCAAATTCATTCGGATAGATAAAGCCTTCCAGTACGATTTCAGCACTGGCAGGTACTTGTAGGTCGTTGATGATTGATTTGGCGACTTCTGTTTTGCTACCGCGTAAGAGGCCAGCAAAGGCGTATTCGGATAGAGAATCAGGCACGGGGGTCACTGCGGCTAAAATCGTCGCAGGATCAGCGCCTAGGGCGACAGAAACGGGGAAAGGTTTGCCCGGATTGGCTTCTTGAAACTCCTTAAAGTCTAAGGCCCCACCACGATGCGCTAACCAACGCATAATGACTTTGTTTTTAGCGATGACTTGCATTCGATAAATGCCTAAGTTTTGCCTTGCTTTATTAGGGCCACGGGTAATAACCAGTGGCCACGTAATTAATGGCGCGGCATCTTCTGGCCAACAGGTTTGAATGGGATAGACGCTTAAGTCTATTTCATCACCTTCTCGAATCAATTCTTGGCAGGGGGGTGATGACACCAGTTTGGGTGCCATATTGAGGACTTGTTTATAAATGGGGAATTTTTCCCAAGCGTCCTTCATCCCTTTAGGAGGTTCAGGTTCTTTTAAAGTGGCCAGTAATTCACCAATGCCTCTTAATTCGGTAACCGATTCAGCCCCCATGCCCATGGCAACTCGGCGTGGTGTGCCGAATAAGTTACCTAATACTGGAATGTTATAACCGATGGGGTTCTCAAACAATAAGGCCGGACCGCCTTGTTTTAAGGTGCGATTACAAATTTCGGTCATTTCAAGGTAGGGATCAACCGGTAGGGTAATCCGTTTGAGCTCCCCTTGTTTTTCCAGTTGTTTGATAAAGTCCCTAAGGTCGTGATATTTCATGCTGCAATACCATTGTGTCTTAAGAGGGCATCAATGTTAGGTTTACGACCTCTAAATTGGACAAATAAATCCATTGCATCTTGAGTACCGCCGGTTTCAAGAATATGCGTTAAGAAGGCTTTTCCAGTTTCTGGATCAAAAATACCGTTCTCTTCAAATAGAGAGAAAGCATCGCTTGATAAAACTTCGGCCCATTTATAGCTGTAATAACCCGCAGCATAGCCGCCTGCAAAGATATGTGAAAAACTATGGGCAAAGCGGTTAAATTCTGGGGGGATTACGACAGAAACCTGCGCTCTGACTTCTGCCAATGTTTCATAGATACGACCGCCTTTTTCGGGGTCATAGTTTTGGTGAATTTTAAAGTCAAACAGACTAAATTCAAGTTGTCTAACCATGACCATGCCGGCTTGAAAGTTCTTGGCTGCTATCATTTTGTCAAATAAGCTATCAGGTAAGTGTTCGCCGGTTTGATAATGTCCTGAGATTAAGGTTAACGCCTCTTGTTCCCAACACCAGTTTTCCATAAATTGACTAGGTAATTCAACTGCATCCCATTCAACGCCATTAATTCCAGAGACGCTTAAATGGTCCACTTTGGTCAACATGTGTTGTAAACCATGACCAAACTCATGGAACAGTGTGGTGACTTCATCGTGGGTTAAGAGTGCGGGTTCTGTACTGGTGGGTGGGGTAAAGTTACAGGTTAAGTAAGCCACAGGGATTTGAATGGTACCGTGGAATTTTTTACGTCCCACACAATCATCCATCCAAGCACCCCCGCGTTTTTTGGCGCGGGCATATAAATCTAAATAGAATTGGCCTCTTAGTTGCCCAGTAGCATCTTGTATTTGAAAAAAACGTGCATCTGGATGCCAGCGATCAAACTCTTGGATTTCAGTGATTCGTAGACCGTATAGTTTCTCTACGATAGTAAAAAGGCCGGGCAATACGCGCGTAATCGGGAAGTAGGTTTTAACTTCTTCTTGCGAGAGTTGATAAAAGTGCTGACGCATCTTTTCAGAGTAATAGCCAAGATCCCATGATTGTAGGTCATTAATATCGTAGTGTAGTTTGGCAAAATCACGTAAATCAGCCAAGTCTTTTTCAGCTTGGGGTTTAGACTTAACCGCTAAATCTTCAAGGAAGTGCGTGACATCTTCAGGCTTATCAGCCATTTTTCGAATCAGTGAGAGTTCTGCGTAGTTATTAAAGCCTAATAATTGCGCTTTTTCATGGCGTAAGGCTAAAATGGCTTCCATGTTCTCAGTATTGTCCCATTGTGGGTTTTGAGGGCCTTGATCTGACGCTCGGGTTGAGAAAGCTTCGTAATGCTCACGTCTTAAGGCTCTATCATCTGCATAAGTCATGACGGCTTGATAAGACGGAAATTGTAGGGTAATTAACCAGCCGTCTTTTTCTGCTTGTTCAGCACTTTGTTTGGCTTGGGCAATAGCTGATTCTGGCAATCCTGATAACGCGTGGATGTCGGTAATCTGTTTGCTCCACGCATTGGTTGCATCTAACAAGTTTTCTTCATATTGACTGGTTAGGCGAGAGAGTTCTTGGCTAATTTGTTTGTAGCGGTCTTTTTTGTCGCTATCAAGATCAACGCCAGAGAGTTTAAAGTCTCTGAGGGCATTGTTAATGATTTTTTGTTGGGCCGTATCTAAAGTTGCAAAGGCTTCACTTTTAGCAATGGCTTGGTAGGCTTGAAATAAGGCTTCGTTTTGGCCCATTTCAGTGGCATATTCACTCAGTTTAGGTAAGCATGCGTTATAGGCTTGTCTTAAGTCATCGGTATTGACGACAGAATTCATGTGACTGACGGGTGACCACGCTTTATTAAGCGTATCTTCTGCGTTTTCTATAATTTCAATTAAGTTTTCCCACGTGTATTCGGACGTGGCTTGTAATTGTTGCTGAACAACGTTCCGAGCATCATCTAAGAGTTGGGTGATAGCAGGTTCAATATGTTCTGGTTTTATTTGAGAAAATAGCGGTAGAGTGCTGTTGATTAATAAAGGATTTGTCATAATGCTCAATATTTAATGATAGCTTCATTTCAGTGCTTTATAATAGGCACACATAAAATGGTTGCAATGAAAAGTGTTTTAAAACAGATTGTGTTATTAGTGACTATTTTGGAGGCGTTTCAAAGAATAGGGCTGTTTTTGAAACACGATCATGCCAAGTATGTTTATTTTTATTCATAAATATCCATAAAAAACCAAGTCCAACGCATCCAAGAGACACGATAGCACTGATAAATCGGATTAAAGCCTCTGTCCAACTTATCGGTTTTTGGTGAAGAGTCAATACTTTTATTTTCCAGGCACGCAAACCTAAGGTTTGGCCACCATGGGTCCAAAACCAGCCGTAAAATAAGAAGCTAACGCTGCTTAAATAAATACGGTGTAGCATAGAGTGGGCTTTAAGTGTTTCGCTATCAGTGAATAGAAACAGAAAGGCATTGGCAATCATTAAAATGGCCGCCAGCAGTACGGCGTCGTATAGCTGAGCCGCTAAACGACGCCAAAAACCAGGTGTGGAGAGGGTCTCTGCACCTGGTTTTAGGGTTTTATTTGTGTGTAAAGGCAATTAGATTTTAAATAATGAGAGTTTTTGGCCAAAATACATGCACATGCCAATCAGTGCGCCAAACATTAACAAAGAAAAAAAGAATGGCGGCCTGTGGAACAATAGAATGCCAAAGTCAGCAATAAAAATGCTGGTTAAAATAGGTTGATCAATAAAGCCATTTAAAATATTTTTGAACATAACAATCCCGATAA
Source organism: uncultured Methylococcaceae bacterium (assembly GCA_903863905.1). Taxonomy (GTDB): domain Bacteria; phylum Pseudomonadota; class Gammaproteobacteria; order Methylococcales; family Methylomonadaceae; genus Methylobacter_C. The sequence continues at coordinate 24,123 of CAIPDT010000089.1, forward strand.
TGACAGATAAGTGTGGTGTGAATGTTTAAAAAGTGGTCGCCTGATCTTTATATAGATTCAAATTAAAAGGCGTTTTAGTAAAAATCAGTAACTAGATTTTACTATAATCAAAAGGGTAATGTAAAAAAAAGAAGATTGATTGTTGGATACAATGTTTCAAATGATATGATTACCATAAATAAAAAACATATAGGGTTTACGGCCATTTTAAATTTCTTCAAAAAAATCATTCATTCAGCACGAACTGAAGCTGAACCTGTTAAGACGCAAGTTAAAGTTTATGCGCGTTCTGAACATAATATTTCACGTGCTCAAATTAGTGAGAATGCACTTAAGGTTTTGTACAAACTGCAAAAAGAGGGCTACAGCGCTTATCTTGTCGGTGGGTGTGTGCGTGATTTATTATTAGGTCGAGAGCCTAAAGATTTTGATGTCGTGACTGATGCCGATCCTGAACAAATTAGAAAGGTCTTTCGTAATTGTCGTTTGATTGGTCGGCGCTTTCGTTTAGCGCACGTACATTTTGGTCGAGAAGTTATTGAAGTGGCAACCTTTAGAGGCGCCGCTGAAGATCAAAATGATAAACAAATGCTCAATAAAGAAGGACGATTGTTGCGTGATAATGTATATGGCACGATTGAAGAGGATGTTTGGCGTAGAGATTTTACCGTCAATGCGCTTTATTACAATATCAAAGATTTTTCGGTTGTTGATTATGTGTCAGGCATGGCCGATCATCAAGCCGCTACGTTAAGATTGATTGGTGATCCTGAAACGCGTTTCCGTGAAGATCCCGTTCGTATGCTAAGGGCTGTTCGTTTTGCGGTTAAATTAGGCTTTAAGTTGCACCCTGATTGTGAAAAATCAATGCATGAAGTGGCTGATTTGTTATCGAGTATTCCTTCAGCAAGACTTTATGATGAGTCTTTAAAGCTGTTTTTGTCAGGTTATGCGCTACAAACCTTTGAGATGCTTCGGCATTATGGGTTGTTTCAAATATTGTTTCCGACCACAGAAAATTGTTTATCGACAGAAGATGAGGGATATCCGCGGTTATTGCTGATTAAAGCCTTAGAAAACTCTGATAATAGAATTGCTGAGGGTAAAACCGTAACGGCTTATTTTTTATTTGCGGCTTTCTTATGGGAGTCGGTGCAAGTGCGTGCCATAGAAAAAATATCGCGTGGTTTAGTCGAGTTTATGGCTTACCAAGATGCCGCTAATGAAGTGATTGCTAAACAAGTAAAAAGTACGGCTCTACCACGCCATATTACCTTGGCGATGCGTGAGGTTTGGAATTTACAGCCTAAATTCAATGCACGATATGGATCTAAGCCTAGTCGTTTAATTACCCATCCACGTTTTAGAGCCGCTTATGATTTTTATGTGTTGCGAGCAGAAACGGGTGGCGCAGATATTGAAGTGGCTAAATGGTGGGCTAAGTATCAAGATGCAAATGAAACAGAGCAACGAAAAATGACTCAACCGCCGCGTAAATCGGCAGGTGTAAAGACGGGTCGGAAAAGAACTTACAGAGGGAAAGCTAAAACCAAAGCACCCGGTGCGGAGGTGTAGGTGTTGAGTGATTATTATCGGAAGAATGATTGTCTATGAAAGAGTCTGCTTGTCTATTACATACTATTTATATTGGCTTGGGCAGTAATCTTGAAAATCCAGTGTCACAAATTAACGCAGCCCGAATTGCCATTGGTTTAATCGATGGTGTCACTGAAGTTGCATTTTCAAGTTTATATCACAGTCTACCCATGGGGCCACAAGATCAGCCTGATTATGTGAATGCGGTGATCGGTGTGGAAACCCGTTTGGCTCCGATCGATTTATTGCATCAATTGCAAGCCATTGAGGCGGCCCAAGGCCGAGTTAGAAAAGGTGAACGTTGGGGTGCGAGAACGGTAGATTTGGATGTGTTGTTGTATGGTGATCAAGATATTGATATTCCTGACTTAAGAGTGCCTCATATTGGGATAGCTGAGCGGTCGTTTGTACTCTATCCGTTGTTTGAAATTGCACCGCAGTTGGTTATTCCAGGTAAGGGTATTTTGGCTGATTTAGTCGCGAACTGTCCCTTAGATGGACTGAAACGGATGGCATAATATGAGTTATATGCCCCATCATTCGGCTATAAAGCCGATAACCGTCAATGATATTGCTGAGATGAAATTACGAGGTGAGAAGATTAGTTGTCTCACCGCTTATGATGCGAGTTTTAGTGCCTTAATTGATAAGGTTGGCGTGGATCTGATGTTGGTCGGTGATTCTTTGGGTATGGTTATTCAAGGTCACGATACGACGTTGCCGGTTACTATTGAAGATATGGTTTATCATGCGCGGTGCGTCAGTCAGGCTAGAAGACGAGCGTTTGTTATTGCTGATATGCCTTTTATGACCTATTGCACGCCGGAGACTGCGGCTAAAAATGCGGCTCAATTGATGCAGATCGGTGGGGTTCAGATGGTAAAGCTTGAAGGCCCGCATTTTGAGGTTGTTGATTTATTAGTGAAACAGGGTGTGCCGGTGTGTGGCCATTTAGGTCTATTACCCCAGTTGATTAATCAATTAGGCCGCTATAAAGTGCAAGGTAAAGAGTCTAAAGAAGCTGAAAAAATAATAGCCGAGGCTCTACAATTACAGCAGGCGGGTGTTAGTTTGTTAATATTAGAATGTGTGCCTGCGACCTTGGCTAAAGAGATTAGCGCTCAATTAACTATTCCGGTGATTGGAATTGGTGCTGGGGTGGATTGTGATGGTCAAGTTTTGGTGTTACATGACATGTTGGATATTGGCATTCTTAAGCGTCCTCGATTTTCTAAAAACTTTATGGATGAAGCCGCGTCTATTGAGGCGGCTATTGCGGCTTATCATCATGCGGTTAAAACGGCAGAGTTCCCCACGATTGAGCATAGTTTTTAAGTGTTATGCAGATAATTAAAACCGTTAATGACTTACGGCAAGTCATTAAAGAGTGGCGTAGAGCCGGTGAAACCATCGCTTTTGTACCGACTATGGGTAATTTGCATGCGGGTCATTTGTTGTTGGCAAAGCAAGCGAAACTCCATGCAGATCGAGTCGTGGTGAGTATTTTTGTTAATCCCACGCAATTTGGTGTGGGTGAAGATTTTGATTCTTATCCCCGTACCGAACAAGCCGATCAAGATAAGTTAGTGTCTGTAGGTGTCGATGCCGTCTTTTTACCGGCGGTGGAAACTATTTATACACCGGGTGCGTGTACGGCTGTTACCGTGTCCGAAGTGTCTGATCTTTATTGTGGTGCTTTTAGACCTGGACATTTTAGTGGTGTGGCGACCGTTGTTTGTAAATTGTTTAATATTGTTCAACCAGACAGTGCTTTTTTTGGGCTTAAAGATTTTCAGCAATTGACTGTGATTAAGTTAATGGTTCGAGATTTAAATATACCGGTTGAAATCATGGCTGTGGATACGGTTAGAGAGCCAACCGGATTGGCCATGAGTTCTAGAAATGGTTATTTAACCCGCGAAGAAAAAGGCATAGCTCCGGTTTTATATCAGATATTATGCGAGGCACGTGACGCTATTTTAAAAGGCTCTCAATCAATTGCTGTGATAGAGCAGTCTTCACTGGATGCTTTAAAGCGCGTGGGGTTTAAGCCAGATTATTTTGTAGTGTGCCGTTGCGTGGATTTAAAAAAGGCTAATGCTGAAGATACTGACTTAGTGATCTTAGTGGCGGCTAGATTAGGTAAAACACGTTTGATTGATAACGTTTATTTCTCTAAAGAATCCTGCTCATGACAGACTGATCAGTTAATGCAGACAGGTATAAAAATAATGAGTATTAATGGGGGAGTGAAATGCATAAGAAAATAAATAAAGTAATGGGTGCGGTTTTAGTGATGACCGTTTCGTTATGTCTGGTAACTATACAAGAGGTTGCTGCTCAAGGCGGAGCTAAGGTCGATAAAGCCCTACTCTTAGAAAAGAAAATTGAAATTTCAAGTGAGACTGTAAATACTAAGGTGATGCGAGTCACTTTTCCACCGGCCTATAAAACACCTTGGCATACTCACGAAGGTCAAGGTCCTCGATATGTAGTAAAAGGACAGCTTGATGTGACGGATGAGGGAAAAACGCATCGCTATTCGGCAGGGGAAGTGTTTTGGGAGACAGGACATTTAATGGCGGTTGAAAATGTGGGTGATGGTGTTGCTGAGATTATTATCTTTGAGTTAGCGCCCGCTAAATAAACCTAGAGTTCAGTAAAGTATAAACATTTCAGTTGATTGAGTTAAGTAATAACGCTTTCAGAGGCGCTTTTTTTCTTGTAAACTGAGCACGTTGTAAAAGTGATTAAGGGTTCTTTTTTTTGTAGGCGTAAGGGTGGATATCTAAAAGGTTGATAGCGACTTGTAAATAATGGATAATGTCCGGTTTTCAAACGTATTTTATAGTGTTTTATTATGCAAATTACGATGCTTAAAGCGAAGTTACACAGAGCTACTGTGACGCGTTCAGAGTTGGGTTACGAGGGTTCTTGTGCGATTGATGGAGCTATCCTTGACCTTTCCGGCATTAAGGAATACGAACAAATTCAGATTTACAACATCAATAATGGTGCGAGATTTACCACCTATGCGATTCGAGCTGAAAATGGGTCAGGTGTTTTTTCTGTCAACGGGGCTGCGGCTCGTTTAGCGTGTCCAGGTGATTTAATTATTGTGTGCGCTTACACAATAGTAGATCAACAAGAATCTGAAAGTCATAAACCTAAGTTAGTTTATTTTAATGAAAAGAACGAAGTCTTACGTTCTGCTACCTCTATTCCTGTGCAAGCCGCAGGCTAGTTTTTAAACAGCTTTGACTCATAAAAACCCGCAAGCCAAACGGCTTAGCGGGTTTTTTATTAGTCAAAGTCTATTGTATCAATACCCGGTTGTCTGTATTCTGCCTAAACTATGCAAATAAATTTAATTACTGTTGGAAACCGCATGCCCAGTTGGGTTCAGCAAGGTTATGATGAATATGCGAAGCGCTTGCCGCGAGAATGTGAGCTGGTACTTAAAGAAATTGCACCGGGTAAGCGCAGTAAAAATAGTGATGTACCTCGTATTGTCAGAGAAGAGGGTGAGCGTATGTTGGCAGCAATTCCACAAAGCTCTTATGTGGTTACTTTGGATATTCCGGGTAAACCTTGGACCACACCTGAATTGGCTCAAGCCATGCAGCGATGGATGGAAAGTGGGCAACATGTGTCTTTATTAGTTGGCGGCCCTGAAGGTTTGGCGGATTCTGCTAAGCAATTAGCCAGAGAATCTTGGAGTTTATCAAAACTGACTTTTCCTCATCCGCTGGTTCGAATTGTGGTTGCTGAGCAACTATATCGAGCGTGGAGTATTCTTAATAATCACCCGTATCATCGTTAATGACTAAGCATATTATTTTAGCGTCAGCTTCGCCGCGCAGAAAGGAACTACTGGACCAAATTAAGGTCATTTATGAAGTTTATCCGGTGGATATTGATGAAACACCTAAGCCGAATGAAAACCCCTTGGACTATGTGCAACGTGTGGCGGCAGAAAAATCGGCGACTTGTGTGGCGCAATTAAATCCGTCGGTCCCTGTTTTGGCAGCCGATACGTCGGTGATTTTAAATGGCGTGATTATGGGAAAACCAAAGGATCAACGGGATGCGTTGGCTATGTTAATGCAATTATCGGGTAAAACACATCAGGTTTATACGGCGCTTTCGTTACGTGGCCGAGAACATAGTCAAGTGGTCAGTAAGACCGATGTGACCTTTAGAACGTTGACGGAACAAGAGATTTTAACTTACTGGCAGACCGGAGAGCCACTTGATAAAGCGGGTAGTTATGCTATACAAGGCCTAGGTGGGGTATTTGTTGAATCTATTAAGGGTAGTTTTTCAGGTGTGGTCGGTTTACCGTTATTTGAGACAGCCCAACTTTTATCTAAACAAGGAATAGAGCTTTTCAGATGAGTGAAGAAATTTTAATTAATGTAACGCCGCCTGAAACCCGAGTTGCGGTTATTGAAAATGGTGTTTTACAAGAACTCATTATAGAAAGAACGCGTGAGCGGGGTTTAGTGGGAAATATCTATAAAGGTGAAGTGTGTCGAGTTTTACCGGGGATGCAAGCGGCTTTTGTCGATATTGGCTTACCTAAAGCGGCTTTTATTCACCTATCAGATTTATGTGCAAAAGACTTACAAGAAAAAGGCTCGGATGTTATTGAACATTATTTGCGTGAAGGTCAGCAATTAGTGGTGCAAGTGGTTAAAGACCCTATTGGTAGTAAAGGAGCAAGATTGACCACTGAAATTTCAATTCCATCTCGGTATCAAGTGTATATGCCTTATGCCAATAATTCGGGTGTTTCTCAACGAATAGAAGTCGAGGCCGAACGAATGCGTTTAAGAGCATGTTTAGATGAGTTTAGACAGCTCAATAGTTGTGGTGGTTTTATTGCAAGAACAGCGGCCGAATGTGTGAGTGAGTCAATTTTAATGGCCGATATGACTTTCTTACTCAAGTTATGGGAATCTATCTTAAAGAAATTGGCGGTCGCCAAGCCTAAGCAATTTATTCATAAAGACTTACCCTTAAGCATTAGAACACTCAGAGATTTATACAAAGAAGGCCTGGAGCGAGTCCGGGTTGATTCTAAAGAAACGTATCATCGCTTACTTGAGTTTGCCGAGGTTTTTGTCCCTGAGATTGTACCGGTCATTGAACATTATTCGGGCGAGTGTCCGGTTTTTGATATTTACAGTGTGGAAGATGAGATTAAAAAAGCCCTTGAACGCCGGGTTAAATTAAAATCCGGTGGGTATTTGATTTTTGATCAAACGGAAGCAATGACGACAGTGGATGTTAATACTGGTGGTTATGTAGGCGGTAGAAATCTTGAGGAAACTATTTTTAAGACTAATCTAGAGGCGGCTCAAACCATTGCGCGTCAATTGCGTCTTAGAAATTTAGGCGGCATTATTATTATCGACTTCATTGATATGAAAAGTGAAGACCATAAGAAATTAGTCTTGCAAGCCTTAGAGCGTAATTTGGAAAAGGATCGGGCAAAAACTAAAATTACTGAAGTGTCAGTATTAGGTTTAGTGGAGATGACTCGAAAGAGAACCCGAGAAAGTTTAGAACATATCTTATGTGAGCCGTGTAGTGCTTGTGGTGGACGAGGCGTATTAAAAACGCCTGAATCGATGTGCTTAGAGATTTTTAGAGAGATTATTCGTGAAGTCAGGTTATATAAAGTAAAAACCTTATTAGTATTAGCGTCTAATGAAGTCGTCGAAATGTTGCTAGATGAGGAAGCGGATATGTTAGCTGAATTAGAAATATTTTTAGGCGTACAGATCAAATTTAGAGTTGAATCTGAATATAATCAAGAACAATATGATGTTGTCTTACTTTAATCATTAAGCGACTGCATGATTCATCATCTTAAACGTGCTACCCGTCATCTAATATTTTGGACTTTAGTCATATTGGCTATTGGCTTAACGGGCGTGCGTTTAGTTTTATCGAGTATTGATCACTATAAAGTTGATTTATCGGTTTATGTCAGTGAATTGCTGGGCGCACCTGTCACTATTGGGCATTTGCAAGCTAATATGCGGGGTTATTCCCCTGAGGTGGTGTTACATGATATTAAATTGTTATCGATTAATGAGCCTGAGCCACCGCCGATTCAACTGAAAGAAATTCGCTTAGGCATTAATTTAATAGAGTGGTTGAGAAGTCGTGATCAATTAGCGGCTTCTAGGGTTACTTTAGTGGGCGCCAAGGTCACTGTAAAACGTAAGTTGGATGGCACCATTGCTTTGATGGGGTTAAAAGCGAGTGATGAAAAACCGTTGTGGTTGTTGCAGGGCGGGCAATTTCAAGTGTTGCAGAGTGATATTAGTTGGCAAGATGAGCTTAATATTATTCAACCGATTACGCTAACCGATGTTAATCTGGCAATGACTAATCATGCCCAACAACATCAAGTCAACGCGTTAATTAAGCTCCCAAAAGAGATTGGCAAGCAATTAACCGCGTCTATTAATTTTCAGGGTAATTTCTTTGAATCGTCTACCCTTGATGCCAACGTCTATATAGAAGGTCACGGGTTAAAACCTTCAGCAAGTCATGCAGCTTTCTTGCCGTTATCTATTAATGTGACCTCGGGCCTTGCTGATTTTAAATCTTGGTTGGTTGTAGAGCACTCCCAATTAAAGTCGGTTATTGGAGACGTTCAGTTACAGGAGGTGCAGTTAAATAAACCGGACAAAAGTGAACTGTTTATTAAGCGCTTAACAACGCAGTTTAATTGGCAAAAAAAGGAGGAAGAATGGACTTTGCGAGTGCCTCAATGGAGACTAGATACAGTAGAGAAACAATGGCCCGACTTAGCGTTTAATGTTTTTGCCAAGCAAAGTAAAGAAGCGGCCTTACATCAGTTAGGACTGTTTACTGAAGCGCTTGATTTAGAGGCGATGGCTTATTTAGTTGATTTTTTTGTACCTTTACCTAAAGAGCAGGCACAGCAATTAAAGCAGGCGCAGTTAAAAGGAACGTTGGAACAATGGTCGGTCTTTTTAGATTTGGATCAGTCTCATTTTGCGGTGAATGGTAAATTTAATGGGATTAATATTGCGCCCTCAGACACGCTTCCGGGGATAGAAAATTTAACCGGTTATTTAAAGGGGACTGATCAAGACGGACGGTTATTATTAGCCACACAGTCCGCTAAATTACTTAGCATTAATACCTTTAGACAGACACTTGATATTACAACATTAGCCGGTGCTTTGTCGTGGCAACAAACACCAACAGATATTAAGATAGAATCACCTAAGATAACGTTCAATTTTCCAGACATAAAAACACAGACTCGATTTAATCTTCATTTGCCAAAGGTACAAGGGCAATCGCCTTTCTTAGATTTACAAGCTAATTTCTCAATGGCTGATGTGGGTCAAGCGCATCGTTATTTACCCGTGACTTTAATGGGTAAAAATTTGGTCGAGTGGTTAGATAGATCTTTAGTAAAAGGTCGGATTTTCAATGGACAGATCTTATGCTATGGCGCGTTAAATGATTTTCCTTTTAGACATAATCAAGGCATCTTTGAGGTTCCCTTTCAGGCAGAAGAGTTAGATTTAAAGTATTTACCTGAGTGGCCTGTGCTGGGTGATTTAAGTGGTCGATTTTTGTTTCTTCAAAGTGGCCTAGAGGTCGATTTAACAAAGGGTTCCAGTAATGATGTGCACGTTAATCAAGCTCGAATTGTGATACCTGATTTGGATAACAGTGAGCATATCTTAGTGCATGCCACCTTAGAGGCCGAGATTCTAGAGGCCTTAAAATTTATGCAAGAAACCCCCATTAAGTCATCGGCCGATAATTTGTTGAATGCTATTGAGCCAAAAGGTCATACGCTGATTAGTTTGGATTTAAAGTTACCTTTAATAGAGGGCTTGGAGACAAAAGTGGACGGGGCCGCACAACTCGCTAAGGCAAGTTTGAATGTAAAGTCGTTAGATTTAGAAGTTACTGACCTTATTGGTGATGTTAATTTTAATGAGCATGGTATTTATAGTCAGACCATTACCGGTGTGGCCTTAAATAATCCTATTAAAGTTAATATTAAAAATACGACCTTACAGTCCACGGTGTATGTTGCAGGTCGAGCCGGTGTTAATGAGCTTCAAAAGCAATTTAAATTACCCGGTTGGCGGTTAGCTCAAGGTGCGACTGATTATCGAATAAAATTGAATTTACCTCATGATGATAGTATTTCAGCTTTGTTAGTAGAGTCGAACTTATCTGGAATGTCGTTGGATTTTCCCGGATATTTAGCGAAGACAAGAGAGCAACAAAGACCTCTATCCTTACAGTTTAATTTATCAGAAGGCAAGTTTTTGCCTATTGTGATCAATTACGATAATCAACTAAAAGCCGCTATTACTTATGATTTGAATGGTAATCGTATTGCTTCAGGAAATATTTTAATAGGTGCGGGTGATGTGGATCAGCGTAAAGTACCGGGTATGCGTTTGGAGATAAATCGAGAGCGTTTGGACTTGCAAGATTGGTTAGGTTTGGCGGTCTCTTTGGCGACGACCAAGGATGCTGAAGCCACGGGAGCCTTAAGTCGTGTTAATGAGGTTAAAGTTCATAGTGAGCACGGATTGTGGAAAAAAGTTGATTTAGGATTAATTGATGTAACACTTAAGCCTGAAGGTAATTATTGGATGGGCAATATTGACAGTTCGATTGCTAAAGGAAGTTTCAGCGTACCGAATAATTTGCAAGGCTCTGAGAGTATTAATCTCAAGATGGCTCAGATGGATTTATCTGCGCTTAAACAATTTAAAGCTCAAGTTGAGGGTGGTTCAATTTTGGCGCCCGAATATATGCCATTGATAACAGTTAGTAGTCAAAAAACGCATTGGCAGGGAGTCGATTTAGGCGAGCTTAACATTGAAACAGAACGTATTTTAGAGGGGATTGCATTTAAGCGTTTCGAGTTAATAGGAGAAAATCAGAGTTTAGTCTTAGCGGGTGACTGGAAGAATAAAAATCAGTATTCTGAAACACAGGTGCAGGGCACCTTAAGCATCCCTCAAGCGGGACGTTTCTTTTCTAAACTAGATTTGAGTCAAGATTTTACTGAAACAAATGCCCAATTTACTTTTAAAGGGAATTGGAAGGGGGCGCCTTATCAGTTTGCTTTAGAAGATGTGCAAGGTCAGATTGGCTTAGACTTTAAAAACGGTCGTATATTGGGTATTGAACCTGGGTTTGGTCGAGTATTAGGTTTTTTAGCCGTGGCGCAATGGGTTAAGCGCGTTCAACTTGATTTTAGTGATGTCTTTGGAGAAGGGCTTAGCTTTACAGGCATTAAAGGGCAGTTTGACTTATTGGCCGGTACAGCGACGACCAAAGATTTAATGGTGGATGCGGTTCCTGCGAAAATAGCGATTACAGGGTATAGTGATTTGATAGATAAAACAGTCGATTTCAATGTTCATGTGGTGCCAAAAAGTGCAGATGCTGTGCCTGTTGCTGGTACAATAATGGGCAAGCTAACCGATTTTATTGGGTTGGCATTAACGGGTAAAGATCAACAAGGCTTTTTCTTCGGTTCACAATATGTGGTTAAGGGTGCCTGGGGAAATGTGCAAATTATTCCGTTACATGAAAATGATGGTTTATTACAAAAGACCTGGGATGGACTCACGGGTTTTTCATGGCTAAAACAAACTAAAGAACAATAAGAAGAGACACTATGACTCAATGTGCAGCAATACAAATGGCGTCAAGCCCCAACGTTGGTTTTAACTTATTAGAAGCAGAAAAGTTAATCGCAGAAGCGGTTAAAGCAGGTGCGAAATTAGTCGCTTTGCCCGAAAACTTTGCGTTAATGGGCACTCATGAAACGGACAAGTTGAAAGCTAAGGAAGTAGACGGTACAGGCCCTATTCAAGATTTCTTATCAGCGGTTGCTAAAAAACATGCTGTATGGGTGGTCGGTGGCACTATCCCAATTGCGGGTGATAATGACAATAAAGTCCGTGCAGCGTGTCTCGTGTATGACGATAAAGGTCAACGCGTGGGACGTTACGACAAGGTGCATTTGTTTGATGTTAATGTACCGGGTACTAATGAAGTTTATCGTGAATCAGATGGTATCGAATCGGGTACTGACTTTCAGATTTTTGAAACCCCCTTTGGTAAGCTGGGTGTCGCTATTTGTTATGACCTGCGCTTTCCTGAGTTCTTTAGAAAGATGAGCCGTTTAGGTGTTGAAATATTTGTCGTGCCGTCTGCCTTTACAGCAGAAACAGGCGCCGCGCATTGGGAAGTTCTGTTACGTGCGAGAGCCATAGAAAATCTCTGTTATGTGATTGCGCCCAATCAAGGGGGCTTTCATATAAACGGTCGCAAAACCTTTGGGCACAGTATGATCATTGATCCTTGGGGTGTGATCTTAGATTGTTATAAAACAGGCGGTGGTTTTGTGATGGCGGATATTGATTTAGAGCGCTTAGAAAAAGTAAGAAGCGTTTTTCCTGTTTTGAATCATAGACGATTCTTTTGTGAATAATATGCATCCTCTGTTTAAGATTTTTTTGATTAGTCTGCCCTTGGTCGCTTGTTCATCTAGCCCAGATCCTCGTTATAGAGATACCAGTATGTTGGAGAGGCCGCCGTCGCTAAATCGTGTGGTCACTGAATCAACTGAAAAAGATAATAGTCGTGTTAATTTAAATCCAGAAGGCACCAGTTTGGGGTCTACTGTCTACTTAACGTCTACCCAACCTCCAGTTTTAATGCTTAAGCAACCTTATGCTCTGGCTTGGGAAACGTTAGGGCAGGGCTTAAGACAAAGTCATTTGCAAATTACCGATCGTGAACATGATCGGGGCGTGTATTTTGTAACCTACAACCCAGACAGACAAACCGATGAAGAAGACGATGGGATGCTGGATAAGGCCTTAGCGTATTTTACAGATAAGAAAAATGATGAGCGTTACCTATTAACAGTCACTGATAAAGGTTCAGAAACGCAAATTAGTGCAGCGATTAATATCGAACCTACTCAAAGTTCAAAGCCTGATGCCAAGAAAAGTTCTGTACCCCCTCCAGTGGATGGGGCTGAAAAGTTATTAGCGTTAATCTATAAAACCATGAGTGAAACACCTAAGCATAAGCCTAACAGATTAGGGCAAGCCCATCATAAACATTGATGAATTTGCGCTGAATTAAGATAAATAACTAAAGTAACTAATGAAAATATTAAATCTTGCGAAACAATCTATTTTGACGCCTGCGGGTCTTCAAGAGAGTGATATAGAAAAAATTATGAGCCGTTTGCTCAGTTCCTCTGTTGATGCAGCAGATATCTATTTTCAGTCAAGCCATAGTGAATCATGGGTGATGGAAGGTGGAATTATTAAAGAGGGCAGTTATAGTATTGAGCAAGGTGCTGGTGTTAGAGCCGTATCTGGAGAGAAAACCGGCTTTGCGTACAGTGATCGTATTGAATTACCGGTCTTACTTGAAGCGGCAAACAATGTCAGAGCGATTGTGCGTCAGGGTCAAGAAGCGCAGGTCAAGCTTACTTACGCACCTAATACGACTCAATATTATCCGATTGCCAATCCTTTAAAGTCGTTGGCTGAGCAGCAAAAAATTGATTTATTGCGTCAAATCGATACTGAAACTCGACAATTAGATCCTCGCATTGAAGAAGTGATTATTTCTTTAAGCGGTGGACATGATGTGGTTTTAGTAGCCAATCAAGATGGACAATTAGCCGCCGATGTTCGCCCTTTAGTGCGGATGAATGTGACTGTGATTGTTGAAGAAAACGGTCGTCGTGAACAAGGCAGTATGGGCGGCGGTGGTCGAAGTGATTATGGTTATTTTCTGGATCACGATCGAGCCTTAGCGTTTGGTAAAGAAGCGGTTAGACAAGCCTTGGTTAATTTAGAAGCCGAAGAAGCCCCTGCCGGTAATATGACCGTGGTATTAGGCTCGGGTTGGCCCGGTATTTTATTGCATGAAGCGATTGGTCATGGCTTAGAAGGGGATTTTAATCGTAAAGGCACCTCAGCCTTTAGTGGTCGAGTCGGTGAGCGGGTCGCTTCTGATTTATGTACCGTGGTTGATGATGGGACTTTAGCGGGCAGACGCGGTTCCTTAAGTATTGATGATGAAGGTACCCCAACCGAAAAGACGGTGTTGATCGAAAACGGGATTCTTAAAGGCTATATGCAGGATAAATTGAATGCCCGTTTAATGGGTGTTAAGTCGACCGGGAATGGTCGTCGTGAATCGTATGCGCACTTACCGATGCCACGCATGACCAATACCTATATGTTAGCTGGAAAACATAACCCTGAAGAGATTATAAAATCGGTTAAGAAAGGTCTTTACGCGAAAAACTTTGCCGGTGGGCAAGTGGATATTACCTCAGGTAAGTTTGTGTTTTCTGCGAGTGAAGCGTATCTCATTGAAAACGGTAAAATTACCCGTGCGGTTAAAGGCGCGACCTTGATAGGCAATGGCCCGGATGTGTTAACTAAAGTATCCATGGTCGGTGATGATCTTGAATTAGACAGTGGTGTGGGTACGTGCGGTAAAGAAGGTCAAAGTGTCCCTGTGGGTGTCGGGCAACCCACCATCAAAATTGATGGTATCACGGTTGGCGGAACCAGCGTTTAAAGTTAATACACATTAGATATAAAGAGATCACAGTGCAAAATCAGGAAGAAATTAAGCGTTTAGAAAATATTGTTCAACACTTGTTGGACGAAGCAAAAGAACAGGGTGCGAGTGCGGCTGAAGCGGGATTAAGTCAAGAAAATGGCTTATCCGTCTCGGCAAGATTAGGTGAAGTGGAAACCATTGAACATCATTGTGATCAAGGCTTAGGGATCACAGTCTACTTTGGTCAGCGTAAAGGCTCAGCCAGTACCACTGATTTATCGGCGGATTCTATTAAAGAAACCGTACGAGCGGCGTGTAGTATCGCCCGTTATACCAGTGAAGATGATTATTCAGGCTTACCCGAAAAACACTTGCTCGCCACTGAATTCCCTGATCTTGATCTTAATTACCCGTGGTCTATCAGTGTCGATGAAGCCATCGCTTTAGCGATTGAATGTGAAGATGCGGCTCGCAGTTTCCATGCGGATATTAGTAATTCAGAAGGCGCTACCGTAAATACCCATCAAGGTATTCATGTCATGGGTAACAGCTTAGGGTTCTTACATGGGTCTCTTTCTACGCGGCATTCGTTAAGTTGTTCTGTTTTAGCTCAACGCGGTGACAGTATGCAACGTGACTATTGGTATAGCGTGGCTAGAAATGCGCAGAACTTAGAACCTGCGACTGTGATTGGTATAAAAGCCGCAGAACGGGCGTTGCGTCGCTTGGAAGGTCGTAGTTTAACAACCCGTCAATGTCCGGTGTTATATAGTGCAGAAATTGCCTCAGGCTTATTAGGTTCGTTGATTGGTGCGATTTCGGGCGGTAGTTTATATCGTAAAGCGTCTTTCTTATTGGATGCTTTAGATACGCAAATCTTTCCTGAGTTTGTCCATATCCACGAACAACCGTATTTAAAAGGCGCCTTAGGCAGTTCTGCGTATGATTCAGAAGGGGTGGCTACCAAAACCCGCGATATCGTTAGCGAGGGTATTTTACGCAGTTATGTGTTAGCGACTTATTCCGCTAAAAAACTCGGCTTACAGAGTACGGGTAATGCCGGTGGGGTGCGTAACTTAATGATTGATCCCGGTCAGGATGATTTTGACGGTATGTTAAAGCAACTGGGTACTGGCCTGTTAGTCACTGAATTAATGGGACAAGGGGTGAATATGTTAACCGGTGATTATTCAAGGGGTGCGGCAGGCTTTTGGGTAGAAAATGGTCAGATTCAATATCCGGTCGAAGAAATTACCATTGCCGGTAATCTAAAAGATATGTTTAAAAATATTGTTGCCATCGGCAACGATATTGATTATCGCGGCAGTACCCGAACCGGTTCAATCTTGGTTGAGCAAATGTCAATTGCCGGTCAATAAGTCTTAAGGGCGTTAATCATGACGCCCTTAAATTCTTAACAGCACTGATCGGATTCATCTTGATGATCAGTGCTTGATGGGTGAGTGCTTTTATAAAGTCGCTTGACTGGTTATTTCAATTAAGCCGTGCTTAAAATTATAGGGCCTTGACAATATCGGCAACGAGTTGCGGGCCTTTATAAATCAACCCACTATAAACTTGGACTAAACTAGCCCCCGCCTGTAACTTTTCTTGGGCATCTGCTGCGCTTAAAATTCCACCGGCTGCCATAATAGCCACTTTACCGTTTAAGACGGATGCTAAACCTTTTACAACCGCCGTAGAAGCCGTTTTAACCGGTGCGCCACTTAAGCCACCGGCTTCTTGTGCAAAGTGATGACCCGCAATAGCGTCTCTGGCAATGGTCGTGTTAGTCGCAATCACGCCATCTATTTCAAACTCAAGTAATAAATTGGCAATGTGGTTGATTTCTTCTTCCGTTAAGTCGGGCGCAATTTTGATCGCCAACGGCACATAAAAGCCATGCTCTTGATGTAACTTTGCTTGTTCCGTTTTTAAGGCTTCAACTAGGGCTCTGATCTCATCACCCTGTTGCAGTTGACGTAGATTCTTAGTATTGGGTGAGGAAATATTAATCGTAATGTAACTTGCCAAGGGATAGGCTTTGCGTAGGCCGATTAAATAATCTGCGGTCGCCGCTTCAATAGGCGTGTCGAAGTTTTTACCAATGTTAATTCCTAACACCCCCGAGTATTGGCTGTTTTTAACTTGGGCCAATAAATGATCAATGCCTAAATTGTTAAAGCCCATCCGATTAATAATCGCTTGATGTTCGGGTAATCTAAATAAACGGGGCTTAGGATTGCCGGGTTGAGGGCGAGGGGTAACGGTACCTATTTCTAAGAAACCAAAGCCTAGGGCATTGAGGCCATTAATATAATCCCCGTTTTTATCTAGCCCTGCCGCCAAACCCACGGGGTTTTTAAAGGTGAGGCCCATCACGGTGACGGGTTTGTCCGCTATGGCCGGATACACTAAGGAGGACAGGCCAGCGCTATTAACGGCATTTAAGAGTTTAAGGGTGACATTATGAGCTGTTTCTGGATCAAGTGAGAATAAAAGCGGGCGTAAAAAAGGATAGGTATTCATGGTCTTGCCGTTGACTAATGCGAAAGGTTTTGGAGTTGATAAGGTTCGGGTGATACTGCAGTGGGTCGTTTTAAAATCAGATCAACCATGAGCTGTGCGGAGGCAGGGCCCATGATTAAGCCATTTCTAAAATGCCCCGCGTTAATGCTTAAATTAGAGATGTCTGAATGTTGATCAATATAAGGGACGCCGTGTTGCGTACCCGGTCTTAAACCCGCCCAATGATGCAGTAAGGGCGCTTTTTTGAGGGCGGGTAAAAGGTTAACTGCAAAGTCGGTTAAACGCTCTTTGGCGGCTTGCGTGGTGTTTTTGTTAAAGCCATCATGTTCCACCGTACTGCCGGCTAATATTTTGCCATCGCGTCTAGGAATCAGGTATTGATCGCCTTCTAAGACCATACTGGGTAAGGTCTCAGGTGTGGCATCAAACAGTAACATTTGACCTTTAACAGGTGACACTTGTGGCGCTTGAGCACTGAGTTCAGGAAACAATTCTTTAAACAATGAACCCGTCCATGCCCCTGCTGAGAGTATTAAGTGGTTTACAGGTAAGGTCTCGGTATCGGTTATCACGTGCGTGATGCGATCCTGACTACGAGTGACACCGGTGACAGTACAATGTTCTTTAAGCGTTACGCCCTTGTTTACTAAATCCTGTATTAACGATTTGACCAAGCGAGGATTACGGGCTTGGGCAATGGTCGGTAGCCAAAGCGGTTGATGAGGCGCCGAGTTTAAGGAGTTAAAAAAATCTGGGAGCGTTGTTTCAAAAGGGACTTGATTGGTTTGGCACCATTGAATGGCTTGTTCCAGATCAGGGTTTTGGGTTATGAGCAAACCACAAGGTGTCCATTCCGGGTCTTTTTGAGTGTCTGCTAATAATTCTGCGGCTAAGGTCGGATATAAACGTAGGCTTTGTACGGTGAGTTTCGTGATGGCATCGGCTTGTCGCCAAGGATAGATCGGTAGCAAAATACCACCACCTGCCCATGAAGATTCTTGGCCTAAGTCATTTTTTTCAATTACGGTAACGGTCGCACCGGCATTATAAAATTCCCTAGCAGTCAGAAGGCCAATAACGCCTCCGCCAATAATCGTAATATCTGGGGTGTTTGTCATGAGAGAGAGTTTAAAACAAATTCGCTAAAAAGACCTATTTTAAAGCAATATGGTTAATAGGGTGTTTTAATGATTAAAAACAAAATACCTTTATAAAATTAATGGTTTTTATGCGATGGCTTCGGTATCAGTTACCTTTTAGCGTTTATATTGACATGTATCTATACGGGTATTTTTAGGTAAGTGTTGTTACTTATTGATAATTAACGGATAATTAATTTTAAAAAGATAATATTAATGCTTGTAGGTTAATAGCTTTGCTGTTATTATTTCACCCGTGAAATCAAGTTTGTTGTATTTATACAAATAGTTTGTAAATTAACAACCCATCAGGGGGAGAAACAGTGATCAATAATAATAAAAAATATTTAGGCGTAGCCTTGGCAACATTAACAGCAGCAACTTTAGTAGCTGCTCCACAAGCAATGGCAAAAGCAAAAGTAGCACCTGCTGTTGTAGCTAGCAAAACTGATGTTTTGGAAGCACAAGTACGTGTTATGCAAGACGAAATTGCGAGTTTAAGAGCTCAAGTTAATTCAGCAAGACCAGCTGCAGCGACTTCTTCAGCTGATTCTCAAAAAATTCAAGAGTTAGATGCTTGGGTGGCTTCTGTTAAAGCAGATGGTCATAAAGCTCATGGCGCTAAATCTAAAGACAACATGTTGTATTTCCGTGGCGGTTATGTTCAAAATGATCGTGCGTTGCTTGCTACAACCAATTCTGGTGGTCCAGGAGTTTCATTAGCCGGTTCAACTGGTGGTAGCTCAAGCGGTTGGAATGTTGGTGCCGGTATTGATTTCCATTTAAATGAAGGCTTATTTGGTTTAGTTGATAAAACTGATTTATTTGGTGAATTAGATATCAATTATGTTGATGTTGGCAGATATACAGGTAGTGTTACACAAACTGTTGGTGTTCCGCTGCCTGCAACGGTTAGCCAAAGCATGATGAGATTAAGCGCATCACCAAAAATTAAATTCTTAAAAGGCAGTGCATTCAGGCCTTGGATTGTTCCTGTCGGTCTTACACTTAATTTTGTGAGCCCTCCATCACAACTTAATACCATTTCCTATTTGAAACCAGGTATGAACTTTGCCACTGGTTTTGATTACAATATTTGGAAAAGCTTGTACATTGGTGCAGACGCACGTTATTTCTTGGCAACTAGCCGACTTGATAATACTAACGTCAATGGTTTAACAGTAGGTGGTCAAGTCGGTTTCGGTTTCTAAGCAACTTGCTTAAATCGTAATCCGATAAAAAGGGTGGGGAGAAATCCCCGCCCTTTTTTTATGCGTTAAATTGAGTAATGAGTTGTTGCGTCTTTGCGTCTTTTATACGAACTGACAAACATCATTCAGTAACGATGCTGTCCCACTGTGCGGCCTACTAAACTTACAATAGGGTCGTGTTCCTTTTTAAAGGTGGCTGTGTATCCTGCAGATTGCCCTTTACACAAAATAAACTACACCCTCCCAGGCACTACCTAATCCAGCAAACAATTAACCAACTTCTGTACAAAAGTGACCTGATCCAGCAAACAATTAATGAACTTCTATACAAAAGTTACCCACTAATGTACAAATCTTGCCAACTAATGTGCTGGGTCAATCAACTTTTCTACAGAATCTTCCAAATAGTGTGCTTTCGAGTGCACGTTGTGCGCACTTCTTTCAAACAAGTACGCTCTCCAGGTCTAAAAGTACACGCTTGAAACCCACTTGTGCGCCCCTGAAGCAAGCTAATACGCTAAAGCTTAACTGAAGTGTATACTTTCTTGACTACTCTGTGCATTATTTTGCAGGATTTTTAGCGGTTTTTTCATACTCTCTGTAACCTCTACTAACATACCTTTAACGCCTAAACTTAGTAAGCGCTTAAATCTCGACGTCATTTATTGTTCATTCTTATCATGCCAAACTTCCTCAATATTTACTGTTTA
>CAIPDT010000090.1 GCA_903863905.1 uncultured Methylococcaceae bacterium
GCCGATATTTTGTTACAGCATCATGCGACCAGTTATCGTAAGTTGTTAGCCAAGCAGTTGCCTTAAAATCAACCGATTAAAAATTAACCGTATTACTCTCTGTCATGTCCCGCAAGTTGTAGGAAAAAACAATAACTGACGAATTACTTAAATTAAGTTAAGTTGATACAGTAAAGGTGGGGAGGTAATTCTAATCTATAAACGGATTAAATTACCTACCCGCTGATCGGCTATTAATGTTTCCAGACTCTTACTTATTCCCTCGATGATCAATAATATCATTAACCACGGCTGGATCAGCTAGCGTTGAGGTATCGCCTAAATTATCCAGTTCATTTGCCGCTACCTTGCGTAATATCCGCCGCATAATCTTTCCTGATCGCGTTTTAGGCAAGCCTACCGCCCATTGGATAATATCGGGGTTAGCAATGGCTCCAATTTCTTTTCTGACCAACGCCACCAGTTCTTTCTTTAACGCATCGGTCGGTTCAACGCCCACATTTAAAGTCACATAGGCATAAATGCCCTGCCCTTTAATATCATGCGGATAACCCACTACTGCCGCTTCGGCCACTTGCTCATGCAAGACCAACGCACTCTCAATTTCTGCCGTACCCATGCGATGGCCTGACACATTGATCACGTCATCCACGCGACCGGTAATCCAATAATAGCCGTCTTTATCCCGACGCGCCCCATCACCGGTAAAGTAATAACCAGGATAGTTTTTAAAATAGGTATCCACAAACCGAGGATGATCGCCATACACCGTCCTAGCTTGTCCGGGCCAAGAATGGCTAATCACTAACACCCCTTCGGCTTCACCGGTTTGAATCTGCCCGTCTGTATTCATGATTTCGGGTTTAATCCCAAAAAACGGCAAGGTAGCAGAGCCCGGTTTTAAAGCTGTCACACCGGCTAAGGGGGTAATTAAAATACCGCCGGTTTCCGTTTGCCACCAAGTATCCATAATCGGGCAACGCCGTTGTCCCACCACATGGTAATACCATTCCCACGCTTCTGGATTAATGGGTTCACCGACACTGCCCAACAAACGCAGACTACTTCTATTAGTACACAACACATATTCATTGCCCTGTGCCATTAAGGCACGTATCGCGGTCGGCGCGGTATAAAAAATGTTCACTTGATGTTTATCAATCACCCGCCAAAACCGATCAGGCTCGGGATACGTCGGTACCCCCTCAAATAATAAGGTGGTAGCCCCATTACATAAGGGGCCATAAATCATATAGGTGTGGCCGGTAATCCAACCGATATCTGCGGTACACCAATAAATATCGCCATCATGATAATCAAAGATATATTTATGAGTGATGGCGGCAAATAACAAATACCCGCCCGTGGTATGTAACACGCCTTTGGGTTGGCCAGTTGAGCCTGAGGTATACAGAATAAATAACGGATCTTCGGCGGCCATGGGTTCTGGCTCGCAGTCTGCTGACGCGGTTAACATAGCGTCGTGATACCAAATGTCCCGGCCTTCGTGCCACGCTATTGTGTTACCGGTATTTTTAATGACGATCACGGCTTTAAGATTGGGGCAGGCTTGAGCGGCTAAATCCACATTGACTTTAATCGGAACTATTTTGCCACCCCGATAGCCTTCATCCGCACACACCACATATTGACAATCTGAGTCTAAGATTCGATCTTTTAGAGCTTCCGCAGAAAAGCCGCCAAATACGATTGAATGCACGGCACCAATGCGCGTACACGCTAACATGACACTGGCGGCTTCACTGATCATCGGTAAATAAATACAAACCCGATCACCTTTTTTAACGCCTTGGGCTTTTAAGACATTGGCAAAGCGGCAGACTTGTTCATGAAGTTCACGATAAGTCATTTTTTTATCCTGAGTCGGATCATCCCCTTCCCAGATAATAGCGACTTGTTCGGAGCGGGTTTTAAGATGTCGATCAACACAGTTAACACTGACATTGAGTTCTGCGCCCTCAAACCAGCGTATCGTTCCGGTTAAATAGTCGCAGGACATCACCGTATGCCAAGGCTGAGTCCAGTCTAAAAACTGCTCGGCTTGAGTCGCCCAAAACTGGCTGGGATTCTCAATAGATTGCTGATAAAGCGTCTGATACGTCTCTAAATTAATATGAGCCGTTACGGCTATTTCAGGTTTTACCGGATAGATGTTACCTTCTGACATACGCTTTGGACTCCTAGTGCTTGTTATTATTTTTTAGGGAAAGTAAACCGTTCATGGCGCCTTGTACGGAGCAGTTATTCAACTGACTCAGCTAATTGGCTGTGCTTAATAGAATATAAGAAATAAATCACTAAACCCATGATCAACCACACTACAAAGCGTAACCAAGTGATCACGGGTAAGAAAGCCATTAATCCCCCACAAGACAACATACCTAAGATTGGAAATAAAGGTCCAAAGGCGGCTCTAAAGGGTCTCGGTAAATCCGGTTGAGTAATGCGCAATACAATGACCCCGAGACAGACTAAAACAAACGCCGCTAACGTACCGATATTAACCAGTTCTGCCAATTCACCCAGGGGCACAAAACCCGCGACAAGGGCCATGATAATCCCGCAGATAATAATGACTCGAACGGGCGTTTGAGTCTGTTCATTCACTTTATTAAAGTACGGCGATAACAAACCATCCCGTGACATTGCAAATATAATGCGTGTTAAACCGTAATATAAAACCAGCATCACCGTGGTTAAGCCAGCTATAACACCCGTAGAGATTAAAGCCGCTCCCCAGTTATACCCCATTAAAGTTAACGCATGTGCCACGGGTGACGACACATTTAGGTCTTTATAATTAACCACACCGGTTAATAAACCAGCGACGATGATATATATAACGGTACAAAAAATTAAGGAGGTAACAATACCAAACGGTAAATCACGTTGCGGATCTTTAGCTTCTTCTGCTGCGGTGGAAACGGCATCAAAACCCACATAGGCAAAAAACACTAAGGAAGCACCCGCTAACACGCCGGTCGTTTTACCATCCGGTAAGGTTTGAAACCAACCAAAAGGCATAAAAGGGTCCCAATTTGCAGGATGCACATTAAAAACCGCAATGCCGATAAAAATACTGATGGTGATTAATTTAACCACGACCATGATATTGTTGGCTTTGGCGCTATGTTTAACGCCGAAAATTAATAAGCCCATCAACAAAAGAATAATAGCCGCTGCGGGTAAATTGATAATCCCGCCTAAAGAGGGCGCTTTAGTTAAGGCATCTGGTAACGGAAACCCAATTGCGGTCAGCGCGTTATTAAAATAGCCGGCCCAGCCATTGGCCACCGCGGCCACAGAAATACCGTATTCCAATAACAAATCCCAACCAATGATAAACGCGATAAGCTCACCAAAAGCGGCGTAACTATAGCCATAAGCACTGCCACAACCGCCCACGGCTGCGGACAATTCGGCATACGATAACGCGGCAAAGGCACAGGCTAAACCGGCAAGGATAAAAGAGATAATAATGGCCGGGCCCGCTTGAGTGGCGGCGGCGATTCCAGTTAATACAAAGATACCTGTGCCTATAATGGCACCAACCCCTAAAAAGGTTAAATCCCAGGCCGATAAACAGCGTTTAAGTCCATGACTCTCTTCCGAGTGAGACACAATTTGTTTAGTTCGAAAAATCGGTAAAGACATAAGCTAAAACCTTCACGAAAAGAGAGAGCGAAAAATTAATAGTGCGGGGGAACTTCATCCATAGCAGCACCCATAGCATTACCTTCTATCGATAAACTTTTTATTCGTTCATTAAGAAGATTACAGGTGGCTTCTAAGCGGGTAATTTGCTGTTGCTGTTGGCTAACAATGTTATTTAAGGTGTTTAATAAATCGTCTTGATAAGCGGCTTTGATTTCTAATTCTATTAATCGATCATTATCCATAGGATGCTTAAATTACTTTTGAGAATTGTTGTTGCTGTTTTTGGGCGAGATACTTATCAAAGACCATACAAATATTTCGGATTAATAATCTTCCGGCTGATAAGACTTGTATGCCGGTTGTCGATACGGTTAACAAGCCGTCCGTCTGCATGTCTTTAAGGGCGTCGAGTTCTTTGGCAAAATAATCCCCAAAGTGAATACCATACGCCGTTTCAATCGCTAAGAAATCAAGCTCAAAATTACAGATTAAATGGGTGATCACTGCGCCGCGTAATTTATCATCGGCGTCCAGTTCAACGCCTTTAAACACCGGCAATTTATCCTGGCTGAGCAGTTGTTGATAGCTCTCTAAATCTTTGACGTTTTGACTGTAGGCGTCACCGACGCGACCAATTGAGGTAATACCCATGCCGACTAAATCACAATCTGAATGGGTTGAGTAGCCTTGGAAATTTCGATATAACTTGCCTTCGCGTTGCGCAATGGCTAATTCATCATCCGGTTTGGCAAAGTGATCCATACCAATATAGACATAACCGGCGGCGGTTAATTGCTGCCCTACCCGCTGTAAGATTTCTAATTTAACATCGGCACTGGGTAAGTCGGCGCCATTAATTTGCCATTGTGTTTTAAAACGGTTCGGCATGTGCGCATAATTAAATATAGAAAACCGATCCGGCTCAACCGCTAAGACCATATCCAAGGTACGCGAAAAACTCTCGACGGTTTGTAAGGGCAAGCCATAAATCAAATCAATATTGGTTGAGCGAAAGCCTTCGGCACGCGCTTCTGCTAATACTCTAAACGTTTGTTCTTCGGTTTGAATACGGTTAACGGCTTTTTGAACGTCGATATCAAAATCTTGTAAGCCTAAGCTAATACGATTAAAGCCCAGTTCCCGTAACAACTTAATGGTATCGGTGTGCGTTTCTCTAGGATCGACTTCTATCGAATATTCACCGGTATCATCGTCTTTTAAGGTAAAGTGCTGACGAGTGACGGCCATTAACTCACGCATTTGTGCGCTGCTTAAAAAGGTCGGTGTACCCCCGCCCCAATGCAACTGATTAACGACACGCGACGCATCAAATAAGTCACCTTGCAGCGCGATCTCTTTACATAAGTTCTTGAGATAAGGTTCTGCATGGCTGCGATTTTTAGTGACGATTTTATTGCAGGCACAATAAAAGCACACGGTATCGCAAAAAGGGATATGAAAATACAGCGATAATGGACCGCCCGCTTGATTCGATTTGTCTATATGTTGACGGTAATCTACATCAGTAAAACCATCATGCAATTCTAACGCTGTTGGATAAGATGTATAACGTGGCCCCGCCTTATCGTAACGATGAATTAAGTTTACATCGAACTTAAGCGATTGATCCATCATTTTAAAGTCTCACTAATCACGACCTGATGAGGTGTTTTATCGGTGATTGCCACGGCTGGTGTCGAACCGATTAAATCACCGGGTTGTGAAATAGCATTACCCGATTTAGAGACTCTGGCTAATAATTTAACTTCAGTAAAACTAGATATCTTCATATTGGGCATCATGGCCATAGTGTCATCTAAACTGACTTTGATAGGTAAGTCGGTTACTTGTTTACGGACAATAGCCAAGGGCATTTTAGGCCCGGTGAGTGCCTGAGCATAGATAAAAACCGTGTCACTGTCACTAATAGATGCCTGTAATTCAGGGGCTAAACTGACTTCAACAGTGACTGCATTTTCACTGGTTTGTGCTGATGCTGGTGCGGGGGTTGAAGAGTCTGTTGTTGCTTCAGTTGAAGTTTGACCAGCGGGCATTTCAGTCGCCAACTTAGCAATTAAGTCTTGTACTTCTTTTTGTGCGTCTGGGTCATTAGACAATAAGCCCTCTAATTTTTTCCATAATTCGGTCGCTTTAACAAGTTCACCTTGCTGCGCTTTTGCCATGCCTCCCAACCATAACGCATTCAAATTATCTGGCTCTAAAGCGAGTGCTTTAAAAACTAACTCTGTGGGTTTGCCGGTTAAATTTTTATCGTTAACATAAGCTAAAGCATCTGCATATAGCAACATAACGTCTACTTGATCACCTAAGATTCGATAGGCATTACCTAAGGCTTCAACCGCTTGTGGAAACTGTTTTAAGACCGTATAAGAACGTCCCAACATTAACCAGCCTTGGCCATCATTAGGATTCGCTTGCATTTTGTCAGCAAGTTTCTTAACCATTTTATTGACTTCATCGGCTTTGGCCTGCTGTTGATCAATCGCCATTTCAGCCGTGTGACTCACTGCCTCAAAATTACCTAAGCCAGCATAAATACCACCCGCTAATACGGGCAGAACAATGGCGACGACCCAGACCATCCATCGGCTTTGAGTCTGATTTAAGCTCACTGAACTTTTAATATCTAAATCATCACTTAAGGCTTGCTCTAAATCAGCCAATTGTTCGTTATATTGGGCCTCAGTCAGTACACCGGACTGTTTATTGTCCTTAAGTTCTTGTAAACGATGCTGAGCAATTAAAATATTTCGTTGATCAATATCTGTTTCTTGTAAGTTTTGCTTACGCCATAAAGGCGTCAGTATCAACAAAAAGGCAATTAGGATCAACCCACCGACAATCAAAAAAAATAATATATTCAAGAGGTTTCACCTTTATCTAACAAACTACGAATTTTTTTCTTTTTCTCGATAGCATTTTCTAAGGTATCGGAATCAGATATGACGGCTTGGGCGGTTTTCTTATTTTTAATAAAGAAGAAGACCGTCAAAAAACCCACCAGTAAAAAAACCAACGGAGCCAACCACAATAAGGTTGTTTTACCCTTAAAGGCCGGTTTATATAACACAAAATCGCCATAACGATCGATCATAAATTGCACAATTTGTTCCCGAGATTGGCCTTGCTCCAGCATCTCGTAAACTTGTCTGCGCAAATCATAGGCTAATTCAGCATTTGAATCTGCAATCGTTTGATTTTGACAGACTAAACATCGCAACTCTTTAGTCAATTCTTCGTAACTTTCTTGTTGTTTAGGGTCAGAGAGTTGTCGAAAATCAACCGCGTAACAACTGCCGGAAAACAGTATAAAAACTAACAATAATCGCTTCATAGCGGCTCGGACTGTAATTTATCTATCAAAGGAATTAATGTTTTTTGTAAATCTGCGGGCGTAATAGGACCGGTGTGTTTATGACGAATCAGGCCTTTCTTATCAATCACAAACGTTTCTGGCACGCCATAAACGCCATAGTCTATGCCAATACGACCTTCTTGATCCATAATGCTAATATTGTAAGGATTACCCAAACTATCGAGCCACTTTTTGGCATCGGTCGGATCATCTTTATAATTTAGACCAATAATGGTCACGGCCTTTAATTTGGCGAACTCGTTTAAAACCGGATGTTCAGAGCGACAAGAAACACACCAAGAAGCCCAGACATTAAACAACCACACTTGACCTTTTAAATCAGCAGGGGTTAGTTTTTCTGAGGGGGCATTAAGCTTCGGTGCAGAAAATTCTGGCGCAGGTTTATTAATAAACGGCGAAGGAATATCACTGGGATTAAGGTTTAATCCCATCCCTAAAAAAACCGCCATGATAATGAATAATACAAGAGGAATAATATATTTAAGCATGGATAACAGGTCGTCTTAATTTATGAATCACGGGATACTTTAGCGACACGATAGCGTTTATCACAGGCCGCACACAAACCACCTGCCGCCATAAAAACTGCGCCTAACCAAATCCAACGAATAAAGGCTTTATAATAGATACGTAAACTCCACGCACCTTGATCACCTAGCGGTTCACCGATAGCTACGAACAAATCCCTAGTCAAGCCCGCATCAATCGCGGCTTCAGTCATCGGCATGGTTTGAACTTGATACACGCGTTTTTGGGGTTCTAATTTAGCGACCTCTTGACCGTCATGCATGACCGTCACAAAGGCTTGTTGGGCGGTATAATTAGGACCTTTAGTTTGTTTTACGCCGTGAAATTCAAAGATATAACCGGCCATATCAATACTTTCATTGACCGCTAAACGCACATCTTTGTCTACACTGTAGACAGACGTTAAGGTAATACCGACTACAAAGACCGAAATGCCAACATGTGCTATGGTCATGCCATAAAAGCCTGAAGGAATTGCTTGTAAACGTTGCCATGACCACCCGTTGTCTCCTAAGCGATCTGCAAAAGACAAGTAAGTACTAGCTGTGGTCCATAACGCCAATGTTAATCCTAACACAGCGCTCCAAGAATAAAATGGCATACATAAAGGTAAAGCTAAACCACCTACCACACAACCCGCAATAAGCCATCGGACTCTTGTCGCTATAAGCTTTAAAGAATCCCCTTTCCAACGCAATAACATGCCTAAGCCCACGACGAAAGATAAAGGCGCCATTAAAGGGATAAACACCGCATTAAAATAAGGGGGGCCTACTGAAATCTTACCTAAACCGAGTGCATCAATCACTAAAGGATATAAGGTACCCAACAGAATGCTAGAGGCCGTCACAACTAACAAGACGTTATTAAATAAAATAGCCGATTCTTTAGAGACAAACTCAAACGTAGCACTACTTTTTACCGTAGGAGCTCTTACTGCGTAAAGCAATAATGACCCGCCCACTACCACAGCCAAAAAGACTAAGATAAACAAACCACGCGTTGGATCACTCGCAAACGCATGTACTGAAGTTAAGACGCCTGAACGGACTAAAAAGGTGCCCAGCAAACTTAAAGAAAAGGCAAAAATAGCTAATAAAACTGTCCATGTTTTAAACACGCCTCTTTTTTCTGTGGCGGCTAAAGAATGCATCAAGGCCGTTCCCACTAACCAAGGCATGAATGAGGCATTTTCTACCGGGTCCCAAAACCACCATCCGCCCCAACCGAGTTCGTAATACGCCCACCAACTGCCTAAAGCAATCCCTAAGGTTAAGAACATCCACGCCATATTAGTCCATGGTCTTGACCAACGCGCCCATGCGGCATCTAAACGTCCTTCTAACAAGGCGGCAATGGCAAAGGCAAACGCGACCGAAAATCCCACATATCCCATATATAACATGGGGGGATGAATGGCTAAACCAGGATCTTGTAATAAAGGATTTAAATCACGCCCCTCTAATGGTGCCGGAAATAACCGTTCAAAGGGATTTGAGGTGAATAATAAGAATAAAATAAAGCCAATACCGACTAAACCCATCACGCCTAAAACACGTGCAACAGTGGCTTCTGGGATACTTTTACTAAATCTCGCCACTAATGCGGTCCAGATGGTAAGCACCAAGCCCCACAATAATAAGGAACCTTCATGAGCGCCCCAAACCCCTGAAACTAAATACAGTACGGGTAAGGAAGAGTTTGAATTGGTGGCGATATATTTAACTGAAAAGTCATGGGTTAAACAACTATAGGTTAAACAACCATAAGAGAGCGCCATAAATAAAAATTGCGCATACGCCGCGGGTCTTGCTACGGCAATCCAGGAACTTAATCCACGAAATGCTCCAATAATAGGGAGCGTCCCTAATACTAAAGCCATACATAACGCTAAAATCAGTGAAAAATGGCCTATTTCTGGAATCATATTATTGACCTTTCTCTACGGTTGATTGATTTTTTAAACTTTGTTTCACTTCAGGTGGCATATAGTTCTCATCATGTTTTGCGAGCACTTCTTCAGCAATAAACACACCTTGAGCATTTAATTTTCCATGAGCAACAATACCTTGGCCCTCTCTAAACAAATCAGGCAAAATACCGGTGTATTCCACCGTGACATCTTTACTAAAGTCGGTTAATTTAAAGCGAACCATCATGCCATCACCGGGTCTTTGCACACTGCCTTTAATGACCATTCCACCTAATCTAAACAGACTGTCTTTAGGGGCTTTACCCTCAACAACATCCGTGGTTGAGAAAAAGTACATTAAATTTTCATTGAAAGACTTCAAGGCAAAGCCGGTGGCTATCGCAATACCAACCACCATTAAACTGATCAGTATTAAACGCTGTTTTCGGGCTGGTTTCATTATTTATGACCGTCTCTTCTTTAAACTTTGACGAAAAAATTGTTTACGCTGCACAATAGGAATCACGACATTGGCCATTAAAACCGCCAAAGTCACTCCATAAGATGTCCAGACATAAAAGGCATATCCACCCATTGCAAAAAATTGCTCTACACTCATTTTTTTTCTGACTCCAATATCATAGTCTTAACCCATTGCGCATTTCTCTCACGGGTTAACAACTCAATACGTGAACGCTGCAATAGTGCAATGATGTAATACACTTTAAAAGATAAGGCCATCAGTAACAACGGTATTAACATACTGATATGAATGGACGGTTTATCCATCTTAGTAACCGTCGGACCTTGATGCAACGTATTCCACCATTCAACCGAGTAATGGATGATAGGAATATTAACCACCCCGACCAACGCTAAGATAGCGACCGCTTTTGAAGCAACCCGCTTATCATCAATGGCACCATATAAACCAATAACCCCTAAATATAAAAACAAGAGTATTAATTCAGATGTTAAACGCGCATCCCATACCCACCAAGTTCCCCACATAGGTTTTCCCCATAGCGAACCGGTAAACAAGGCAATGAAGGTAAAACTAGCACCTATAGGAGCACTACTGATAGCGACAATTTCAGCCAATTTAATGCGCCATACTAAGCCAATAGCGCCGGCAAGTGCCATCACCATATAGATGAATAATGACATCCAAGCAGCAGGAACATGTATATAGATAATACGATAACTGTCGCCTTGCTGATAATCTGCAGGCGCTAAATACAAGCCGCCATACAATCCTGATACCGTCAATAAGACGAACAGGGTAATTAACCAAGGCATTAAGCGCTCAGTGAAAGAATAGTAATGCGGAGGGGAAGCCATTCGATGGAAAAATCGAACAACGATATCAGGAACTAAAAACATAAATTTTAAAAATAAAGTTACTATTCAAAAGAAAATCTATTTATCAATATAACGAGTTAGTTTTATAACTAACTCACTTGATTACCCAGTAAATCTTTAATTGACGTATTAGCGACGCCACACACTTTTATATTATTTTTAATGAAACCCACATAATTTTCATGTAGATGACCATGAAATATATGCTTTACACCCATTGAAGCCGCTAACTCACCAATCACTTTAAAGCCATGACGATGAGACCCTGGCGCTTCATGAGAGACTAAAATATCCGCCTTTTGCTGTTTAAACGCTTCAAACTCATCATGCCAGATAGCTGATTTATATTTTAAAGATAACTCAGTTTTTTGAGCATTAACGCTTTGATTATCTAAGTAATGTGACTTTCCCATCCATTTTGGTTGCTGGGGTGGATACCATACCCTACCTAAAAAAACACCACTTAACCCCGCTATTTTTAAACCTGCTATTTCTGTAACCTTTAAATGTAAATCTCGATGTGAAAAAGCAGATTTAAATAAGTTATTATACTTAACGGGGGTTTCGAAATCATGATTTCCAGCAATCCACCAAATTTCAGTTAAATCGGCAATAGTTTCTAAACATTTTTCTAAGGGTTCATCTAAATCATAATCACCCAACAATACCACCGCTTCAGGCTTATGTTTATGAACCGCACTTATCAGAGGTTTAAAATTGCCATGCGGATCACCCGCAAAAAAAATTCTTTTATGTTGACTCATAATATCTTCCTTTCTTCCTTTTCAGGTTGACATAACAGCCTACCATTCAACAATTTTTTAATAATTTGGTATCAATTAAACCTATATTGAATCAGTCAATTAAAAAACAGTATGGTTAAGATTATACAATTTCCCTTGCTTTTACAAAGGCTTCTCTAAAATCAAGATATAAAGACTGATCCGTTTCGAGCAATAATTTTAACATATTATGTTGAAGCTGATATTTAACATTACCTACCGCCAAGGCACCCACCGCAACAGCACCGGTGGAATTAACCGCATGAATGAGAGGTGCACCTAAATCATTATGCTTAATGCCTTCAATTCCTAATGGCGGCACGGCATTAACATCGCCCACGACTTTTAATTGAGTTGCTTCTTTAAGCACGCCAGCACTGAGTACTTGCACACCGGCCTTAGCCGTACAAAAAATAACGTCAGACTTCTTTATTAATTGTGCCTTTTCACTCTCTGTACTGGCGACAGCGCCTTGTAAAGTACATCCAAAACGACGATTATAGGCTTTAGCGATATCCGAGGCTGTTTCGACAGACAAGTGATCAACTAGAAAAGTTTCAGCGCCTGCTAAAGAAGCAATAATACCGGTTGCTATTCCTACCGGCCCAGTGCCGCCAAAAACTAAAACCCGACTACCTGTTAAATCTCCATTATGTTTTTCTTTTAACTGCTTCTCAACGCAAGCTACTAAGGCAGCGGCGGTTGTAAATGCACCACTAGGGTCAGCAAATACTGAAACTTCAAAAGGGGGTACCATGGCTTGGCGACTGACATCCAACATATCCATCGCCAAACCTAAATCACGACCGCCAATGAAGATAGCCGTGCGTTTAACGCCCGCTGGACTTCTTGAAAAAATAGCATCTTGAGTTAACCTATTAACACTGTCTAATTTAACATTGCTATAGGGCATAAGCACATCAAACCCAGCATCCAAAGCCATATTAACATCAAATGGACTGTTATTAGGTGTGGGGTCAAGCATGTGAAGAATGCTACGCTTCTCCATAAGAGATCCTCTTAATTTAATAAATGCAAGTAAAGTAACGTTTTAGGTTAACTATTAGATTTAATATATTCTCTAGCCACTTCAAACGCATGTTCAAAATGTAAATAAACTGGTTTGTCAGTCGTTAACATTTTTTTCAACAAACGGTTTTGTGACTGATATTTAATATTTCCAATCGCTAAAGCACCAATACCCACGGCGCCACTGTTTGATCCTTCAATCGGTGTACCATTGTGAAAAGCATCCACACCTGCAATACCAGCGGGTGGAACCGCATTAACGTCAGCGGCTACTTTTAATTGTGGCGCAGACGCAATTAATTCTGCACTTAATAATTCAATTCCCGCCGCACCGGTTGCAAAGACAACATCGGCTGTTTTGATATACTCGGCTTTATCCGAATCCGCACCCGCCGTAATAGTGATTTTACCGTCACCAAATTCATTGCTACATAAATCAGCAACTGCTTGTGCTTTTTCTAATTGTCTACCAATAATTCTTACATTTGCACCGGCTTGTGCTGAAATCACTGCAGCCGCTTGACCTACAGGGCCTGTTCCACCTAAAGCAATGATGTTTTTTCCTGCTAAGGTCGTGTTGAATTTGGTCATTAACTCATGTTCAACAGCAGCAACCATACCTGCAGCTGTCGTAAACGCTCCACTTGGATCAGCAAAGACAGATACTTCAAAAGGCGGTACCATTGAACGTTTTGCCGTCTTTAACATGTCCATCGCTTGCTTAGTATCACGACCGCCAATAAAAATACCGGTACGTTTTAAGTTCTTAGTGCTACGAGAAAAAATAGCATCTTGTACTAAGCCTTGAACTTCGCTAGGCTCTACGTTGATGTAAGGTAATGCTGAAACCCAACCTGCATCTAATGCCATATTGACATCAAAAGGACTTAAGTTTTTAGCTGTCGTCAGCATGTGTAAAATGAATGGTTTTTCCATAATAGCTCCTTGAGAAATTTAGCAGATAAGTATAAAAGAAAAAATAATAATGTACTTGCTTATTTAGGCCTAAACAGCCTAAATAAGCATTAATTTCATAAAAAAATCACAATAAACCTTTGAGCTTATACAATAATTCAAGAGCCTGACGTGGCGTCAGATCATCAGGCTTAGTGGCTTCTAATAAAGTCACTGCTGGATGACATTCTGTTGAGGCAAACAAATCAAACTGATTAACACCCACGGAGACTTGATGCTCGTTTGTAGTCACCTCTTCTAAATGCTGTAATTTGACTTTAGCTTGTTCAATCACTGATTTTGGAACCCCAGCTAAAGCGGCTACTTGTAGCCCGTAACTTTGATTGGCAGCCCCCTCTTTAACCGCATGTAAAAAAACAATCTTATCGCCATATTCCATTGCATCTAAATGGACGTTGTGAATCGTTTTTTGCTCTTCAGGCAAGGTGGTTAATTCAAAATAATGGGTCGCAAATAAGGTAAAGGCTTTAGTTTCTTTGGCTAAATAATCAGCACAGGCCCAGGCTAAAGAAAGTCCATCAAAGGTACTCGTGCCCCGCCCTATTTCATCCATCAAGATCAAACTTTGTGAGGTCGCATTATGAAGAATATTGGCTGTTT
This sequence comes from uncultured Methylococcaceae bacterium, assembly GCA_903863905.1. Lineage (GTDB taxonomy): Bacteria > Pseudomonadota > Gammaproteobacteria > Methylococcales > Methylomonadaceae > Methylobacter_C. The sequence goes on from CAIPDT010000090.1 coordinate 14,264, forward strand.
CTGTCATTTCGACCATAAAGGTAGATCGACCACTGGCCAAATCATCTGAGGCGCCAATACGAGTAAATATTTTATCAACCGGTCCGCACGTAAATTTTTGTGCGGGCACATAACAACCGATATGGGCGATTAAAACAATTAAAGCAGCCTGACGCATATAAGTCGATTTACCGCCCATATTTGGGCCCGTAATGACCAGCATACGACGCTGATTTGAAAACAGTAAATCATTGGGTACAAAAGGAATGTCTGACACTTGTTCCACCACTAAATGCCGTCCACCTTCTATTTCAATACCGGGTTTATTTTCTAATATCGGTTGGCATAAATTTAAAATATCTGCTCGTTCTGCAAAATTAACTAACACATCCAATTCCGCTAGGGCGGACGCACACTGCTGCAACAACATTAAGGCGGTGCCTAATTGCACCAGTAAATCGTCATACAAGCTCTTTTCAAAACTCAATGATTTTTCTTTTGCACTAAGCACCTTATCTTCAAAGGCTTTCAATTCTTCGGTAATATACCTTTCAGCGCCTTTTAGGGTTTGTTTACGGGTGTAATGCGGCGGCACTTTATCGGCGTGTAAATGCGATATTTCAATATAGTAACCATGGACACGATTATAATTCACTTTTAGAGTCGAAATACCGGTTGTGGTTTTTTCCCGATTCTCCATATCAATTAAAAACTGATCCGCATTTTGACTTAAATTTCGTAAGTCATCCAACTCTTGATGGTAACCTGAAGCAATCACGCCCCCATCACGAATCAGTACAGGTGGATTATCAACCAGCGCTTTTTGCAACAATTCTAAAATAATAGGGTGCTCGCCTATTTGCTGACTTAATTGCTGTAGTTGCTTATTATCATTAACCTTAAGATTTTGTTGCAACGAGGGCAATACCGCTAAGGTATTACGCAGCACTAATAAATCACGAGGCCGAGCTGATTTAAGTGCAATACGCGAACTGATACGCTCAATATCACCCACTTGACGTAGTAACGCATGAATATCTTTATATAACGCCTTATTCAGCAATTGGTCTACGCAGGCATAGCGACTATTTAATCTAAATTGATCACGTAAGGGCCGATTAATCCAGCGTCTTAAACACCGACTCCCCATCGCTGTAGCGGTTTTATCCAGCACACCTAACAACGTATATTGCACTTGTCCGGTAGGATGATAATCTAACTCCAAATTACGTCGACTAGAGGCATCTAATAAAATACTATCATCACTGCTTTCTGTCCGAATACCTTGAATATGAGGCAAAGAGCCTTGATGCGTGTCTTTCACATATTGCAATAAAGCCCCCGCTGCCGCTATGGCAACAACGAGATCTTCACACCCAAAACCCTTTAAATCAAACACATCAAATTGCTTTAAGACCCGCTGTCTCGCACTCTCTAAATCAAAATGCCAACTGGGTCTTCGGCATAAGCCACTGCGTTGTTGTAAGGCAGTCGGTAAGGTCCAGTCTTCACTATATAATAACTCGACAGGATTAAGCCGACTCAACTCACTCAACAATTGATCTTCACTTTCAACTTGTTGCAATATAAATCGACCACTGGTTAAATCCAATGTCGCAATACCGTAATACGAGTGTTGTAAACTGATGCAAACAAGTAAGTTATCTTTGCGATCTTCTAATAAGGCTTCATCTGTGACCGTACCGGGTGTCACAATACGTACAACCTTACGGTCAACGGGGCCCTTTGAGGTAGCGGGATCACCAATTTGCTCACAAATAGCAATAGACTCACCATTGCGTAATAACTTGGCAAGATAGCCTTCTGCGGCATGATAAGGAATCCCAGCCATCGGGATAGGAGCTCCACCTGATTGCCCCCGACTGGTTAAGGTAATATCGAGTATCTGTGAAGCCTTTTTAGCATCATCAAAAAATAACTCATAAAAATCCCCCATCCTATAAAACAATAAGGTGGACGGATGATCTGATTTGATCCGTAAATATTGTTGCATCATCGGTGTATGCGAATCAGCCATTTTTTGTTTTATAATCATACGTCTATTTTATCTAAATTGTACGAGTCCACTTTATGGAAAATGAATTATTTGAACTTGCCCAACAACTAGGACAGTTATTAATCTCTAAGCAAAAAATAATCAGCACCGCTGAATCCTGTACAGGGGGTTGGATTTCTCAAGTATTAACAGAAGTACCAGGCAGTTCTGCATGGTTTGATAGAGGATTCGTTACCTATAGCAATGAGGCAAAAATGGAAATGCTAGGCGTTAATGAATCCACCTTAACAGACTTCGGCGCAGTGAGTGCTCAAACAGCGATTGAAATGGCGGAGGGCGTATTAAAACACAGCAACGCTGATTGCGCTATTGCTGTAACAGGAATTGCTGGGCCAACTGGCGGAACTCCTGAGAAACCAGTTGGCACGATCTTTATTGCCTTGACATTGACTGATAAAACGAGTCAGGTGGTCAAAAAAACACTCGTGGGTAATAGACATGAAATCCGACAACAAACGGTAAAAATTGCTCTCACAGAACTCATAACCCAACTCCAAACGGTAATTGTTTAAACAGTTAAAACCCTAATTCTGACTCATCAATATCATCAAACAACTCTTTTAATCGTTTTTTTTCCCAGTAAATCTCGATTTTTCGCCGTGCGTCTCTTTTAACCGAATCTTCGTCTGAGTTCTCGGTCAATGAAGCAAACTCAGTGCCTTCAAAAACATCATCATCATCCGTATCAACGTCTGATTTTTGGGGGGTAATCGATTTAGAAGATTCTTTTATCATTTTTCCATTCTCCTTAAAAACCTTAATATTAAAATCGTTAGATAATCAGATGTAAAGAAATAATTCTCTAATAGTTAAAATATCATTTATCATTGAATACTGTAAATCAATTCATCCTGACAATCTATACTTTTAAAAAGGGTAACTATCTTAAAATGACTAATGCCACAGTGGATACCACTCCACCTCCAGAGTTTTTTACTTCAGACTATCTTATTAGTAATATCGGCACGCCTTTTGGGATAGGATTAGCCGTCGGTTATTTTGTAAAAAAGTTATTTCTATTTGGGCTTATCCTATTTGGCGCCGCTATTATTTTACTTTTTCTAAGTGAACATTACGGCATATCGACCATAAATTATGATCACCTACAAAAATCGACAGAACCTTTTACAAACTCTGCGTTAGAATTTAAAAATTTCCTACTCGTGCATTTATCAAAAATACCCAGTAAAGGTATCAGCGCAACCACAGGTTTCTTTGTTGGACTTAAATTAGGCTAAGTGCTTTATTAGTCATCATTTTTTGACATCTAACTTATTCAACATCAACCTAAATTAAATTAAATTTAAAAATAACTCACATAAGACTAGCCTTTTTTGAAAAAGGCTTTATAATACCCGTCATACCAAAGTTATCGATGCCTCGGTGGCGAAATTGGTAGACGCAAGGGACTTAAAATCCCTCGTTCGTAAGGACGTGCCGGTTCGACTCCGGCCCGAGGCACCACAAATTCAAGAGCTTACGCTATTAGCGAAGCTCTTTTTTTATGCCTGAAATTTACCCCTGCATTGAAAACCAACCCATTTTCATATCTACAGAATCGATCTTCTTAATAGACTCAATCAACTCTGCCCATAAAAAAAGGGCCTTTCGGCCCTTTTAATAGGATTCAGCGTAATAAATTACGCTTCACCACTCTCTTCTTTTTCGACTTCTTTAATACTGAGTCTAACGCGACCTTGACGATCAATTTCAAGGACCTTGACTCTAACAACATCACCCTCATTCAAACGATCACTGACTTTATCAACGCGCTCATCTGAAATCTGAGAAATGTGCACCAATCCATCCTTACCAGGAAGAATCGTTACAAAAGCACCAAAATCCATCAATCTAACCACTTTACCTTCATACGTTTTACCCACTTCAACTTCAGCGGTAATTTCTTCGATCATACGACGTGCTTCTTCTCCAGCCGCTTTATCAACCGAAGCCACCTTAACAACACCGTCGTCGGTTAAATCTACGCTAGCACCGGTTTGCTCAGTAATGCTACGAATAGTCGCACCACCTTTACCAATGACTTCACGTATTTTACTTGGATCGATTTTAAAGGTAATAATGCGTGGAGCAAAATCAGACATCTCATCACGAGTGCTTGATAAGGCTTTGTTCATTTCTTCTAGGATATGCAAACGACCGTGTTTTGCTTGCTCTAAAGCACTTTTCATAATCTCGGCGGTAATACCGTCGATCTTAATATCCATTTGCAACGCAGTAATGCCTATCGCAGAACCCGCTACCTTGAAATCCATATCTCCTAAGTGATCTTCATCACCCATGATGTCAGATAATACAGCAAAATTATCGCCTTCCTTAATCAAACCCATTGCAATACCTGCAACCGGAGCACTAATAGGCACACCCGCATCCATTAACGCCAAACTACTACCGCACACTGACGCCATGGAACTTGAGCCATTTGATTCTGTAATTTCAGAAACCACACGAATCGTATAAGGAAACTCATCCATATTTGGTAAAACAGCAGCAACACCACGTTTTGCCAAACGACCATGACCAATCTCACGACGCTTAGGTGAACCTACAAAACCGGTTTCGCCTACAGAGAATGGAGGAAAATTGTAATGCAACATGAAAGGCTCTTTATATTCACCAGCCAGCGCATCAATAATTTGTGCATCACGTGCTGTACCTAAAGTTGCAATAACTAAGGCCTGAGTTTCTCCACGTGTAAATAAGGCAGATCCATGCGTTCTAGGCAATACACCCGTTCTAATGGAAATAGGCCTAATCTTATCTAAAGCACGACCATCAATTCTTTTACCTTCATTAAGAATTGCGTTACGCACGATACGATATTCTAAATGTTCAATGATGCCGCGAATATCTTTCTCGGCATAATTTTCTGATAATTTCTCAACGACTGCAGTACGAATTGCTTTTAATTTCTCTTGACGAACTAATTTTTCTGGAACGGTATACGCATCCTTGATACCCGCTTCAACTTCGTCAGTGACTAATTGAATTAATTCAGCATTAACTTCGGGAGCAACCCACTCCACAACACCTGTACCTGCAGCAGCTGCAAATTCGTTAATGGCATCAATAGCTGTTTGCATTTGTTCATGACCAAACAACACAGCACCTAACATAATTTCTTCTGATAAGCCACGCGCTTCTGACTCAACCATCAAAACCGCTTGAGCAGTACCAGCAACCACTAATGTTAATTCTGAATCAAGTAAAGCGGTCGGCGTAGGGTTAAGTATATATGCACCCTCTTTATAACCAACACACGCTGCACCAACAGGACCATTAAAAGGCAAACCTGAAACAGCCAACGCTGCAGAGGCACCTAACAGAGCAGGTATTTCTGGATCAACATCAGGATTCAAAGAAATAACTGTGGCAATAATTTGAACTTCGTTAGTATATCCTTCAGGAAAGAGCGGTCTTATCGGCCGGTCAATCAATCTTGATGTCAAAGTTTCTTTTTCACTGGGCCGTCCTTCTCTCTTAAAAAAACCACCCGGTATTTTACCCGCCGCATAAGCTTTTTCTTGATAGTTAACGGTTAATGGAAAAAAATCTCCACCATTAGCTTCTTTTTTACCAACAACGGTGACTAATAATGAAGTGCCATCGACATCAATCATCACAGCTCCGTCTGCTTGACGCGCTACTTCACCTGTTTCTAACGTTACGAGATTATCGCCGAACTGAAATTCTTTCCTAATAGGATTCACTATAGGGTTCCTTTGTTTAAAGGTTATTTAAAGACTTGTTAACGGATTAATTAAAAAATCCGTCCTACATTTGTACCGTTTTTAGCGAGTACCCAAACTAAAACATAGCAGCAATTAACTGCTCACCCTGTGTTTATTCAAAATCATGAATAAACACAGGGTGATAAAGCGATATTTTTTACTTACGTAAACCTAAACGCTCAATTAATGAACGGTAACGAGCAAGATCTTTGTTTTTAAGATAATCTAACAACTTACGACGTTGATTAACCATACGTAATAAACCACGACGTGAGTGGTTATCTTTTTTATGCGCTGCAAAATGCGGCGTTAAGTGCAAAATATGTGCTGTTAACAAAGCAACTTGTACTTCAGGTGATCCAGTATCAGTTTCTGATTGACGATAAGCTTCAACAACCGCTTTTTTTTGTTCTGCTGTAAATGGCATTGTTAATCCCTAAGATTAAAATATTAAAATAAAATCGCCAAAGGGCGATTGAGTAAACTGATTTCCACGATAGGGTGTAGAAATCAATATTTATAGTAACAACTCCCAAAGGAGTTATTACTGAACAGTCATATTAAATAACTTCTTCGGTGCTATTTTACCATCTAATCCCATTTCCCCCAACCCTAAAAAAACTTCCGCATGATACATCCTGACAGAACCTTCCAAATGAGTTGAATTTATATCGATGGGATGATGATAAATTGATTGACCATAATGAATAGCCGTCGCCTGCTCATCTGATAACTTAACTGAAGGCAAACTCTCTAAAGGCTTATCAACCGCTATTAAAGACGCCAGTAAGGCCTCTTCATCCAACGCAGTTAACTCTTCAATTGTTTTAGCCTGGCTTATATTAAACTGACCTGCTTCTAATCGACGTAAAGCTTTAACCGTACCACAAGTGCCTAAAGCATGACCAATATCCTCAGCCAAGGAACGTATGTAGGTTCCTTTAGAACACCATACATCCAATACTATATGATCTGAACCCTCAACAGGCATTACGCCGTCATAAGGCAATAACTTCAAATCAAAAATTGTAATACGTCTGGCTTTTCTTTCAACCGTTATTCCTTCTCTAGCCAACTCATAAAGCTTCTTACCTTGATGCTTCAACGCAGAGTACATCGGCGGAATCTGATCAATTTCACCTGTAAATTGTTGCAAGCAGGCATTTAGATTGTCTAATGTATAGGCAGGAACAGGCTGCTCTGAAATCACTTCCCCTTCAGCATCCCCTGTATCAGTCATAACACCTAATTGCACAACAACCTGATAGCGCTTATTATCATCCAACATTAAAGCAGACACTTTAGTCGCTTCGCCGAAACAAAGCGGTAGCAAACCGGTGGCTAATGGATCTAAACTACCGGTATGCCCCGCTTTATTAGCATTAAATAAGCGCCTTACTTCCTGTAAGGCTTTATTTGAAGAAACCCCCAAGCGCTTATCTAACAGAATAATGCCATGGACATTAAGCCCAGACTTGCGTTTACTCATTGATCCTTAGGTTCCAAATCACGCGCATCGACTTCACTTAACAATTCTGCGACTCGCATACCTTTATCAAAAGAATCATCATAATGAAAACGCAATTCAGAAATATGTCTTAAACGCATTCTTTTAGCCAACTGATGTCGAATAACCGGCGATAATTCGTTCAATAACTTAACATTAGCCTTCTTACCTTGCTCATCAACATTCAGTACAGTGACATATACTTTAGCGACAGCCAGGTCTTTAGTGACCTCAACTTCGTTAATGGTAATAAAACCTAGCCTAGAATCATCGATATCACGCTGCAAAATTAAAGATAACTCTTTTTGCATTTGCGATGAAACTCGAGCATTACGACCAAACTCTTTTGCCATTAGCTTACAGTTCCCGCTTAATTTCTATACGCTCAAATACTTCGATTTGATCGCCTGGGCGGACATCATTGTAATTTTTTACACCGATACCACATTCCATGCCCATTTTAACTTCAGCCGCATCATCTTTAAATCGACGTAAAGATTCCAACTGACCTTCGTAAATAACCACGTTTTCACGCAATACCCGAATAGGTAAGTTTCTCTTAACAAAGCCATCAATAACCATACAGCCTGCAACCGCACCAAACTTAGGTGATTTGAACACATCACGTACTTCAGCAAGACCCACAATTTGTTCTTTAATTTCAGGAGCCAACATACCACTAATGGCTTTTTTAACTTCATCAATCGCATCGTAGATAACGCTATAGTAATGAAGATCAATATTCTTCTCTTCAATTAACTTTCTAGCGGTTGCATCTGCACGAACGTTGAAACCAATTAAAATAGCGCCAGAAGCTAACGCCAAGTTAGCATCACCTTCATTAATACCACCCACACCACCGAAGACGACTTTTACTTCAACTTCATCATTGGATAAGGCAACTAACGAACCACGCAAGGCTTCTAAACTGCCTTGTACGTCGGTTTTAATAACAAGATTAACACTGGCTAACTCACCGGTTGCCATTCTTGAGAATACTTCATCCAACTTAGACGCTTGCTGAGCAGCATGCTTCGTAAAGCGTTTACGATCTTCACGATGTTTAGCCAAATCTTTAGCAATACGTTCGTTTTGCACCACTAAGAATTCATCACCCGCATTTGGAGTGCCTGATAAACCTAAAATTTCAACCGGCACACAAGGCCCTGCTTCTTTAATAGCTTTACCATTTTCATTAAACATAGCACGAACACGACCGTATTCTTGACCACATAAAACCATCTGACCGTTTTCTAACGTTCCTCTCTGAATCATCACTGTCGCAACCGCACCACGACCTTTATCCAGTCTAGATTCGATAACCAATCCTGATGCAGCGCCTTCAATAGGTGCCGTTAACTCTAGGATTTCAGTTTGAACAATCAATGCTTCAATTAACTCATCAATTCCTTGACCTGTTTTAGCAGAAATATTAAGAAACTGAACATCACCGCCCCACTCTTCTGCCAGTACATTAATCACCGACAACTCTTGCATTACTTTTTCAGGATTTGCATCCGGCTTATCAATTTTATTGATAGCAACAATAATAGGCACATTAGCTGCTTTTGCATGCTCAACAGCTTCTTTAGTTTGTGGCATCACACCATCATCTGCCGCAACCACCACAATAACAACGTCAGTTATATCAGCACCACGCGCTCTCATGGCTGTAAAAGCAGCATGGCCCGGAGTATCTAAAAAGGTCACAGAACCGTGATCCGTTTTAACTTGATAAGCACCAATATGCTGAGTAATACCGCCCGCTTCACCTGCGGCCACACGGGTTTTACGAATATAATCTAACAAAGAAGTTTTACCATGGTCAACGTGACCCATAATAGTGACAATCGGCGCACGCGGCATTTCAATGCGAGTATCTTCGATTTGAGCTTCAGCCAACATTTCTTGCTCAAGATCATCATCACTTTGCATAATCGCTTTATGACCCATTTCTTCAACCAAGATCACCGCTGTTTCTTGATCGATGCTTTGGTTAATGGTGGCCATAATGCCAAGCTTCATTAAATGTTTGATCACTAATGCCGCTTTAACACTCATTTTTTGAGCCAAATCAGAGACAATAATCATTTCAGGTATCGTCACCTCATGCACAATTGGTGCAACAGGCATTTCAAACTGATGCTTTCCATCTGATTTAACGTGATTACGTTGATTCTGCTTGCCTTTTTTCTTACCTTTTCGAGCCTCTTTTCCAGAGGGTCGAGGCGAGGTTTCATCTTGTTTTTTTCTATGTAAAGTTTCTTGTTTCACAGCCGCCTGTTGTCTTACTTTGTCAGCATTTTTTCTAATAGACTCTTCAAGTCTGCTTTCTTTTTCTTGCTGTTTTTTTCTGGCGTCTTCAGCTTCTTTAGTTTTAATAGACTTTTCCTGCTTAATTTTCTTTTCTTCTTTAACTTTTAAAGCTTCAAATTTGGCTTCAGACACAACCGCATCCACTGTATCAAGATCTAAGTCACCCTCTAAATCAAGGACTCGTCTATCATCAACGGCTTCAGCTTCAGCTTCGGCTTCAACTTTAACCTCAGCAACAACCTCGGACTGTGATTCAGTTTGTGGACCTGATTTAACTGCAGCAACCTTATCTTCAACTATCGGTGCGACAATCTCTGGAATCACCTGTTCAACTGGCTCTTTATTATTTTCAGCCACAACATCAGTAGATGACTCCAAACTTAAATTTGACTCTTCTGTGGGTGTATTTGTCAGAGGCTTAACGACCTCTTCTATTTTTTGCTTTTGCTCTTGATCTTCACGCTTAATGTAAGTTTTTTTCTTACGAACTTCAACACTAATTGTTTTAGTCGAACTACCCGGCACACTCGCTTGCTTAATTTCAGTGACTTTTCTGCGCTCAAGAGTTACTCGGCGTGGCGAATTAGATGCTTCACCATCTGCTTTACCATGACGTTTACGCAAATGCGCAAGCAATTGCATCTTTTCATCTTCATTTATGAAATCGTCAGGCGTAGTTGCTGATAAACCTGCCTCTTTTAACTGCTCTAATAATCGTTCCAAAGGAATTTTTACTATCTCTGCCAATTGTCGTACTGTTTTATCGCTCATTTTATACCCCTTAATTACTCGCTATGTGCCTTAAGCAAACCAAGGCTCACGCGCCTTCATAATTAACTTTGCCGCCCGCTCTTCATCAATACCTGAAAACTTAAGCAAATCATCAACTGATTGTTCTGCTAATTCATCCATCGTAATAATACCCTGACCTGCTAATTCATAAGCTAAATCTGTATCCATACCTTCCATTTCAAGTAAATCCTGTGCTGGCTCGGCTGAATCAATTTTTTCTTCAAATGCAATAGCACTAATTAACAAGGCATCTTTTGCACGACCTCTTAATTCATTCACCAAATCTTCATCAAAGCCTTCAATTTCGAGCATTTCACTGACTGGAACATACGCAATCTCTTCTACACTGATAAAACCTTCTTCAGCTAAGATTAAAGCAATATCCTCATCAACATCTAATTGATCAATAAATAGTTGCTTGATTTTGCTAACTTGATCTTCAGCGCTCTTTTCTGCTTTAGACGCATCAATAACATTCAATTCCCAACCCGTTAATTGACTGGCCAAGCGCACATTTTGACCGCCTCGACCTATCGCTTGAGACAAATTATCAGAGCTAACCGCTAAATCCATACTATGCTTATCTTCATCAACCACAATCGACTGAATTTCAGCCGGTGACATCGCATTAATAACAAACTGCGCTTCACTTGGATTCCATAAGATAATATCGACTCGCTCACCCGCTAATTCATTTGTTACCGACTGAACTCTTGAGCCACGCATACCCACGCAAGCGCCAACAGGATCAAGACGCGGATCATTGCTTTTCACCGCTAATTTAGATCTTGAACCAGGATCTCTTGAGGCACCCATGACAGTAATTGAACCTTCACCGACCTCAGGCACTTCTAAACGAAACAGGGCGATTAACAACTCAGGCGCCGTTCGACTCACAAACAATTGTGGACCGCGTGGTTCAGAGCGCACATCTTTTAAATACCCTCTCACTCGATCACCAATACGAATGGCTTCACGGGGAATCATATCTTCTTTAGCAATATACGCTTCAATATGCCCACCCAAATCTAAATAAAGACTGCCTTTTTCGATACGCTTAACAACACCGGTAATTAACTCACCAATGCGATTTTTATAAGCATCAACGACTTTACTACGTTCGGCTTCTCTGACTTTATGAATAATGACTTGTTTAGCTGTTTGAGCCGCAATACGACCAAAATCAACCGATTCAATTTCTTCTTCAACCACACTACCGATCTGAGCGCCTGGATCATCCAAAAGCGCAACTTCTAATAATACTTGTGTGGTAGGTGACTCCACATCGCCAGCACAGGCCGGATTAGCATCAACGACATCCCATTGACGATAAGTGACATAATCTCCTGTTTTTCTGTCGATGGCAACACGCGCCTTAATGATATTTGCGTGTCGTTTAATAGTCGCGGCTTCTAATGCTGACTCAATCGCTTCGAAAACAATTTCCTTATCAATTTCTCTCTCATTAGAAAAAACGTCAACTACCAACAAAATTTCTTTATTTGCCACCTCGGCCTCCTTTTTCAATCGAGTATTCTGGTATTAAGCGCGCCTTACTCATCGCGTCAAAAGATACCTCATAATTCTGTTCATTTTCTTGCAAGGTAATCATATCGCCTTCAACCTTGGTAATAAGACCGGTAATTTTCCTTCTACCATCAATCGCTTTAAATAAATTAACTAAAGCCGTGCTGCCAATATATCTCTCAAATTGACTGACCTTAAAGAAGGGTCTATCTGCACCAGGTGACGAAACCTCTAATTGATAATTACCTTGTATAGGATCTTCCACATCCAAAACGCCACTCACTTGATGACTGACTTTTGTACAATCCTCAACCAAAACTCCATTTTCACTGTCTATATAAATTCTTAATAAGCCATGTCTTGGATGTGGGTTATAGTCAATACCAACACACTCATAACCTAAACCTTCTACAATGGGCTCGATTAAGTTAAGCAAATGCTCGGGAGCCTGTTTCATGGTTTCCTCACTTATTTTCGCACAAAAAAAAAGAGCCAAAGGCTCTTCCATTAACAATCAAATTTTAAGCTCCCACAAACCGAAGCCCAGAAAATAAAAAACCCCAAAAAGGGGTTCTAAAATATGGTAGCGGGGGCAGGATTTGAACCTACGACCTTCGGGTTATGAGCCCGACGAGCTACCAAGCTGCTCCACCCCGCGATTGATTTAAGATATTATAAAGACTTCTACAGATTAAGCAAGCTTTAATTTAATATTTATTAAAATAGATAACTGGACCTTAATAAACTACCGTTTTATAGCCCGTCATAACTCGCTCAATCCACTAAACCTCGGTTATTCTCTGATCAGAGTAATAGTCTCAGCACGATTAACAATAGAAATAAATACCTTACCTTCTAAAGCCAACCAACCAATACCGCGTTGAACCCACTTATCTTCTATCTGAAGCACCTTAACCATCTTAGAGACGCCATAAGATTCATTTTGATCTAAAAACGCCCAGATTTTACCTGCTGTAGAACCCACCATTTCACTAACATCATCCACTTTAGCCACTTTAACCACCTTCCTTAATTAAATCATCTATTAAAATCAATGAAGCGACCTTAAGCCGCCTCGATTACTTGATCCAATTCAAATGCGGCATGTAATGCTCGCACAGCTAGTTCCAAATATTTCTCATCGACTACCACTGAAATTTTAATTTCAGAGGTAGCAATCATCCGAATATTAATCCCTTCAGACGCCAACGCTTTAAACATCGTACTGGCAATACCCGCATGTGAACGCATGCCAACACCTACAATTGATACTTTTACAATCGCGTTATCACCGGTTACTTTTCTTGCGCCTAATGCCGCACAAGACTCTTCTAATATCGTTTTTGCACGCAGATAATCATTACGATGCACGGTAAACGTAAAATCAGTGGTCGCATCATCCGCAATATTTTGCACGATCATATCCACTTCGATATTGGCATCGGCAATGGGGCCTAAAATCTTATAAGCCACACCCGGTAAATCAGGTACACCGGTAATCGTTAACTTTGCTTCGTCTCGATTAAAAGCAATTCCTGAAATTAAAGCACTTTCCATTTGTGATTCCTCATAGGTAATAAGTGTGCCACACCCTTCTTCAAAGGATGACAATACCCGTAAAGCTACGTTATATTTACCGGCAAACTCTACTGATCTAATTTGTAACACTTTTGAACCTAAGCTGGCCATTTCCAGCATCTCTTCAAAAGTAATATGATTAAGCCGACGGGCTTTAGGTTCTACTCTAGGATCGGTGGTATAAACCCCATCCACATCCGTATAAATATGGCATTCATCTGCCTTTAAAGCGGCGGCTAAGGCAACGGCCGTGGTATCCGAACCACCACGCCCTAACGTAGTAATATTGCCATGCTCATCAACACCTTGAAAACCAGCAACCACCACTACTTTACCGGCATCCAGATCCGCCCGCATTTTAATATCGTCAATCGCTTTAATTCGCGCTTTAGTATAAGTGCTATCGGTTAAAATTTTAACTTGACCGCCCGTATACGAAACGGCCTCACAGCCTATTTCATGTAAAGCCATGCTCAATAAAGCGACAGTCACTTGCTCACCCGTCGAAATTAACACATCCATTTCACGCTCAGTCGGCTGCGCTTGCATTTCTTTTGCTAACGCAATTAAGCGATTAGTTTCACCACTCATCGCCGACAAAACCACCACGATTTGATCGCCTTGCGCCTGCGCTTTCTTTACTTTTTCGGCCACCGATTTAATTCGTTCAACCGAACCTACCGAGGTACCACCAAACTTATATACATATAATGCCATTCAAAAAACCTTTTATTAAGCGCTTAACTGCGCTTGAATCCAAGCAGGTACTCCCGCCAATGCTTCAGATAACCCAGATGGATCATTACCACCCGCCATGGCTAAATCGGGTTTACCACCGCCTTTACCACCGACTTGCTGTGCCACAAAATTAACCAAATGACCGGCTTTTACCTTAGCCATTTGATCTTTTGAAACCACCGCAATTAAACTGACCTTATCTCCCTCTACCACTGACAATACAATGGCACAACTCCCTAACTTATTTTTTAACTGATCAGCCAGATCTCTTAACGCTTTAGAATCTACATCATTAAGCTTAACTGCCAATACTTTAATACCGGACACCTCTACCGCCTGAGCCAACAAAGAGTCACCGGCAGAACTGGCTAACTTAGAGTTTAAGCGTTCAATTTGTTTCTCTAGGGTACGCGTTTTTTCCAACAACTGTTCAACTTTTTCAGCCGCCTTATCCGCAGAGCTTTTTAGCAAGCCCGCAATCGCACTTAAAGACGCATCACGACCTAAAACCCACTCAATGCAACCTGCGCCCGTAACCGCTTCAATACGTCTTACGCCTGCCGCCACACCGGTTTCAGAAATAATCTTAAACGCGCCAATATCACCCGCTCGCTCAACATGCGTACCACCACACAACTCAGTTGAGAATTCACCAATTTTTAGAACACGCACTTCAGCGCCATATTTCTCCCCAAACAGCGCCATCGCACCGGCTTGAACAGCCAAATCCTTCGCCATCACCTCTGCAGTCACGCGATTATTTAAGCGAACTTGTTCATTAACCAAACGCTCAAGGGTTGCAATTTGCTCAGTGGAAACCGGTTCAAAATGAGAGAAATCGAAACGCAAGCGCTCAGTATTCACCAAAGAGCCCTTTTGAGCCACATGATCACCTAATACCGTTCTTAAGGCCGCATGTAACAAATGCGTCGCCGAATGATTTAATTCAGTCGCTTTTCGATCAGACGCATTAACCTTAGCATGACCTAATTGACCTTTTGATAAGATCCCAGACGCAACTTTACCTTGATGGAGAAATAAAGTGCCGGCTTGCTTTTGAGTATCCGATACTTCAAATACCGCACCGGACGCTATAATTTGCCCCGAATCACCAACCTGTCCACCCGACTCACCATAAAAAGGGGTTTTATCTAAAACAACCAAGCCTTCTTCACCGGCTTGTAAACTATCAACCGGCTGACCTTGACGATACAACGCAATAATTTCGACTTGATCATCTAAATGCTCATAACCCGTAAATTCAGTTTGACTGTCCAATTGGATTTCTTGACTGTATTCAGCGCTAAAACTACTGGCCGAACGCGCTCTATCACGTTGTGCTGTCATAGCGACTTCAAAGCCCGCATGATCGACCGTCAGATTATTTTCACGCGCAAAATCAGCCGTTAAATCAACCGGAAAACCAAAGGTATCATATAACTGAAAAACCGTTTCACCTGGAATCACGGTTCCTTGTAATTTAGCAACACAGGCCTCAAGAATTTTCATGCCTTGCCCTAAGGTTTCAGCAAAACGCTCTTCTTCTTTCTTTAAAATGCGTTCAACTTGTTCTTGAGCCGCTTTAAGCTCTGGAAAGGCAAAGCCCATTTCAGCAACTAAAGGCGCCACTAATTTATAAAAGAAAACGTCTTGAATGCCTAAGCGATAACCATGACGAATGGCACGACGAATAATGCGGCGTAATACATAGCCACGACCTTCGTTAGACGGCATGACACCATCTGCCACCAAAAACGCGCATGAACGAATATGATCAGCAATCACGCGCAGCGAACTTTTCGTTAGATCCGTGGTACCTACAATCTCTGCGGCTGCTTTTAAAATCCCTTGAAATAAATCAATTTCATAGTTGTTATGCACCCCTTGCAACACCGCACTGATACGTTCCAAGCCCATCCCCGTATCCACAGAAGGCTTCGGTAACGGGGTTAAGGTGCCATCAGCGGAACGGTCATACTGCATAAAAACCAAGTTCCAAACTTCAATATAACGATCGCCGTCTTCATCAGGCGTTCCTGGAGGCCCGCCCGGAATATCTGCACCGTGATCATAAAATATTTCAGTACACGGACCACAAGGACCCACATCACCCATCGACCAGAAATTATCCTTAGCACCAATTTTTGACAACCGATCCGCAGGCACACCGACTTCATTTAACCAAATATTAGCCGCTTCCGTATCTTCTTCAAATACCGTCACCCACAACTTACCCGCAGGAATTTCAAGTTCTTTCGTTAAAAAGTCCCAGGCAAAATGAATCGCATCGTGTTTAAAATAATCGCCAAAACTAAAATTACCGAGCATTTCAAAGAAAGTATGATGCCTAGCGGTATAGCCGACATTTTCTAAATCATTATGCTTACCGCCGGCTCTTACACAGCGCTGAGTCGTCGCCGCTCTATTAAAATCGCGTTGTTCTCTGCCTAAAAAGACATCTTTAAACTGAACCATACCCGCGTTAGTAAATAACAAGGTCGGATCATTGCCCGGTACAAGTGAACTGGACGGCTCTATAGAGTGCCCACGCTGACTAAAAAATTCAAGGAAAGCAGTGCGCAACTCAGCGCTAGTCATTTTTTTCATGGTAGTTAGTGATTTTAAAGGGGTGTCAACAACACCCTACATTTTAATATTTAATTGATCAAACAAAGTACTAATCATCGAGCCAGAAAAACCGCGTTGCAATAAAAAGCGACTGCGCTTTGCCCACTCTTTACGATCAAGAAACACATCAGCACCGTATTTCTTGATATAAACCTGCTCAAGTAACGACAACCAGTTACCGGCCGTCTTTTCGACTATACCATTAAGATTAAACCCGTCAATCCCCTTAGCTTTAAGTTGATAAGACAAATAAATAGGTCCATAACCTTTTTGAATACGGTATCTTGCATAACTTTCTGCATATCTTATATCGCTTTGCCAACCGTGCAGAGCCAATTCTTCAACAACCTCTAGAATCTCTGCCGCCTCAAAGCCTTTGACTAATAACTTATTCAAAAGCTCTTTTTGGCTATGCTCCCTCATGGCTAATAAACGCAAACAGCTTTGTTCTATATCCTTAAAACGTGCTGTCTTTACTGATTGATTATCAGACATTTACAACCCATAAATGGCTAGACATTCTACTCAATATCACCCAGATTCGGTATAACATTATCAACCACATCGACAACAGGCGATAATTTACTAAACGCTTCCGCTCGTATTTTAAGCTCAATTTCTTTCGCTTTTTCAGGATGCTCTTTCAAGAACACCTTAACATTCTCTTTACCTTGGCCAATCTTTTCTTCGCCATAACTATACCAAGAACCTGACTTTTGGATAAAGCCATAACTGACCCCTAAGTCTACAATCTCACCTAGAAAAGAGATACCTTCTCCATATAAGATCTCAAACTCTGCTTGTCTAAACGGCGGCGCGACCTTGTTTTTAACCACTTTAACGCGCGTCTCATTGCCGATGATCTCATCACCTTTTTTAACCGCGCCAATACGACGAATATCCAAGCGGACAGACGCATAAAATTTCAGCGCATTTCCACCCGTGGTGGTTTCAGGACTGCCGAACATCACCCCAATCTTCATTCTGATTTGATTAATAAAAATAACCAAGGTATTCGAACGCTTAATATTACCGGTTAATTTTCTTAAGGCTTGAGACATCAAACGCGCTTGTAAGCCCATGTGTGAATCACCCATATCGCCTTCAATTTCAGCTTTAGGCGTCAGAGCCGCCACCGAATCGATAACCACCACATCCACCGCGCCCGACCTTACTAACATATCAGTAATTTCTAACGCTTGCTCGCCGGTATCTGGCTGAGAAACTAATAGATCATCCACATTCACGCCGATTTTTTCAGCGTAACTCGGATCTAAAGCATGTTCAGCATCGACAAAAGCGGCGGTGCCACCAAGCTTTTGCATTTCCGCAATGACTTGTAACGTCAACGTCGTTTTACCAGAAGACTCAGGCCCGTAAATTTCAATAACTCGACCTCGAGGTAAACCACCACAGCCTAAAGCAATATCTAACCCCAAAGAACCTGTAGAAACGACATCAATATCACGAGAAGCAGCTACATCACCCATACGCATCACAGAACCTTTACCGAACTGTTTTTCAATTTGCATAAGTGCAGCGCCTAACGCTTTTTTCTTATTCTCATCCATTATCTTTACCTTGTAGGTTTAAAAATGCGTATTAAATTCTTAATGCAATTATTATCACATAGAGATAGGGCTTCGGGTAGTCTTGATTAGCGCACGCTTAAAAACTATCCGATTTAGCTTTTGCTTCTTGACTGCCATTGGTATCACCTTGAAGCTCACGTGCTCTGGCAATTAACAACCAACTGTGTTTTTTCATGTTAGCATCGTTTGAAGCCAATAACGCGGCTTTTTTTGCCAAATCCTCCGCTAAGCGCGGCTTCGATTGCTTTAGCTTAAGTAAAGCCAACTTATAATACAAGGTTGCATTACGTGGCTCTATTCTAATGGCGCGCTCAATCGTTGTTGTTGCTGCCTCAATATTACCCGCTTTGGTACTTTGATTGGCCGCTGAAGCCAATTGAGTCACCGCAGGAGACAAGGGCGCAAAGGTTTCTAAAGGCTCAAACCCAGGGGGTTGCACTACAACAGGCGCTGAAATGGGAGCAGCCGGCGCTTCTGCTTTAAGGTTTTCAGCACTCGACCCAGTCGTTGGCACGCTGGGCGCTTGTGTGTGCTCAGTGACCAAACCATTCGACGGTGTACCTAACGCACTGGAATCTTGTTGAAATTGCTGCTCGGGCATAATAAGCTCAGGCTGCATTTCTTCAACTCTGGTGGCATACGCACTCGGATCAGTTAACGGCTTAACCTCAACAATCTCAGGCTCAACAGGAGCCGGCACCGACTTGACCACCTTAGGTTTCTTTGCTTTTTTAACCTTAGGCGCGGTCTTAGCTTGCGAGGGCACCACGACCCCACCGCCATAAATAGGCGCCGGTGCTTGTCCGGCACACCCCACCAATAACACAGGCAATAAACCTAAAAAAATAAGTCTCTTTATTTGCATAAACTCAAATAGTCTCAGCTTAAAATGGGATATCATCATCAAAATCTTCATACGAAGGCGGAGACGGCGGCATTGAATTAATGCTACCCGCTGCAGGCGATGATTTAGGTTGATAGGTCGGTTTAGATCCAGAAACTTCAGCATTGGCCGGCATCTCGCCACCAAAATTAGCCGTCCCGCCCGTACGACTATCTAACATGTGCATTTCGGTCGCAACAATCTCAGTAGTATAGCGATCTTGGCCATCCTGAGCCTGCCATTTACGGGTTTGTAAGCGCCCTTCTACGTAAACTTGACCGCCTTTTTTTAAATACTCGCCCGCAATCTCCGCTAATCGGTTAAAAAACACCACCCGATGCCATTCAGTCGATTCCTTTTTTTCGCCGGCTTTATCTTTCCATCTAAAGTTAGTTGCTAAGGTTATATTAGCCACTGCGCCCCCTGAAGGCATATAACGTACTTCAGGATCTGCGCCCAATCGCCCGATTAATGTCACTTTATTAAGCATCTACTCTCCCACTCTTTCGGTTATCGAAACTATCAATACAATTCATAAATTTAGCATATAGTACCTGATCAGAGCAGGGATATTAAAAAAAATTGCATTCCTGGCTGGATAAAATTAACCGACAAACTTACTCGGGGTCTAAAACCTGTTAAAATAGACCTCATTATTGATAAAAATACTCACTGAACGACTTTTAACTCAATCGGTTACAACACTTTTACCCCACTCTTGAGAACAACACTTTGATTTCTACAGCAAACATCACAATGCAATTTGGGGCGAAACCCCTATTTGAAAACGTCTCTGTCAAATTCGGCGACGGTAACCGATATGGCCTTATTGGCGCTAATGGCTGCGGCAAATCAACCTTCATGAAAATATTGAGCGGCGATTTAGAGCCCTCAGCCGGTAACGTCAGCATCAGCCCCAATGAACGCTTAGGGAATTTACGTCAGGATCAATTTGCCTACGAAGATTATCGCGTCTTAGACGTGGTCTTAATGGGACACGCTGAAATGTGGGCCGCCATGTCAGAGCGTGACGCCATTTACGCCAACCTAGAGGCTACCGAAGACGACTACATGCACGCCGCAGAACTTGAATCGGTGTTTGCCGAATTCGGGGGTTATACCGCAGAATCTCGTGCCAGTGAACTCCTCTTAGGTTTAGATATTCCTATAGAACAACACAGTGGCTTAATGAGTGCAGTCGCACCCGGCTGGAAATTAAGAGTGTTATTGGCTCAAGCCTTATTCTCTAATCCAGATATTATGTTATTAGATGAACCCACCAACAACTTGGACATCAATACCATTCGTTGGTTAGAAGAGGTTTTAAACGAACGTAACTGTACCATGGTTATCATCTCGCATGACCGTCATTTCTTAAATAGTATCTGCACGCACATGGCAGATATGGATTACGGTGAATTGCGCGTTTACCCCGGTAACTACGATGATTATATGGTCGCCGTGACTGAAGTCCGTGAACGCCTCTTAGCCGGCAACGCCAAGAAAAAAGTCCAGATTGCCGAATTACAAACCTTCGTCAGTCGCTTTTCAGCCAACGCGTCAAAAGCTAAACAAGCCACCTCTCGGGCTAAACAACTCGACAAAATTAAACTGGATGAAGTTAAACCCTCCAGTCGAGTCAATCCTTTCTTACGTTTTGAACAAACTAAAAAGCTACACCGTTTGGCCCTCGAAGTCAGTGATTTAAGCAAAGGCTATGGTAACGAACCTCTGTTTAAAAACTTAAACCTAATGATTCCGGTCGGAGAGCGTATTGCCGTTATTGGACCCAACGGGATTGGTAAATCAACCCTATTAAAAACCCTAGTTGGAGAATTAACCCCTGACACCGGTGAAGTTAAATGGTCAGAAAACTCAGAAGTCGGTTATTTTGCCCAAGACCATGCCGAAGACTTTGCTGAAAACCTCACCCTCATTGAATGGATGAGCCAATGGCGTAAAGAATCCGATGATGATCAAGCCATTCGAGGCACGTTAGGACGGCTATTATTTACCGCTGACGACATTAACAAATCGGTTAAAGTCATCTCAGGAGGAGAACAAGGCCGCATGTTGTTTGGTAAATTAATCCTACAAAAGAACAACATCATGGTCATGGATGAACCCACCAACCATTTAGACATGGAATCGATTGAGTCTTTAAATACCGCACTTGAAAACTACCCAGGCACGCTGGTCTTTGTCAGTCATGACCGTGAATTTGTATCATCCTTAGCCACCCGTATTATTGAATTAACCCCCAATGGTATCGTTGACTTTAATGGTAACTACGAAGACTACTTAAATAGCCAAGCCTAAATGCCAACCTCGACGCCACCTGCTAGTGTTATGGATTTAAACTTTGATAATCGTTTTAGCCAAGAATTACCCGCCGATCCAGAGCCTAGCAATGCGCGTCGACAAGTCTTTGATGCCTGTTATTCTCGCGTATTACCCACCCCCGTCAAAGCGCCCAAAACAGTGGCCTTTGCCAAAGAAGTGGCGGAGTTATTAGAACTGTCCACCGCACAATGTGAATCAGATGACTTTACCCAAGTCTTTGCTGGCAATCGCTTACTAGACGGCATGGACAGTTATGCCACCTGTTACGGCGGCCATCAATTTGGACATTGGGCGGGGCAACTGGGTGATGGTCGTGCCATTAATCTGGGGGACGTGCTTAATCAAAAAGGTGAACGCTGGGCCTTACAACTTAAAGGCGCCGGCCCCACCCCCTATTCCAGAACGGCCGATGGTTTAGCGGTATTAAGATCCTCGGTGCGTGAGTTTTTATGCAGTGAAGCCATGCATCATTTAGGGGTACCGACCACCCGCGCCTTAAGCTTAATTAGCACTGGCGAAAGCGTCATTCGAGACATGTTTTACAACGGAAATCCTAAAGCAGAACCTGGAGCGGTGGTGTGTCGTGTGGCCCCCTCCTTTACCCGCTTTGGGCATTTTCAAATCTTAACAGCCCGACGCAATCTCGACCTCCTTAAACAATTCACCGACTATACCCTTCGGACTGACTTTCCCCATTTGGGTACGCCCTCCATAGAGACGTATTGCGCGTGGTTTGAAGAAGTCTGTCAAAGAACCGCCACTATGGTCTTACATTGGCAACGGGTCGGTTTTGTGCATGGGGTGATGAATACCGATAACATGTCGATATTAGGCCTCACTATTGATTATGGCCCTTACGGCTGGCTTGAAAACTACGATCCTGGCTGGACACCCAATACCACAGATGCCTCAGAACGTCGCTATCGTTTTGGCAATCAAGCTCAAATTGCTTATTGGAATTTAGGTCAACTCGCTAATGCGATTTACCCATTAATTGAACTGAAAGAACCGCTGCAGGCCGCTCTAAACGGCTATACAGAAAGCTTTGAACAAGGCTGGCAAGCTATGATGGCAGAAAAAATGGGTTTAAAGGCATTTGAACCTGAAACAGATGAGGATCTCTATGCAGAGTTATTAATCCTCTTACAATTAGTCGAAACTGATATGACGCTGTTCTATCGTCAACTGGCCAAGATTGATTTTACTGTCCCGCTGGATGCGTTAAAAACTGCCGAAGCACACCGCCTTTTAGGCAGTGCTTATTATGTACCCGAACAACGTAACCAAGATTACCTTACGCGTTTAGAGGCATGGCTGAAAAGTTATCAACACCGCCTTCAAAAAGACGGCACAACTCATTTAGCCAAACAAAGCCAAATGAATGCCGTCAATCCTAAATACGTGCTAAGAAACTACTTGGCTCAATTGGCCATTGATAAAGCCGAACAAGAAGACTTTAGTATGGTCAATGAGTTATTAGAGGTGTTACGACACCCTTATGATGAACAACCCGACAAAGCATTCTTTGCCGAAAAACGTCCAGACTGGGCACGACAACGAGCCGGATGCTCTATGTTATCGTGCAGTTCTTAAAGGGCTGTGCTCAATATTATCGTCAATCGTTAACTTGATCCGACCACGAAATAACCGTTAACACCGCCGTGGTTTTAGCCTTATTTCGTTTCTACTTCTTTCTCAACTTCTTTTTCGACTTCGTGTTCTTTAGCTTCGCCAGTTGATTTTGTGGCGGCAGCGGCTTCTGCTGCTTTTTTCTCTGCCAATAGTCGCGCTTTTTTAGCTAACGCGGCTTTTTGATCGGTTGCTTTACTGGCTGCTATTGATCCCGTCTCTTCAACGGCTTGAGTCAATGAAGGAGATAACAACGCTGCTGTTGACAAGGCACCAAGAAACACAGGTAGTAACAATTTTTTAAATTTGATAGACACAATAATCACCTTTTAAATTAATCTTATCTTCAATTCATCCAATAGCATCGAAAATAAGTAGAAGAAAAACATTAGTTAACATGATTAACACGCTTTTAAACCCCGCGTAGATTTTAATACTGCACTCGGTTGTTAAAATCATTCACCGCTCAAAAGGCATATTAAGCACCTGTCACTAAACCACGCACAAAGATACCAGATTGTGATCTTAAATAAAATAGCTGAAGCGTTTTTTTCAATCGACTTACTGCACGTTGAGAGGATAAGCAATCATTCTGCTTGAAATAAATATCTTTATCCTTGACGGACAGTATCAGATGCTCTTGCACGGCCGAGCGACCCCTGTAGCAAAAGCCCAGTAAGAGCCCCTGCCTCAATTATTAAAATAATTAATCGCGCCAATTAACGGGGTACGGGGATTTAAGGACAACTTAACCGACAGTGACTCCAACATCGGCAAGAACCGACCTTTATCTTTAAATGCTTGCATAAAACGTCCCTCTAATAGCGCCGGTAAAATCTTAGGGCCAATGCCGCCACCGATAAATACACCACCGGTGGATAAACACTTCAACGCTAAATTACCGGCTTCTGCACCATAGATATCCACAAACATCTTAAGCACTTCCACGCAACAAGGATCTGCCCCTGCCACGCCTAATTTAGAAATCAATGCGTTTCTATCTTCGTCAGGACTTAATTGTGTCACTGCTACACAGGGTACCGCTAAACCTTCGTCACATAAAAAGTCATATAAATGACTAAAGCCCACGCCAGAAACAATTCGCTCATAACTGACATGACCACCTATCTTCTGTCTTAAATAAACGAGTAATTGATCTTGCAACGCATTTTGCGGGGCAAAATCGGTATGTCCCCCTTCGGTGCCTAAAGCGTGATATTGCAAACCATCCCAACATAAAATGGCCTCCCCTAAGCCCGTACCTGCCGCCAACACCGCAATAGTACCGGTCTGCGGTTTAGCCTTCGGGTTAAGCTCAATTAAATCTTCTTCAGGTAAATACAACATACCCAAGGCCATGGCTTCTAAATCATTCAGTAATCTAACCTTATCGGTATTCAACTGCACCTTTAAGGCTTCAGCATCCAGTAACCATGGTAAATTAGTGGTCTGACAGCGTTGATTAACCACCGGCCCGGCTACCCCAAAACAAACAGAATGAATCGACTCCCCAATCGGCAAAAAGTCTAACAAGAGACTATCAAACTCAGCATGGTGCTGACTGCTATAGGTTTTTTCTTTGAGACAATGCAACAAACCTTCTGTAGAGCGCGTCAACAACGATAAAACTGTTTTAGTACCGCCAATATCGCCTGCTAAGATCATAAAGACCGCCTTTAATGGGTATCAAGTAAATAAGTTAAGGCATCTAAAATACCGTTAGCCACGTCATGAGGCGGTAAACGATAAAAATCTTGCCACGCTAAAGAAGTACATTCTTCATAGTTATCAGCCTGCTCAGGATGAATCTTTAACCAACTAATTCTAACCGCATGGCCAATAATAATATCAGTCAATAAGGTATCATCAATCTGTAACGCCGCATTATCCTTAAAAATAGAGGCCAAGGCTTTTAAGGCTTCCACGGTTAATTGTCGATACACCGGCGCCTGAATCTTATTGAGCAAATGACTCACTTGAAGCTTAAAACTTTGCTCGCCTTGGGTCATTTGCGACAAAATGTTTTCACTGTCTAAACGGTTTTTACTGCTAAGCTTACCGCCCATCATTAAGCCTTTACAATGATGCAAAATATCCCACACCCCATTATAAAAAGCATCATTCTCCCGTCCGACACTGCCTTGTTGCTCACGCCAATCATACCAATCGACACTCTCTTCACGCTCATTGGGGTTAATGGCTTTTGAAAAACGCGCCCCCTTAAATTCTGGCGTATCACCCTCACAATGCAACGTTTCAACTCGACCTAATTGATCTTCGGTATTCGTATAATTTTGCAATGTTTCTTTCAGTTTTCTGGATAATTGTGAGGGTGATAAAGCAAACACTCGGTTAAAAGCTTGATCTAAAGTATCACTCCCTGACTCACGTTTTTGTCGGACAATCAACAATTGTAAAATGTGTCCAACCCGAATGGTGTGCATATCAGTAAACAATTCTGGATTCGATTTAATCAACATCCCCAAATACAACAGCAACTCTTGGATAATGATATGTTCACTGGTATCTGTATTATTAAACGTCCGAATAATCTGTAATATCTCTGACGAATCCGCGGGACGTGTTAAGGTGGCTTTACCACTATAAGCCCGACCTAAAGTTAAGGCATGTTGTCTGACTAAAATTTCAGTCGCGGCTTGCTCTACGTTAATATCATATTTACCTAACAAGCCTGCACAACGTCTCACCACCGACCACAGATGCTCATCACCTGCACGCTCATACAACTCATCAATTAGATCACCGACTTTGGCAAAGATACCCTCCTCATTCACTAAAGGGGTCACGTGAGACAAACTATGCCTTGTACTTAACAGCGATAACACTTCGAGTTGTGCATAAATATTCGATGAAGTCTTTAACTGAGTCAACAAGACTTCGTCAGTGGCCACTTCCCATTCATTTAATAACCACATATCCAAGGGTAAAGACGGCTCATCACTCAACGGCAACACCTGCGCAAACGGCCGTTCCGCATCATCCCAAGATGCTTCTGAAAATTTAAAGTCATGCAGATAGTTAATCTTTTCATAACTAGAGGTCTCAGAAAACTCTAAGACCGTACCCAAACGAATCGGGATATCTTTATAAGTTCCCTGTTTAAGTTCATTAATAAACGCCAACAAAATATCCGCATGACGACTGTGTAGCATATTATGCTTAAGGGTCATGGCGACCAACGGATTGCCTTGTCGATCCCAATGTTTATAAATATAAGACAGTTCAACTTGCAGACGCTTAATCAATAAGCGATTGTCCATGGCTAGATAAAAGCCTTTTTGATTTAAACATTGCGGTAAAAACAACAAGGGCTCACCGGCTAAGGTGTATAACTTTGAAGTAGCTAGCGTTCGTAACTGTCTAAAAGGTCGCCCGGTTAAACCAATCCGATCATTTCTACCCACATGTGTATAGGCTTCGGCCAATTCATAAGCCTCTCTGACTTGAATCGGCGCAATTTCGGCTAAGGTCTGCGTCTCAATCCCTTGCTCACGCAGGCGACTTTGCACCGCCTCATCTTGCGCGATTAACTGTATTTGTAAATGATACTCGGGGGATTTTTTAACCGCCTTATGACGACCTAAGGGATCAATATCATCACAACTGAGTAACTCATCTTGAATTAAACAGCCTAGAATAAATAAACTCTGTGCCCAAACTAAAGGTACGTTCTCATTCGGCAGTCGTTCTTGACTGTGCGGTTGGGCTTTTTCTGCGGCAATCAAGTCTTTAGGAACCCAATAAAGTTCCGGTAATAAAGCCTGACCCTTTTGTTCGACTAATAAGCCCTCCAATTTTTGTCGATAAGATAAAGCCTGCTCGGTGTTACCCGCACACAAATTATTCAGTAATAAATACGTAAAGAACAGCGGCCATTCACACTCAATAGACATAAACTGTTTAAGCTCATGCGGATCATAATGCAAGCGCTGATGATCTTCTATAGCCGTTTGATGACCATCTAAGAGAAAACGTTTACAGCCATACCGGCCTTCTAACTTCTTACAAATCAAGGCTTCTGTTTTGGCTCTAAGCGCCTGATTATCGACCGCAAAAGCGGGAAAACCGGTAATACTCAGCACCGCAGAATCCACTTCTTTTGAGATAGATTCCCGGGGTAATAACGATTCTAAGGTAATGCGAGTGCGGGCAATGTCATCACTAATCACATGCACCACAGAGGCTTGGCCGCCGTCTTTACCGAATAGATTAAAACCCGATAACGCTTCTAAAGCGGCTTTGGCCATGCCAATCGAACTGGCATTGAGTTCGGCAATACCATGATTAATTTTATGACCGCGCTCCCAAATCCCATAATCGGGCGTGCGGTAGGTCCGACTAATATAGTGCACCAAGTTTTGCACAAAATTAACTTCATCAATGGTAAAGACAATACGTAAACCGGACGCGGTCATCTGTGCCAGCATCAGCAAAAACAAAGACGTGGCATCTAACTGCAAATGCCCCCACTCATCATCCCCCACCACGCAAGCACCTGATTTGGTGTCATACTTAGCGTGCAAGGCATCCATTGGGTTTTGGGATTGTTTAAACTTTTCCACCTTAGGCGCCTGACGCATCATTGCGGTTAATAAGCCGCGCATTAATTTGACCACACTTTGCTCTAACACATAAGTGCGATCCGGTTGGGTGCCCTCTTTACAATACGCTAAAGCCAAGCCCCACGCCGCCAAAATACTATAGACATTATCACGTACCCACGCATCGGTATAGTTACCATGCACAGTGACCGCCGTACTGGCAGGAAGCAGTCCAGTGACCCAATCTTGTTTATTAAGGATAATTTCTTGCACCTGCTGATAATACCGATCAAGTTTGTCGCTGGAATTATTCAATTTCATTTATGTTAGGACACCGACTTTAAGTAAAAGTATTAAATTGATTATAAACTTTAATGCACATAATATGCCATCACTGAGTTCTGTGCTAAAACCTGTTTAATGACGTAAAACTCCAGCTATTTCCCTAACTAATAGGCTTTTAAAGGGGATAACACGCGTCATTTAAGCGCACCAAATTGATTCCATCGCACTTAAAAAGTGCCCCACTTAATAGTTATAAAATTTAACCCGCTGAGATATAGATTGTAATTACTAAAAATGCTCTTATAATCAAACCCATGTGGATATCCACAACATTAATATCAGCTTCTATTTACTAACACCGTCCGTGATGCCAACGCATAAAAAAACCCAACCGATCACTGCAACAGCACACACCCGCCCCCTATTCCCTATTATTGGCATAGGCGCTTCTGCAGGCGGCTTAGCGGCTTTTGAAGCGTTCTTTTCCGGTATGCCTAATGACCCAAAGCCCAATATGGCTTTTGTGTTAATTCAACATCTCTCGCCTGATTATTGCAGCATACTCAGTGAACTGATTCAAAAACATACGCTGATGCCCGTGCATCAGGTTGAAGATAATATGTTGGTTCAACCTAATTGTGTCTATATCATTCCACCCAATCATGATATGACCCTCCTTAAAGGCGCCTTACGTTTACACTCCCCGACTGAACCCCGAGGCCATCGCCTACCGATTAATTATTTTTTTAACTCCTTAGCACTTGAGCAACAAGAACACAGCGTGGGTATTATCCTCTCGGGTACCGGTTCTGATGGCACCTTAGGGGCTAAGATTATAAAATTAGCCCAGGGTACTATTTTAGTACAAACACCCGAATCGGCCGATTTTGACGGCATGCCTCGCAGTGTAATCGCTTCGGGGGTGGCCAGTTATATCTTGCCACCTGATAAAATGCCCGAACAACTTCTGGCCTTGACTCACACGCAACATCGTCCTTTAAATCTACCGACGCTCTCCACTATCGATACGCTGCCTGAAGACTCAGAACGCTTTCTACAAAAAATATTCGCCTTGCTCAAGGTTCAAACCCGTCATGATTTTTCACTTTACAAACGCAACACCTTGTATCGTAGAATTCAACGTCGAATGGCGACCCATCAAATCAACATGCTAGAATTGTATTTAGCGTTTTTAATACTAAACCCTAATGAAATCGATGCGCTGTTTAAAGATTTGTTAATTGGTGTCACCCAATTCTTTCGTGATGCCGTTGCTTTTGAAGAATTAGAAAAACTTATTATTCCTAAACTCTTTGCTAATAAATCCAGCCATGAGACTATACGAATCTGGTGCTCAGGCTGCTCAACCGGAGAAGAAGCCTATTCCATTGCCATATTGATTCACGAGTATATGAGTCAACTCAAGCAAAATTACAAAGTGCAAATCTTTGCGAGTGACATTGATGCCCAAGCCATTACTAAAGCCCGCGCGGGTTTGTATCCCGCAAGTATTGCTAATAACATAACACCCGAAAGATTAGCCCGTTTTTTTAATCTTGAAGGTACCAACTATCGCATCCATAAAAGCATTCGCAACATGCTGGTATTTTCGGAACATAACATTATTAATGCCCCCCCGTTCTCTAAAGTAGATCTGATTAGTTGTCGTAATTTGCTGATCTATTTCAATATAGAATTACAAAAAAAGCTCATGCTGATCTTTCACTACGCACTGAATGCAGAGGGGATTCTGTTTTTGGGTAATTCTGAAAGTGTCTGTGACTTTGAAGACTTATTTAGCCGCTTAAATAGCAAAGCAAAGCTCTATCAACGCCTTAATCGCCAACCCTCTACTTTACGCAAACAAGCACTCTATCACATGTTACCTAAAACACATCTAGACACAATCGTATCGAGTGCAGAGCATGATCATGCAAGCTCTGATCATTTAACCGTATCCATGCGTGAACTCACCGAAAAATCCTTATTACAACACTTTGCCCCACCCTCGGCCTTAATCACAGACCAGGGTGAAATATTATATTTACATGGCCCGATACAAGAATACTTTGAAAGTGATGTCGCGCTTAACGAAGCGAACACTAA
Organism: uncultured Methylococcaceae bacterium; assembly: GCA_903863905.1. Classification (GTDB taxonomy): domain Bacteria; phylum Pseudomonadota; class Gammaproteobacteria; order Methylococcales; family Methylomonadaceae; genus Methylobacter_C. The sequence goes on from CAIPDT010000090.1 coordinate 44,555, forward strand.
CAATATACTCACTAAAATTCGAAAAGAATTACGCACCGATTTAACGGCCAGTTTACAACTCGCCCATAAACAACAGCAGCCTGTGACCAGTCCTGGACTGTGCCTCACCTCTGTTAAAAAAGAACACTTAGTTAACTTAATCGTGCGTCCGATCCCTATGATATCTGACACACCTGCCACCGCTCTATTCTTACTGTCTATTGAAGACCTGCCTTATATCACGTCAACCCCGGACACTGAGTTAACGCCAAAGTGGTTACAACTCACCCAAGAACTGCATCTTAAAAACAAATATATTGAGTCTTTCCATAAAGAACTTGAGTCCTCAACTGAAGAGCTAAAATGCTCAAACGAAGAGATGCAATCCATCAATGAAGAATTGCAAGCGACCAATGAAGAATTAGAAACCTCTAAAGAAGAATTACAATCGGTCAATGAAGAACTCATGACGGTTAATGTGGAATTAGAAGCTAAATTAGTTGAATTATCCCGCGCTAATAATGACATGAATAATCTATTGTCGGGCACTGGCATTGCGACGCTATTTTTAGATCCTCAACTTTGCGTCATGCGTTTTACGCCCAACACCTGTAAACTCATCAATCTGATTAAAACAGACATTGGTCGCCCGATTAGTGACTTAGATTTAAAATTAAAAGACTATGATCGCCTCATAGAAGATTGTACAGAGGTGTTAAATATGATTGAACCTAAAGAAATTGAGGTGCAAACAAAAACAGATCAATGGTATCAGATGCACATTCAACCTTACAGAACGCTTAACAACGTCATCGAAGGGGTTGTCATTACTTTTATTAGTACCACTGAATCCTTAAAAACTCAGGTAGCACTGCACAGAAGTGACATTATTATCCGTGATTCACCTAACGCTATTATTCTGCAAGATGTAAACGGGAGTGTGTTGGCATGGAATCCAGCGGCCACCCGACTCTATGAATGGTCTGAAGCAGACGCGCTTGGAAAAAATAACCCAGACATGATCGCTCACGGCTATCAGGAAGACTACAGGCAGCGAATTAAAGCGCTGTGTACACAACCACCGATGACTGAAACCTTTAACAGTCAACGCCTAACCCAAGCAGGTGCCATTCTGGATGTATCTATTACGGCGAGTGCTTTAGTCAACAAGGCCGGACTGGTTTATGCTATTGCCACAACCGAAAGCCCGCTCGCGATTAGCAGCCCCGCTACTTTTACACAATCACAGGATTTATAACGTGCCTCAAGATACTAAAACCGCCCTCGAACTCCGTTTGCTAGCAGAAAAGCGGTTGCTAGCAGAAAACCCAACAATAGACCTGATACCTGATGCCATCAAGGATTTAGCCGTAACGCCGCCTAAAGCACTTTTAGAATGGATTAATGAATTACAAATACACCAAATTGAATTAGAATTGCAAAATGAAGCCTTACAACAGGCCCAACAAGAATTAATGGAATCAAGAACCTGCTATTTCCAACTGTATGAACTTGCCCCCGTGGCCTATTTAACAATTGATCAAGCAGGGTTGATTATAAACTGCAACCAGAAAGCCGCCAATTTACTAGGTGCTGAAACCCCGGCACTGCTCAACCAACCGATCACCCAATTTATTACCCCCGAATCTCAAGATATTTTTTACTTACACACTAAAAAACTAACGCTCCGCTGCGAAACGAGGATCTGTGACACTTGCCAAACCCGAGCGTGTGAAACCCACCAAACCGAAGTATGCGAACTCTGGATGAAAACCCAGCAAGGTCATCTTTTTTGGGCTAAACTCACTGAATCCATCATTCTTGACATCCTGACCAGCCGCCCTTTATCCTTAATTGCCATCAGTGATATTACTGAACATAAATCAATTATTCAATCTCAATTCACTCACAACAACTCTCTTGAAAAAGCCATCCAAAGTCGCACTCAAGAACTGATAAAAGCTAAAGATGCCGCCGTCATAGCCAGCCAAGAAAAAAGTATCTTTTTGGCTAAAATGAGCCATGAAATTCGCACGCCTATGTCGGCGATTATTGGTTTAGCGTACCTACTAAAGCAATCTAAACGTCTGTCACCGCTTCAATCCGAACAAATTAATAAGATTGACACCTCATCGCATCATTTATTATCGGTGATCAATAATATCCTTGATTTATCTAAAATTGAAGCCAATAAGATGGCGTTGGAATCCTCAGACTTTCTACTTTCTGAGACGCTTATCATGGTCAAAGATATTACGGACGCTATCGTTAACGAAAAAGGCCTGCGTCTTAACATTGAAAATAATTGCCCTAACCTACGGTTAAAAGGTGATCCAGTTCGTTTACGTCAAGCCCTGCTTAATTACGTTGGTAATGCTATTAAATTTACCGAACAAGGCACTATTACGATTACAACCCAGATTCTAGAAAATAACGGTGATGATCTCTTACTTCGATTTGAGGTGATTGATACCGGCATGGGTATCGCCCCCGAAGAAATAGAGAATATTTTTCATCCTTTTGGACAACTAAGTCACAACAAACAGCCAAACCAAGGGACTGGATTAGGCTTATCCATTACTCAAGGCTTAGTTAAATTAATGAATGGTGAAGTCGGCGTTATCAGCACGCCAAACTCGGGGAGTACTTTTTGGTTTACCGCTCGCTTCCATCAAAGTTATGACCTAAAATATTTGGACCCTGACTTTATTCTGAATGATACCCAAGCTAAAAAACGCTTACGAACGCATTACACAAACTTCAACCTATTACTGGTTGAAGATAATGTCCTGAGTAGAGATATATTTGTTGAACTGTTAAAGGAGACCGGACTGCTTATTGATACGGCCTGTGATGGCCAAGAAGCCATTAACAAAGCAAAAAACAAGCTTTATGACTTTGTGTTGATGGATGTACAGATGCCTAAAGTCAATGGCCTAGAAGCGACGCGTATTATTCGTCACTTGCCCGGTTGGAAAAGCATCCCTATTGTCGCCTTAACGGCCAACACTTTTAGCGATGATCGCCTTGACTGTATTCGTGCCGGCATGACCGATTTTTTAAGCAAACCCGTCACCCCTAATAAACTGTATACCACCCTTTTAAAACTTTTATATGCGCATGGTCAACTTAAAAAGACTTTAAAACCCGCCATCAGTGATCAACCACCAATCAACCAAATAAACGACATCAACCCCAATAAACTTGCCCGTGCCACCGAGTGCTTAAGCAACGTGCCCGGTTTAAACCTAGAGTACTGCCAAGCATTATTAGGCGGGAACACCATAAAATATCTAGAACTGTTGTGGTATTTTTACGAATTGCACTCGAATGATATGGTCTTAGTCTCTGAAAAACTCACTAGTGGTGACTTAATATCCGCCAAACATATCATTCACACACTTAAAGGCAGCGCCGCCACTTTAGGTCTTGAGACTTTAGCCAATATGACCAGCCAATTAGAATTATCACTTAAAACGCAAGCTGATTTTCTTTTTAATAAAGAGTTGGTTCAATTGGAAATTGAAAACATTCATCGGGAGTTTGTCGCTATTCATGATGCACTTGAATATTGAGCCCCTACTGTAAAGCCAAAGCCAAGCGAATGCATAAAAATCTCAAGGCACTTTCTGCGCCAAGGGTCATTAATGGTTTATAATTTCGGGCATCGAAACCTATTTTTTATGGAACTATGAAATCACCTTTAATCGTTAGTGCGGTTCAACAACCTTGCAATGAAGATAGACAAACGAATCTTGATTTTTCAATTGCCAAAATACGCGAAGCGGCCGCCGCCAAGGCTGACTTAGTGGTGTTACCTGAATTACATTTGGGGCCTTATTTTTGTCAAAATGAAGATCATCATACCTTTGACTTAGCCCAAGCGATTCCGGGCCCAACGACTGACGTGCTTTCAGTTGTGGCCAAAGAATTACAAATTGTCATTGTCTCGACTATTTTTGAGAAAAGAGCGCCCGGTTTGTATCACAACACGGCGGTGGTGTTTGACAAGGACGGCAGTATTGCCGGCCAATACAGAAAAATGCACATCCCTGATGACCCAGGTTTTTATGAGAAGTATTACTTTACCCCAGGGGATTTAGGATTTACGCCGATTCAAACCTCTATTGGTAAAATCGGTGTGTTAATTTGCTGGGATCAATGGTATCCAGAAGCGGCGCGGTTAATGGCCTTAGCCGGTGCAGAAATTTTAGTGTATCCCACCGCAATCGGTTGGGACCCTGAAGATACCCCAGAAGAACAACAACGCCAATTAGACGCGTGGATTACCATACAACGTGCTCATGCCGTCGCCAACGGTGTTCCGGTCATTTCGTGTAATCGAGTGGGCTTTGAACAAGCGCCAGATTCTGAAGCGGGCATTCAATTTTGGGGCAATAGTTTTATTGCCGGCCCACAAGGCGAATTTATTACCCAAGCCGATGCCTTTGACATTAAAGTCTTAACCGCGACCGTTGACGCCACGCGTGCAGAGCGGGTTAGACGTATATGGCCGTTCTTACGTGACCGTAGAATTGATGCCTACGGTGAACTAGTTAAACGTTTTATTGATTAAAACGCTATAATACCCCCTTAAATTCATCCAGTTAAGAGTACACCGTGGATATTAAAGTTTATATGCAAGCGCTAGGTTTACAAGCCAGAGCCGCCAGCCGAGACATTAGCCGTGCCGAATCCGGCCAAAAAAACCAAGCCCTGTTAAACATTGCAGAGTCGCTTGCACAACACCAAGCCCATTTACTCTCAGAAAATCAAAAAGATTTAGCGGCCGGTAAACTTAAGGGTCTTGATGACGCGTCTTTAGATCGTTTAGCGATTACCCCTAAAGGGGTGTCAGCCATGATCGAAGGCTTAAAACAAGTCGCCGCCTTACCTGATCCGGTTGGAGAAATTACCGGTTTACATTACCGCCCCAGTGGTATTCAAGTCGGTCAAATGCGCGTGCCTTTAGGCGTGATTGGTATCATTTATGAATCTCGCCCTAATGTCACTGTTGACGCAGCGGCCCTCTGTCTTAAAGCCGGCAATGCTTGTATTTTAAGAGGCGGTTCAGAAGCCATTCATTCTAATCAGGCCCTTGCAGCGTGTATTACCGAAGGCTTAAAAGCCGCCGGTCTACCAGAAACAGCGGTACACATTGTAGCGACCGCTGATCGTGCTGCCGTCGGTGAACTGATCACCTTAAAAGACTACGTGGATGTGATTGTACCTCGGGGTGGAAAAAGTTTAATTGCCCGCATTACCGCAGAAGCCACTATTCCGGTGCTTAAACATCTGGATGGCATTTGTCATGTTTATATTGATGACGAAGCGGATCTTGATAAAGCTATTCATATTGCCGTCAATGCCAAAACCCACCGTTATGGGGTCTGCAATGCCATGGAAACGTTGTTAGTCGCTGAGGGCATTGCCGCTCAAGTCTTACCTGCCTTAGCTAAGATTTATTTAGAAAAAGGCGTTGAGCTTCGGGGTTGTCTTAAAACCGGTTCTTTAATACCACACTGTTCCAGAGCCACAGAAGAAGATTGGCACACTGAATATTTAGCGCCCATTTTATCGATCAAAATTGTGCATGATATCGATGAAGCGATGGCGCATATTCATCAATACAGTTCTAGCCATACGGAAACGATTGTCACTGAAAATTACACCCGCGCGAGACGTTTCTTAAGAGAAGTCGATTCAAGTTCAGTAATGGTTAATGCGTCTACGCGTTTTGCGGATGGTTTTGAATATGGCTTAGGCGCAGAAATTGGTATCAGTACCGATAAATTACACGCGCGTGGCCCCGTCGGTTTACAAGGTCTCACCTCCTTAAAGTTTATCGTACTGGGTGACGGGCATATCAGACAATAAATGATAGGGGTGTTAGGGGGCACGTTTGATCCGATTCATTACGGCCATTTACGTTCAGCGCTGGAAGTTAAAGAGCTCTTTAATCTTAAAGAAGTTCACTTAATTCCCAGTGCCATGCCCCCGCATCGAGAACAACCGAATACCCGCGCGACAGATCGTTTAGCGATGCTAAAACTAGCGATTGCCGAGCAATCTGGCTTAAGTGCCGACGATAGAGAGTTAAAGCGACCCGGCCCTTCTTACATGGTGGACACCTTACAATCCATCCGTTTAGAGGTGTCAACTGAGACACCTATATTACTATTTATTGGCACCGATGCGTTTTTACATTTACAATCATGGTATCAATGGCAACACCTCTTTAATCTTGGGCATATCGTAGTAATGACTCGACCCGGCTTTAAACAACCCGAAATCGATCCATGCTTTACCGATATGCACACCGATAACCCAACAGAATTGGCACTTAAACCTGCGGGTAAGTTATACTTTCAGGCAGTGACTCAATTAGATATTTCGGCAACCGATATCCGAAACAGGTTTGCCCAACACAAAAATCCGGGGTTTTTACTTCCCGACACGGTTATTGCTTATATTAAGCAACACCAGCTTTACCAGAGACACTAGTCTCATCATTACACTAGGAATTTTAATGCAAGTAGAAGATTTATTAAAAACCGTTCAAGACGTTTTGGACGACCGCAAAGGACACAATATCACGACATTGGATGTCCGTGGCAGAACCAGCTTTACCGATTACATGGTTGTCGTAACAGGAACATCTGATAGACATTTAAAATCTTTATGTGACTACGTGGCCGAGAAACTAAAAGAATCTGGCATCAGACCTTTAGGTATCGAAGGTGACTTAGGCTCTGACTGGGTCTTATTAGATTTGGGTGATGTGATTGTTCATGCCATGACTGCTCAAGCACGTGGCTTCTATCAACTTGAAAAATTATGGTCAGTTGACGGCGGCCCTTTAGACGATGACATCGAACCCGTTAATTAACACGATAATTCTATGACTTCAACAACAGCATTCTATGAAAATTGTATTGCTGTTGTCAGCATCCTCGGGATTGGTTGCTATCTTATTTTAAGATACGCCTTGGCAATTAATCCCGAACTCTATAGCCTTACATTTAATACCGAACTCTCTTCGACGCTGACCCCCCTTTATCAAGGGCAACTGCAGTTATCAACGTCACTCACGCAACTGCCTTTGTTAATCATATTAACGCTAGGCGGCCTTCCTTTAGTCTTTAAAATCTTACTTAAACTCAGTCGGGGTGATTTAGGTGCTGATTTATTAGCGGGCTTGTCCATTATCACGTCCATTGGATTGCATGAATATTTAGCCGGAAGCTTAGTGGTATTAATGCTTGCTGGCGGTACCGCGCTAGAACACTATGCGGTGCGTAGAGCGTCTTCTGTCCTTGAAGCGCTGTCTAAACGAATGCCGTCTATCGCGCATAGACAAACCCAATCCGGTATTGAAGACATTGGTACCGAGCACGTTTTAATTGGCGATACCTTAATTATCCTACCCCATGAAATTTGTCCCGTCGATGGTACGGTCTTAGAAGGACACGGTAGCATGGACGAGTCTTACTTAACCGGTGAACCTTACAACATGTCTAAAACGAGTGGTTCGTTAGTCATGTCAGGGGCCATTAATGGCGATGCCGCGTTAACTATCCGTGCCGACAAGCTCGCCAGTGATTCTCGCTATGCCAAAATCATGGAAGTGATGCGTTCTTCCGAAAATTATCGCCCCACTATTAGACGCCTGGGTGATCAATTAGGGGCGCTCTATACCCCCGTCGCCATACTCATCGCGGTGACTGCTTGGTGGTTGAGTGATGATATTATCCGATTTTTAGGCGTGTTAGTCATTGCCACCCCGTGTCCGTTACTGATTGGTATTCCGGTCACCATTATTAGCTCTATCTCTTTAGCGGCTAAACGCGAGATTATTATCAAAAATCCCGCCATCCTTGAAACAATAGGCACCTGTAGAACCGCTATCTTTGATAAAACCGGCACCTTAACTTATGGTCGGCCTTGGTTAACAACGATCTTGCCACACCGATCTTACGATGAAAATACCCTGTTAAGCTTAACCGCCAGTGTAGAACGCTATTCAAAACACCCCTTATCCAATGCCATTAGTCAGGCAGCAGAAAAAGCCGGTTTACGTTTACAAGTGGTTAAAGACATTCAGGAACTCCCCGGACAAGGCTTAACAGGCACGGTGGCAGGCCACGTTTTACAAGTCACGAGTCGTAAACAATTTTTACTGAGTCACTCGGATCAAGCACAGCAATTACCACCGATCACGGGCGGCTTAGAATGTATTGTGCTCATTGATCAACACTATGCGGGAACCTTTCAATTTAGAGACGAAGTACGTCCAGACAGCTCTTCCTTTATTAGCCACTTGCAACCTAAACACTTATTTGATCGCATCCTGTTAGTCTCGGGTGATAAAGAATCAGAAGTACGCTTTTTAGCAGAACAAGTCGGCATTGAAGAAGTTTATTTTAATCAAAGTCCTGAACAGAAATTAGACTTAGTTCGACAAGAAACGCAAAGAACTAAAACCATTTACCTCGGTGACGGCATTAACGATGCCCCGTCTTTAACCGCCGCAACGATCGGCATCGCTTTTGGCCAAAATAGTGACATTACCGGTGAATCAGCCGATGCGGTGATTATGGATAGCTCTCTACTTAAGGTCGATGAACTCTTTCATATTGGCACCCGCATGAGACAGATTGCCTTGCAAAGTGCAGTGGGTGGAATGGTGTTAAGTTTAATCGGTATGATTGCAGCAGGCTTTGGTTATCTGAGCCCTGTGATGGGCGCGATCACTCAAGAGTTGATTGATGTGCTTGCCGTTTTAAATGCCTTAAGAGCCGCGTTACCGCCTAAAAACCTATCTGATTATTAAAATAGTGGCCCAGTAATGTACGTCGCCAGCCCAGCATAATCGACTGGTTCACTATACGGTAAAATCCCTAACAACGGTGCTGTTAACGCCTGTTTCAGCGTTTGAATATTTTCAGTTTGTTTTAACATGTCCTTATCTAAACAAACGGCAAGCCAACCGGCACAGGGTAAACCGGATTGCAACAGCGCTTGATAGGTTAATTTTGCATGATTAATACAACCTAATTTAATCCCCACCACTAAGATCACCGGCAAGCTCAAGGCTTTAGCCAAATCACTGATATCTTGTTGAGCATTTAAAGGCGCATACCACCCGCCTGCCCCTTCCACTAACACAATGTCAGCCCGCTCTTTAAGTTGTTCAAAACGGGCTTTAAGCACCGAACAATCAACGGGATTATCCACACCTGCCAAATGCGGTGACACCGGCTCTTCGTAGGCATACGGATTAATTAAGGCATACGGCAAAGCTACTGTCGCATGGCTTTGCATTAACAAGGCATCTTCATTTTGCCATTGCCCTTTTGACCCACCTTCAAGCGAATTAGCCCACACACAACCAGCTGCAACCGGCTTCATCCCCACCACCGAATAACCTTGCTGTTGAAAATAGTGCATTAAGGCAAGCGTGGCCACCGTTTTACCCGCGTTAGTATCGGTGCCGGTGATAAAGTAAGCTTGCCTCATAAACCCGTTACTCCCTTTAAGCCTGTGCACTGACACTGAGCACTTCAAATGTCGCCAGAATTTGACCATTAACCCGATAATGCTCATACGCTGCAAACATTTTATGCAAGGCTGTTTTTGTGGTGATGGTTTTATTGCGTCCGGTCAATACTTGTTGAGCGCCTAGGTGTTTTAGTTCCTGCATTAAGGATTTCACCGTGGGATAATACGAGGTATACAGCGTCCGCGTTAATTGAATATCAGTAAAACCGGCGTTGCGTAAGAACTGTTGAAGCTGAGTATGATCATAAAAGCTATTCACGTGGGAATAATTATCTACACACGCCCATGCACTTTTTAATTCTTGTAAGGTCTGTGGGCCAAAGGTTGAAAAAACTAACCTTCCCTCAGGTTTTAACACCCGCCTAAGATCTAAGAAAACCACCTCAAGATTGCGACACCATTGCAAGGCTAAATTAGAAAACACCTGATCTATCGAATGAGCTATAAACGGTAAATGCTCTGCATCGGCACACACCGGGTGCAGTGACGTTTCTGAAGACACTTTTGCACGCGTGGTTTGCAACATTGAAAAAGCAATATCCAGCGCTATCAAAGCCTCAGGCTTAAGCTCACGAGATAAGGCGCCGGTTAAAAAGCCGGTACCACAGCCTAAATCTAATACCGTATTAACGGGGTTCGCATTAAGAGCACATGCGCTTAATAAAGCATTGCCCACCGTGCGCTGTAATTGAGCCACACTATCATAGGTGCTGGAGGCTTTTGCAAAGGATGACCGAATCCGTGTTTTGTCTATACGCATTGCTGCTCCATAAACGGCCTCATCCGTTCTAATACACTGTCTGGATGAGATAAAAACGGCACATGCCCGGCTTCTTCAATAATTTCAACATTAACATCAGGTGCTAACCAGATAATGGCCTCAGCCATTTCCACAGGGACCAACGTATCTCGGGTGCCTAAAATCATTAATACCGGTAACTGAGTATCGACTAACACCGTTCTTAAATCAGCCGTTTTTAGGATCTCTAAACCCCCTTGCAAGGTGACTTTATCGGGTGATACCGTGTCTAACACCGCCGCTTTAAGTTGTTTTAATACGGCTTTATAATCATCCAACATGCTCACTTGCAAGGATAAAAACCGCACTAAGGTACCCCGACAATCCGCTCTTAATTGCGCTGCAAACGCCTCTAAGACATTATCTTTCATACCTGGCCAGCCGTTGGTTTGCATAAATAACGGATTACCCGCTAATATGACTAAACCACTGACTCGCTCTGGATAAGCTTGAGCAATATTCAACACCACCGAGGCACCTAAAGACCAGCCTAACCACACACTTTTAGGCTCAGTGACTGCATTAACTAAAGCGTCACTCACTTCTTCTATGGTAAACGAATCCAGGGCTTCACTCTGACCATGCCCCGGCAAATCAATACAAGTGACCTGATAATATTGGGCCAATTGTTCAGCAAAGACGCGCCAAATGCCACTGTGCATGGCCCAACCATGTACCAAGACCAACGGTTGACCTTGACCTATTGTGTATTGATGTATTTTTTTCATAATTTAATCAGACGCTGAGGTTAAACTTAACATCGCCTTTTCAAGGGCGGTTAATAACTGATCCACTTGCTGTTCTTCGTGTAACGCCGACAAAGTAACCCTTAAGCGGGCACTGCCTTTTGGAACCGTAGGGGGGCGAATGGCACTCACTAAAAAACCGGCGGCTAATAAACGTTCACTAATCGTGACGGTCTGTTGACTGTCTCCGATAATAATCGGTTGAATGGCTGACCACAGCGGTTCAGACGCTTCAGTAGCGACTGTAGTTTGAACACATTCCAAACCTAATTGCTCTGCTCCGGTTCTAAAACGACTGGCTAAACTTTTTAAGCGTTCTCTGCGCCAATCATCCGCGATCACTCTTTTTAAACTGGCACGCGTCGCTTCAGCAAACGCAGGCGGTAAAGCAGTCGTAAAAATATAAGACCGAGCTTTTTGGATTAAGGTTTCTATTAAGGTCTCAGAGCCGGCGATAAAAGCCCCAAAAGTGCCGAAACCTTTCCCTAAGGTACCCATTAACACCGGCACGTGTTGTTGGGTTAACCCATAATGCGCTACCAAGCCACCGCCCTTATGTCCCAATACACCCAAGCCATGCGCATCATCAACCATTAACCAGGCCTTCTTTGCTTTCGCTAAAGCCGCCAACTCAGGTAACGGAGCAAAATCGCCATCCATACTAAACACGCCATCAGTCACTATCAATGAGCGCCCCCAAGGGCCGTGTAATTGACTGTCTAAATGCGCCACGTCCGCATGTCGATAACGTTTAAAACGCGCACCCGAGCTTAAGCCCCCATCTAATAAAGACGCATGATTTAAACGATCTTCATAAACCGCATCGCCACGCCCAACCAACGCAGAGATCACGCCTAAATTAGCCATATAACCGGTCGAAAATAACAACACTTTATCTCGACCGGTAAAATCAGCCAACTCTTCTTCTAAGGCATGATGCGCACGACTATGCCCACAGATTAAATGGGCCGAACCACTGCCCACCCCGTAATCATCCACTGCCTTTTTAAAAGCAGCCACCACTTCTGGATGATTCGCTAAGCCTAAATAATCATTACTGCAAAAATTAAGCAAAGACCGTCCATTAACCTGCAAATGTATGCCTTGAGGCGACTCAATCACCCGTCTGGATCGGTATAATCCAGCCGCTTTATGGGCTTGTAACTCTGCGGGTAGTTGCGAAAAGTCGGACATTAAGCGTAACTAGAGCCACCCGAATGAATACCTAAGCGCTCAAACAACGCCAAATCGTGATTCGTCATGGGATTATCGGTGGTTAATAATTTATCACCGTAAAAGATTGAATTAGCACCCGCTAAGAAACACAAGGCTTGCATTTCATCACTCATGTTATTACGACCGGCTGACAAACGCACCCGTGAGGTGGGCATCATAATTCTTGCCACTGCCAAGGTTCTAACAAACACTAAAGGATCAAGCTGTTCAGTGCCCATTAAAGGCGTACCTTCCACCTGAACCAGCATATTAACAGGCACACTCTCAGGATGTTTAGGCATATTAGCCAATTGAATTAAAAGCTGAGCCCGATCAACATCATTCTCACCCATGCCGACAATACCGCCACAACAGACATTAATACCGGCGTCTCTGACGCGTTCTAAAGTATCTAAACGGTCTTGATAGGTGCGGGTGGTAATCACTTCTGAATAATAATCTTCTGAGGTATCCAGATTGTGATTATAATAATCTAAGCCACCCTCTTTAAGACGTTGGGTTTGGGCATCCGTTAACATTCCTAAGGTAACACAGGTTTCCATACCTAAGGCTTTAACTCCTTGAACCATTTCAATGACACGCTCTACATCTTTATCTTTAGGTTGACGCCAAGCCGCACCCATACAAAAACGCGAGGCGCCTTGATCTTTAGCTTGCTGCGCGGCTTTTAATACCGATTCAACCGGCATTAACGCTTCTGGCGTTAAGCCAGAATCATAACGCGCACTTTGTGGACAGTAACCACAATCTTCCGAACAAGAACCCGTTTTGATGCTTAATAAACTACTGATTTGCACTTCATTAGGATCAAAATTGGCTCTATGGATTGATTGAGCTTTAAAGATTAAATCATTAAACGGCAAGGCATAAAGTGCTTGTACTTCATCCAGTTGCCAATCATGGCGAATAAGGGGTGTTGAATCGTGGCCATTAAGCACAGGGGTGACAGACATTCTAAAATTCTCCAGCAACAGTAAGCATTATAAATAACTCGTAACCACCTTATTCGTCAACCTAAGTAAATAAAAATGGTACACAACTGGATTAATATTATACAGGATTACTTGCTACCGCCTACCTGCATCTTATGTGGTAACACCGGTTTTAAGTCACGCGACCTGTGTGAACCGTGCTATCAACGTTTAGTGAGGAACACGCGTTGCTGTTATCGCTGTGCAGAAATATTTGATACCGAGGCTAATAGTCCACGCTTATGCGCCACTTGTTTAAGCACACATCCGGCTTTTGACGAAACCTTTGCTCCCTTTGTGTATCAGGGTGAAATACGGCACTTGATTACTAAACTAAAGTTTGGCGGGCATACTAAAAATGCGCGTTTACTGGGCTTGCTGTTGGCAGAACATATTAAATTAACCGCACAACTGCCTGATTTAATCTTACCGATTCCTTTGCATAAAAATCGCTATCGGGAACGGGGCTTTAATCAAACCATTGAAATTGGTAAGACGCTTGCTAAAGAACTGCACATTCCATTAGATCTTAAAAGCTGTCATAGAATCCATGACACGCCCCATCAAATTAGCCTATCCGGCAAGCAACGTCGTAAAAATATTGAACACGCCTTTATGTTGATTAAACCAATCAAAGCGCATCATGTGGCAATATTAGATGATGTCATGACCACGGGTTCAACGGTGCATGAATTAGCGCGATTGTTAAAAAAGTCAGGGGTGAGTCGAGTAGATGTGTGGGTGTGTGCTAGGGCTTAACAACAATAGATATCACTGCAATACGTTCTGAAATACGCGAAATGCGTACAGAAATGAATGGCGAGTTGATGAGGTCAGAATGAAAACGGTAGAACCATTAAATGATTAGCTGTTTGTCACCAGCTATTAAAATAGTGACTAATGAATTAACGCGAAGATTTGAATAAACTGGGGTGAACGACGGGGCTCGAACCCGCGACAACCGGAATCACAATCCGGGACTCTACCAACTGAGCTACGCTCACCATAATATGGAGATTTTTAAACTTGAAGTGGTGCGCTTGGCAGGACTCGAACCTGCGACCCCCGGCTTAGAAGGCCGGTGCTCTATCCGGTTGAGCTACAAGCGCTAAACTGGTCGGGATGGAGGGATTCGAACCCCCGACATCCTGCTCCCAAAGCAGGCGCGCTACCAAACTGCGCTACATCCCGAAACTCTTTTTAGCGTGGTTGGTTAAATTTAAAACCACCCTTGAAGAGCTGACTATTTTATTGGTTTAACTTGCTTTCGTCAACTCTTTTTTTAAAAAATGTTATTTTTTATTACAACTTCGTTCTAACCAATTGATAAACTTCTTCAACAGACTCATCAACATTACTTAAAATCGCTTCTAATTCAACCAGTTTCGCGTCTGCAAAGGCACGATCCTTTAAAGTACCCGTATTAATGTACACATTCAAGGCCGCACTTTTTAAACCACCATGCGCCGCCATCACCGCCGCACCTGCATCGCTAATAACCCCTAGATTACCCAAATTTGCCGCAATACGACTTAATTCGATCGCTTTAGCACACGCATGCGCACATTCTAAAGGGACCAAAGTCGCTTCTTTTAAAACGAGTTGAATCGCTTTAGAGCGAGCCGCCTTGTCCTCATCAGTTTCTTTACCTAAGCCATAAGCCGCCATTAAACGATTAAACACTTCAATATCCGCCTTAATCAAGCCCATAAACTGCTCTCTCAATACTTCAGTTGTCTCTAATAACAAGCGCATCTCTGGCTCAACTTCAGCGTATTGAGGCTTACCAATGGTTAAATTGCAAACCATACCCACCAATGCCGCAGCCTGTGCGCCCATTAAGGCTGACACACTCCCACCGCCGGGTGTAGCCGATTTACTCGCCAACTCATCCAAAAAACATTGAATAGTCTTATCTTTAATTTCGCTCATTAAATTATTTATTAAAATTAATTAAAATACCAACCAATATTAGCCATCAACTCTTTAAGTTGCAAGGGGGGTTAGTCGCTCATCTTTATAGCGTATAAACGCTATAAACGTACAAATACTATAAAACTATAAGCGCTTATTAACGCTATTCACGACGCCAACTGGTCGTACCATTAGGCACATCTTCTAAAACAACACCTTGCACCCTTAACTCATCACGAAGTTGATCCGCCAGCGCCCAATTCTTGGCTTGTTTGGCCTCTAAACGTGCTTGTATTTGTTGTTCAATTGCTTCAGTCGTTAACGACTCATCATCAACCGCACCGCTCTTTAAAAAATCATCAGGCTCATCTTGTAATAAACCCAACACCGACCCTAACTCTGTTAAAGTAACCGCCAATACCTCGGCCACTAAATATTCAGACTCTTTCACTTTATTTAACTCTCTAGCCAAATCAAATAACACAGATAACGCGACTGGCGTATTGAAATCGTCATCCATTGCGTCTTTAAACTTCTTCCTAAAAGCACTCATACACTCCCTAGTCTCGTCTAAGACACGGACACTTAAAGCATCCAACTCATTTAAATCAGCCCCAGGCTCAGCAATAGTCACTCCTCGCAAAGCCGTATAAAGCCGTTTTAAAGCACTGCCTGCATCATTTAACTGTTCATCAGCATAATTCAATGGACTTCTATAATGGCTAGACAAGATAAAAAACCGAATAATTTCCGGCTTATATTGTTTAAGCACTTCACGAACCGTAAAGAAATTACCCAACGACTTAGACATCTTTTCTTCATTAATGCGCACAAAGCCATTATGCATCCACAGATTAACAAAGGTTTCACCGGTTGCGCCTTCAGATTGGGCAATTTCGTTTTCATGATGCGGAAATTGCAAATCCATCCCGCCACCATGAATATCAAAATGATTCCCTAAACAACAGGTAGACATGGCCGAACATTCAATATGCCAACCCGGACGACCTGCCCCCCAAGGTGACTCCCAAGACGGCTCCTCCGGCTTAGCCATTTTCCATAACACAAAATCTAAAGGATTTCGCTTAGCCAAATCGACATCAACCCGCTCACCGGCCTGTAAATCCTCTAAATTCTTACCTGACAACCTACCATAATTCTTAAACTTGGCAACCGCATAAAACACATCCCCATTACCGCCCACATAAGCCAGACCGTTAATAATTAAAGTCTCAATCATAGCAACGATATCATCAATCGATTGCGTGGCTTTAGGCTCAATGTCGGGTGGTAAAACCCCTAAAGCGCGCTCGTCTTCATGCATCGCCTCAATAAAACGGGCTGTTAAAAGATTAAAGTCTTCACCATTCTCATTAGCACGATGAATAATCTTATCATCAATATCGGTAATATTACGCACATAGGTTAATTCATAACCCGAATCACGAATATAACGCGCCACCGTATCAAATACCACCATGACCCGCGCATGACCAATATGACAATAATCATATACTGTCATACCACACACATACATCCCTACTTTACCTTCAATGCGAGGCTTAAATATTTCTTTTTTTCGGGTCAGAGTATTATATATTTTTAACATATTATTTTTAAAATAAAACCATTCAACAAGGTTTAAGAGAAACAATCCTTTAAAACTTAAAAGCGTGTTTATTAGGATGAGTATGTAACAAAGCGGTACAATTTACCAAGCGTCCACTTCTCTTTCAAGATAAAAACACATAAAATCTACGATTTATCTCATCCATTAAAGGTACAAAGATGCGAAAACTCATCATACTTATGATGCTACTATTAACTACAACACTTTCTTTTGCAACGGAAAAAAACATGTCAGAGACACAAACAAAAGTCAAATTAACCACGACACTCGGCGATATCATTATTCAATTAAATAGTGAAAAAGCACCCCTCTCAACAGCCAACTTTATCACCTATGTAAAAGACGGCTTTTACAATGGCACTATTTTTCACCGAGTTATTCCTGGTTTTATGGCACAAGGCGGCGGTTTTGAGGCTAATTTGTCACAAAAAAAGACCCACGCACCCATTGCAAATGAAGCTGACAACGGCTTAAAAAACAAACGGGGTACTTTAGCAATGGCACGTACCAATGTACCTGATTCTGCTACCGCACAATTCTTTATCAATTTAAAAGACAACGGCTTTTTAGATCACACTGCCAAAAACAACAGTGGCTGGGGTTATGCGGTATTTGGTGAAGTACTAGAAGGCATGGACGTCGTTGATGCCATGGCAAAAGAACCGACTGGCAACCGTAATGGCGGATACCAAGATGTTCCTAAAACTGACATCGTGATTACTAACGCAGAAATCATAAACCCTTAAGTCATTCAGCATCCGTCTTAAAGTATAAAA
>CAIPDT010000091.1 GCA_903863905.1 uncultured Methylococcaceae bacterium
GTAATTAGACTAAAGTTAATTGTAAATTGGTAAAAACAAGTTGTAATTAGACTAAAGTTAATTGTAATTTAGTAAAAACAAGTTGTAATTAGACTAAAGTTAATTGTAAATTGGTAAAAACAAGTTGTAATTAGACTAAAGTTAATTGTAATTTGGTAAAAACAAGTTGTAATTAGACTAAAGTTAATTGTAATTTGGTAAAAACAAGTTGTAATTAGGCTAAAGTTAATTGTAATTTGGTAAAATCAAGTTGTAATCTGGTTCAATTAACGAGAGGGTCTGAGTCCGCTGAAGTAAGCGGGGTGTTGATGTGACTTGATAGGGTTAAGGTGCCTGTTGAAGCCGATTTTATGCTATTCACGGTCTTTATCTGAAAAGTGTTTCAGTGATTCATGGTGCTGTATTGTGTGATCAAATTCGCTTAATTGATTGGCGCAGGGAAAATAATACCTGATGCTCGATATGCTCCCAAATGATAACCATAGTGTATACTGCAGGCATTTAATTCACTCTTGATCGTGTGACAACCTATGCCACTGCAGGCAAAAATTTTAATTGTTGATGATGATCCACGCTTGCGTTCGCTGTTGCAGTTTTTTTTAACTGATAAAGGCTTCGAAGTGGATTGTGTGGCTGATGCAGAACAGATGACGCTTAAATTAACTCGCTCATTTTATGATGTCATCATCTTAGATTGGATGATGCCGGGTGAAGATGGTTTGTCGGTTTGTCGGCGCTTAACGGCAGATAATAACAGTCCTTTGATTATCATGTTAACCGCTAACGGTAGTGAAAATGAGGTTATTGAAGTCTTTTTGTGTGGCGCGGATGATTTTCTTGCCAAGCCGTTTAATACCGATGTTTTGTTGGCACGTATCAAGGCTGTTTTACGTCGTCGTCCACGGGTGGTGGCAAGCCTGCCACATCATAAGGAGGAGATTTTTAATTTTGGTCCTTATGATTTAAACTTTGCGCAGCGTTGTCTTTATAAGGCAGAGCAGCGGATTAATTTAAGCAATAATGAATTTGCCTTACTTAACGTATTGGCGCAACACGTGGGTAAGCCGGTATCACGTGAGCAGTTAAGCTTTCATATAAAAGGTGGGGACAGTCCTGTGGATGCCCGCTTTGTGGATACTCAAATTTATCGGTTGCGGCGTTTATTGGAACCGAATCCAACTAATCCCATCTATTTGCAAACCGTCCGAGGCTTGGGTTATGTCCTTGTACCTTAGACAGTTGTTTTTTCCTTATAGCAGAATCAAGCGATGACATTGATACCTAAGACTTTATTTGGACGTTTGTTTCTGTTAATTCTTGCCTTTATGTTGTGCGTTATCATCTTGGTTAGGCTGTTGTTTTTCTTTGTTGTAGGGTATCCGGCCAGTCAACAGTTATCTAATTTTAGTCATTCGATGATGATTTTTGCAGAGGAAGTCAATCACTTAGGTACGGCGGATTCTAACCAACAGTTTGCAGAAAAGTTGCAAAAAAGTACGGGGATGATTTTACTACCTAATGCCAGTACCGCGTTTGGCACGACGATGAATATTCCTTTTTATCAGCGCTGGAAAGATTCTTTGGCGTTAGCCTCAAATAATAAGATCACGATGAGTTATCAGAACGAACCTCAGTCGGTTATCTGGTTACATCATGTCGCCTCGCCCTTGTTTTCTTTGGGTTTGCCTTCAGTTGATTACATCAATATCATGCATAAGTTTGTCATTATCAGCGTAATAGTGACGATCTCTTTTACTTGGTTTTCTGCGTATGTGGCGGCATATTTTTTAAATCGTCCTCTAGGAGAGTTGGTCGAGAAGGCGAGGCTGATTGGTCAAGAGATTGATAGTATAGCTATTGAGCCCTCTGGCCCTAAGGAAATTCGGGATGTGTCGGTGGCTATGAATAAGATGCACACGGATATTGAAAACATGATTAAAAAGCAGCAGTTTTTACTGTCGGGCATTTCTCATGATTTACGGACGCCTTTAACACGTCTGCATATTGCCATTCAAATTTTGGCGCCGGATGCCCATGGCTTTAAAGACGGTATGAATGAGGATATAGAAGAAATGAATGGGGTGTTACATCGTTTTATTGAGTTAGCGCGTTATAACGTTGAAGAAGTAGAGTTGTGGCAGGTCGGTGATATTGGGGTTCTGATTAAGGACGTGATATCTAAGTATCAGCGTGCTGAAACTAAGATTATTTTATCGTTGACACCTACGCCTCAGGTACGTTATAAGCCATTGTCCTTGCAGCGTTATTTGTACAATTTAATCAATAACAGTATAAAACATGGTGGTGGTACTATTACGATCAGCACGCACGTTATGGGTAACCTCATTGCCTTAAGTGTGGCTGATGAAGGGCCTGGATTTCCGCTCTCGGCTGAAGCCTTAAGCCGTTATTCTGATTTAGAGAGTGATCAACAGTTAGTGCTTGATCAATCCTTGATGGTTAATGGTCAGCATTCAGATACCGATCACCCTTTGAATAAGGATCAACCCTCGCTGAATGGCTTAGGTCTGCGCATTGTGCAATTAATCGCTAAAATGCACGAAGCAGACTTAACTCTGCGCAATAAACCAGACGGTGGAGCAGAAGTTATCTTAACGCTAAAGGCTTTTTCTAAAGAGGCTTAGTCAATAAAAGCTTTATCTAAATTCTTGCTGGTACTTAAACCTTTTAACGTTGACTTGTCTTTAACGCCTGCAAAACGAGTGCCCTCAAGATTAGCGCCCGAGAAATTAGTGTCTTCTAAATTAGTCCCCGTTAAGTCCGCACCCGTTAAGTCGGCGCCGGTAAAATCAGCACCTGATAGATCAACGCCAAATAAAACAGTATGCTGTAATTTTGCACCCGTAAAATTCGCGTAACGCATCGTGGCTCGGTCAAAGTTAGCTTCTGATAAATCAGCACCGGATAAATTGGCATTATTTAAACTAGCACGCATTAAGCCCATGGATTGGTTCTTCATATCTGCACCCCACTTAGCATGAGACAGGTTGGCATTAGATAAGTTGGCGCGATCCATAACGCCGATAAATCGACTGCCATTTAAATTGGCGTAGCTTAAATTAGCATTACCTACATGTACCCCAAAGATGCTGGTGTTTGATAAGTTGGAATGCGAGAAATCAACCTTAGATAAGACGGATAAGTCTAAATTTAAGCCGGATAAATTACTGTGGCTAAAATTAGAGCGCCGCAGGTCAGAGCCCCATAAATCAGCTTGGGTAAAGTTGAGTCCTGATAAATCAATATCGGTGAGTTCTTTGCGGCGTAAATCAGCAGGATGATTCTTGTCGGCTTTAGCGAGGCGGCTTTCTACTTCGGCACGATCTAAATCGGCGGCACTTGCAGTGGCCGTTGCTGTTAAGCAAAACAAAGCAGTGATGAATCCTATTCCATAGTTTGACACTTTCATCTGTACACCTTTATGGCTTCTTTAAAAGCATATTGTTTAAACGAGTCCCTTCACTTTAACGTCAGTTTTGCTTTATTGCAATGCTGGCGTTGCAATTAACTGCTTAATTTCAGATAAACGCTTTCAGGTATTGCTTAAAGTCATCGGTTTAAGCTTATAATTAAGGCTCCCCAATAAAACAAACCTTAACGTTATGACCAGCCAATTACACTCTGCTCTGAAGATCGGCCCTTACCAATTATCTAATCGTATTATCATGGCACCGTTAACACGAATGCGTGCCCCGGCACATATTCCGACCGATTTAATGGTGACGTATTATGACCAACGTGCCAGTGCCGGTTTAATTATCTCTGAAGCAACGCCTATTTCTACGCAAGGTGTGGGTTATCCTGCGGTGCCTTATATGTTTAATGCCGAGCATGTGGCTGGATGGAAAAAGATTACCGCCGCGATTCATGCCAAGAATGGTCTGATATTTCAACAATTGTGGCATGTAGGGCGTATTTCTCATCCTGACTTTCATGAGGGTGAGTTACCGGTTGCTCCATCTGCCATTGCGCCTAAAGGTAAAGCCTTTACTCCGAAGGGTTTGCAAGATTTTGTCACGCCAAGAGCCTTAGAAATTAATGAGATTCCAGGCATTGTGGCAGATTATAAAAACGCTGCTCAACATGCCTTAGACGCGGGCTTTGATGGTGTGGAAATACACGCGGCTAATGGTTATTTGCTGGATCAATTTTTAAGAGATGGCAGTAATGCGCGCACGGATGCGTATGGTGGCAGTTTTGAAAACCGAGTGCGCTTTTTATTAGAAGTGACGGCGGCGGTTATTGAGGTGTGGGGCGCTGATCGAGTCGGTATTCGTATATCCCCGAGTGGCACTTTTAATGATATGGCCGACTCAAATCCAGAAGCGATCTTTGTGTATTTGCTGGAGCAGTTGAATCCGTTAAATTTAGCCTATTTGCACGTAGTCGATGCCTTAGAGGGTGATATTAGACACGGCGCTAAAGTGATTGGCTTAGACGCGTTACGCAAAGCTTATGAAGGTACTTTGATTGTGTGTGGCGGCTATGATCAAGCTCGTGCAGAGCAGGTGTTGGAGCAAGGTCAAGCGGATGCAGTGGCCTTTGGTCAATTGTATATTGCCAATCCAGATTTGGTGGAGCGCTTTGCATTAAATGCGCCTTTAAATAAGCCGAATGCGGGCACCTTTTATGGGGGTAATGAAAAAGGTTATACCGATTATCCCAGTTTGGCGTAGTTCAAGATTACGGGTGTCGGTATCTATAAATGACACTTCACCTTAAGTAAACGATAGGATGCGCTGGGCTTTTGTGCGGTGCATCACGCTTCTAAATGAGGCAATGCACGGGTGTATATTACATGCTGTGATCGGATTGGGTTTTTATCCCGAATGATGCGCTTCACTATCGCACAGCACATCCTATTGATTTATCCTATATAATGCTCTTGTAACTTCTCTCTAGCTTCTAAGAAATTTTAAAATGCCCTTATTACGTTTATCCAATGTTTCCATTGCTTTTGGAACCCACGCTTTATTAAAAGATGCCGATTTTCAACTAGATGCAGGTGAAAGAGTAGGCTTGTTAGGCCGAAATGGCGAAGGTAAATCGACTTTAATGAAGATTATTGCCGGAAATATATTGCCTGACCATGGTGATATCTGGCGCCAACCCGAACTCAGATTAGCGTGGCTAGAACAATCACCTGATTTACCAGAGGATGCCACTATTTATGATGCGGTGGCGGGTGGCTTGGGTGAATTAGGTGAGTGTATCACCCGTTATCATGAACTGTCTTTAACGATGGATTATGATGATGAGAAAGCTTTAAATGAGTTGGGTGATTTACAACATCAGTTAGAAACGCATAATGGTTGGCATTTTCAACAACGGGTTGAAACCACGTTAATGAAGTTAGATTTGCCCGGTGATTTAAAAATTAATGGCTTGTCAGGCGGTTGGAAACGACGTGTAGCCTTGGCACGCGCTCTTGTTATTGATCCTGAAGTCTTATTATTAGATGAACCGACCAACCATTTAGATTTTGAAAGTATCTTATGGCTAGAAGAACAAATCCTTAATTTTCAAGGTGCAGTCTTATTCGTCACCCATGATCGATCTTTCTTACAAAAATTATCGACGCGAATTGTGGATTTAGATCGTGGCAATTTGGTGTCTTGGCAAGGTAATTATGATGATTACTTAACCCGTAAGGCGGCGGCTTTGGAAGATGAGGCCAATCAAAATGCGGAGTTTGATAAGAAACTAGCTGACGAAGAAGTCTGGATTAGACAAGGTGTTAAAGCACGTCGTACCCGTAATGAAGGTCGGGTTAGGGCTTTAGAAAAATTGCGTAACGAGCGTGCGCAACGGCGTTTGCAACAAGGTACCGCGCGATTGGCTTTGGAAAAAGGTGATGCGTCAGGTAAGAAGGTAATTGAAGTGAATGATATTTGCTTTGGTTATGGCGAGCGTCAAATTATTAAGAACTTCTCTACCTTGATTCAGCGGGGCGATAAAATTGGTTTGATTGGTGCCAATGGTGCCGGTAAATCAACCTTGTTGAAGTTATTGTTGCAACAAATAGAGCCTAATACAGGCACTGTAGAGCAGGGCACTAAGTTAGAGATTGCTTATTTTGATCAGTTACGTGATCAACTGGATCCTAATATGACAGTGGCTGATACGGTGGCCGATGGCAATGACTTTGTGGAAATAGCGGGTAATAAGCGCCACGTTATGTCCTATTTAGGGGATTTCTTATTCGCGCCTGCGAGAGCGCGTTCACCGGTTAAGAGTTTGTCCGGTGGGGAGAAAAATAGATTATTGTTGGCGCGGTTGTTTACGAAGCCAGCTAACTTGATTGTCATGGATGAGCCGACCAATGATTTAGATTTAGAAACCCTAGAGTTATTGGAAGAAAAGCTGGTGAATTATGATGGCACTTTATTATTAGTCAGCCATGATAGAGCTTTTTTGGATAACGTGGTGACCAGTGTGTTTGTGCTCAATGGTGCGGGTGAGGTGGACGAGTTTGTAGGGGGTTATACCGATTGGATGGCTCATGTTAAACAAGCGGAACAAAATAAACCTGCTGCGGCCGTTAAAAAGGGACAAGAAGCATCTAAGCAGGCGACAGCAACTTCGGCGGCTCCGGTTAAGAAGAAAAAATTGAGTTATAAAGAACAACAAGAACTTGAGCAATTGCCCAAACTGATTGATGAGTTAGAAACTAAACAAGCTAAGCTGACTGCTCAGATTGGTGCGGCTTCGTTTTATAAGCAAGAGCCTTTAGCTATCGCTAAAACCTTGGATGAAATGAAAGAAATTGAAGCGAAACTTGAGCAGGTTTACGACCGTTGGAATGAATTAGAAGCGTTGCTGGACTAAGTTTTTAACTAAATACATTGCAACCGCTTCAAAACTGGTTTATTCTTGCGGGTTCTCATTAAGTGAGGGCAAAGGATAGATAGGAGAAATGGCCGAGTGGCCGATGGCGCACGCCTGGAAAGTGTGTATACGGTAACGTATCGAGGGTTCGAATCCCTCTTTCTCCGCCACCTTTATTTTATTGAGTCACCGAATTGTTAAGACCCGCAAGCCTCTCAGGTTTAGCGGGTTTTTTTTATGTCTGTTCGTCCTAACCTTGCCCCAAAGCACTTTTGATGAAATCATCGAAAAATATGTCGAGATGAATATTGCGCACCTATTTCGAGAAGGGAACGGTCGTGCTATTCGTATATGGCTTGATTTTATACTCAAAACAGAAATCAAACAGGTGGTGGATTGGAATTTGGTAGATAAGGACGATTATCTCTCTGCCATGCAACGCAGCGTGGTGAAAGACCTTGAATTAAAGCCTTGCTTAAACAAGCGCTAACGGATCAAATTAATGACCGTGCTTTGTTTATGAAAGGTATTCCTAAGCCAGCACCAGAAGTGCCTCTTGAATCTGTAGAGAAAAGACATGGATAAAATCAGCCAAATAAAACAGCTCGTCAGCGAAATCAATCGCTTGCACCTTGAGTTCTCAAATGATTATTTTGAGACCGGGAAAATCGATAAAATCAACCTCTCCAGAACCATCAAGCAAGTGCCTGCGCCTCATATCTACAGATATCGTCTGACCTTGCACGAAAGCGTTAATGATTACCTGATGACGGCGGCTATCGACATCAAATATTTTTACCGTGTCAAAACCCGTGAAAGTATTGATGACAAGATTGAGCGTTTCTCAAGCCGTGAAGATCAATATCCGGTCAACAACTGGCTCAATGATATTTTTGGTGTCCGCATTATTCTGAGCGCTGATGAAATAAAATCCGTTATGGATTTGCTCGATGACTGGCAAGAAGAATTGGGTCTAAAAAACTGGTATTTACGCGATAACGAAGGTTATCGCGGCTTGCATATTTACTTTAAAAACAAAAATAACTTCTACTTCCCCTGGGAACTGCAAATCTGGGATGAAGAAGACCTCCAAAGTAATATTAAAAGTCACGAAAAGTTTAAGCGAAACTTTATTTAACCACAGACGGGCAACGCTTTTTGTCGACCGTTACCCCCACAATTTTAAAGAGTTGAGAACACCGCAATGGCTAGTAGTGCTAAAGAGTTTTTAAGTGCGGCAATAGCTGACTATAAAGACGTTTGGCAATATTGTCACCTTCCGTGATTTAGAACAAGCAACAGTGGATGCTATTACCTTATGAAAGTGGTGAGCAGTAGCGATACAGACTCACTCTTAGTAAACTAGGAATCTCCTTCTGAGGATGGCAAATAATCGTATGCTCGTGTTGATGTGACTCAGCGAGAATATATGTATGGTGTTGAGACATTAGCAAAATTATATACAGTATGAAGACATTAAAATATTTGGCGGGTTACTCTACTTCAGTAACGGATCAGGTTCATAAACTGATTGATAACGATAAGTTAGGCGAACTGCTGTTAAAGAAGTATCCCGTGACTCATGATATTAATACAGATAAAGCGCTCTATAGTTATGTGATTGATAAGAAGAATCAGTTTCTTCGGCAATCCAGCCCTTTAAGTAAAGTGGTGTACGACGATAAAATTGATAGTGTGCATCAAGCCTTAGGTTTACATACGTTTGTTTCAAGAGTGCAGGGCGGTAATTTAAAGGCGAAAAACGAGATTCGGATTGGCTCAGTTTTTAAGCAAGCTGCCCCAGAATTTTTGAGTATGATCGTTGCCCATGAGTTGGCGCATTTAAGGGAGAAAGATCATAACAAAGCCTTCTATAAATTATGTGAGTACATTGAGCCCGATTATCGTCAACTAGAGTTTGATACTCGGTTGTACTTAACGTATCTTGATATTTTTGGAAAGTTAAACGCATAGGTGATTCTAATGACACTGTTATTCCTTAAAAGGTTACCCCGCTTTTTATTACACGCTTTTGTTATTGTTTTGCTAGGTGGGCGATCGATTGGGTTATATGCCGAAGAAAATAGTGCTGATGTGTTGATTGTGGGTGCGGGCTTATCAGGTTTAAGTTCAGCTTATCATTTAAAAAGGGCGGGTAAAACAGCGGTTATATTGGAAATGAGTCCTCATGTTGGAGGGCGTATTCGAACAGCTACTTATACTGATAACGCTCAGGCAGAGATTGGGTTAGAAGAGTTTTGGGAAAGCAATCCGGCTGTTGAACTGATGCGTGAGCTTAAAGTTCCGTTGGAAACTTCCTATACTAGTTTTTCAAGTTTCTATTATCAAGGCACGCTTTATCCCTTTACGCATAAAGACAATCTGGAATTTCTTCAGTCTGTGCTAAGTGCTGATGAAATTAAAACCTATAAAGAATGGGATCAAAAAATGCTCGGGCTTTATAAGCGACTTGATCAGCGCCCCTTGGCAAATGACTTGTTGCCGCTCATTGATCTATCGTTTGCTGACTGGTTGCATCAAACCAGTGGCCTCTCAACCAAGACCCAAGAATTTGTGCGTATCCAAACCGAGCCGGAGTTTGGTACCTCTTGGGCTAAAATTAGTGCACTTGATGGCATTGCAGAATGGTATTTGCTTTCTGGGGAGGGCCAAGCCCCTTACCACGTGGTGGGGGGGAATCAACGTGCAGCACAAGCTATTGCGGATTTTATTGGGACTGACAACATACAGCTTAATAAACTCGTTACCCATATTAAATCAACCGATACCGGTGTGGAAGTGACTACTTCTGATATGAGCACTTTTCAACAACGTATTTACCGAGCTCAATATGTCATCACGACAGTGCCTTTATTCAGGTTGAACGATATTCAATTTAGTCCTGCTCTGTCTGAAGATAGAAAAGAGGCGATACAAACACAGTCGGGGGGTTCCTATTTTACGGCGCATGTGTTGGTCGATAATAAAGCTAGTCATTTTTGGAAAGGTAATGGCGTTAGTGTTTTACCTCTTATTTCTGATGGACCGTTGGGCGTTATTTATGAAGGAAAGACTGAGCTTAACAAAGATGTGGTATTAAATTTACTGGTTAATGGTGCTTATGCTGACCGCTTTAATAGCCGAGTGGGTGGTGGACCAGAAGATGTTCAAGAAGCGCTAACTCAGGCTTTCGAGAAGCAGTGGCCGGGTTTTAGATCATCAATTAAGCAAATGACTTTTTATCGTTACCATCCTCATGCAATTGCTTCGTGGCCTGTCGGTAGGTCGCGCTTTGATAGTCTTTCTGATTCGTTAAGGCAACCACAAGGGCGTATTTATTTTGCGGGTGATTTTACCGAAGATACCCACTCCAATGGCGCCTCTCATTCTGCTATACGGGTTGTTAAAGATATTTTAAAACAAAAATGATTATTAGCCCGTGTTTCACATCCCTGCCGCGATGGCATTGATAGAGCGCAATAATGGTTTCATCCAAGGGCTTTCGGTCGGATTATTTAGATCTATTTCGCGAACTTTACGCAATAAAAATACCTGGAGATAATGAATCCAGTCCTTCGACTGTTTCCTGCAAATGCCAGCGCTTAGACAGAATGTCATCACTCAATGATCCGGCGAAGCGATGTTGCAACTGTTCAACCGTAGCGACTGTTTCAGGTCGGGCCTGAGATTTTAACACTTGCATCAATACGGAGTTCATCTGGCGAATCGTGCAATCAAGTTCTTTATCTTCATCGGGTATGTTCACAGTTAGGCTCCTTATAGTTAATAAATACAGATTTTTTAACGGCTTCTGAAAGACTAATTATTGTTAATAATTAACGTATCATCATAAAAATTCACTTCACCTGTTGAAATGTCATGTATGCCACCCACTATCGCAATTGCACTCGTTTTAATCATTTCTTTTAAAATGGGGCTACGCTCCAAAACAGCATGCACTGTTCTTTTAACATTGATGGTGGATACTTTTTCTACAAACGCACTATTTCCTGAATGTCGGTTTTTAGTTTCGGTTTTTTCATCATAAATCGCGGGTTGTATTTTGCTTAATAGCGCGGTCAGGTTACCCATTTCCACATGATCGCAAGCGCCTTTTATGGCCCCGCATTTTGTATGACCCAACACCACTATAATTTTTGAGCCCGCCACTTTACAGCCAAACTCCATACTGCCCAAAATATCTTCGTTAAGAATATTACCGGCAATTCGCACACTAAAAACATCTCCTAAGCCCTGATCAAAAATCAGTTCAACCGAAGTACGGGAATCGATGCAACTTAAAATAACTGCAAATGGATGTTGTCCGTCAGAAGTTTCATTAGCCTGTTGCAACAAATTACGGTTTACTTTAAGGTTGTTAACAAAACGCTTATTGCCCTCTTTTAATAAATCTAATGCCATTGAAGGTGTAATGGCAGCTTGTATTTCTTTGGTTAAAGTTTTCATTTTTAATGCCTTCAAAAGTGTTATATTTCAAACCTATTCATTAATATTAATTGTTTCATCGACTATTATTTCGGTTGTACTTTACTTTCATCGTTCTTTGAGAATTCAACTGAGTTGCCGCTGTTCCAATAACATTAGGCAATAAAGTTTTATACTGTCGCAAATAGAGTGCA
>CAIPDT010000092.1 GCA_903863905.1 uncultured Methylococcaceae bacterium
AGACTAATTTATTTTTAATAATATATGAAGGCTGTTTTAACTGAGTTGTTAGTTAACTTGTTAATGTACTGATAGTATTGAAATAGTTTTTTGTGAAATTAATTTTATTTTTTAGAATAATGGATGATATTTAGGCGTAAGTAAAGAGAGGGGGACCCTGAATAGTTTCGTGAGCATTTAAAACTGTGGCAAATGACCTAGTTTTTTAGATAAACTGTGTCATATAACACAGTTTAATTAATGAGTGGGGAGGGTGAAATATAGTCTCTATTAATAAGCATCTAATTGATAAGTCACTGAGCGGTTAAATATTGTCAATAACCCGTAATAATTTGTAACTATCTTGACTGACTGAGGCAAAGCAAAATTATTAATAGAACTAATAATGGTGAGTGAAATGACCCTCGATATAAAGAAATAGCGGGTTATATAACATAGTATAATAAAATCAAAACTTGCAATAAAGCCGTGGATAGGTGATTATCTATGCAAATATCTTACTATTCACCTCATCATGGTTAAATCTACTTTGCCTTCTAAACCGCTTAATATCTTAGGTATTAACGCCCCTTTACTTGATTACACAACCTGTTTATCACTCTTCACTATATGGGTTAAAAAACGAGAAAAACATCAAGTTTGTATTGCCAATGTCCATACCGTGGTAGAGAGTCAATTCGACACAACCTTAAAAGCCATTAATAATAAATCTTTAGTCACTTTAGATGGTTTGCCGTTAGTTTGGTATGCCAAAGCCGTCCTTAAGGCACCCATTAAAGAGCGTGTGTGTGGCCCAGAACTGATGTTACGGGCGCTTGATCACGGCCGAGAGCATGGCTGGAAACATTTTTTTCTGGGGGGAACAGAGGAAGTATTAAAAGATTTAGTGACCGAGATGGAGTTGCGCTATCCGGGAGTTAATATTGTAGGTTGGCATTCCCCACCGTTTAGGCCTTTAAGCAAGACAGAGGACACCCAATTAGTACGTTTAATTAATACTCAACGGCCAGATTTTTTGTGGGTTGGTTTAGGCGCGCCTAAACAAGAAAAATGGATCGCCAGTCATTTACATCGAGTTAAAGCCACTGTTCAACTAGGTGTGGGGGCCGCTTTTGATTTTCATTCTGGGCATGTTAAACGCGCACCCGAATGGATGCAAAAGAGAGGTTTAGAATGGTTTTATAGAATACTGCAAGATCGGAGACTACTTAAACGCTATTGCGTCACCAACCCTATTTTCGTGCTGTGTTTTTTTAGAGATTTAATCAACATTAGATTACTTAAAAGAAACCCTTAGTACCTCAAAGAACATAAATCTAAAAAACTCTATGCACTTTTTATAGCAACATAGATCTTTTTAAGAATAATCCCTCCCAAAGCTTATAAAGTAGCCCCCATTTTTTTATGAAGAACAACTTACTCCCAAACAAACATTGTTCAGGAGTAAAGTCCTTATCTAAGACCTACTTTTGTTCAACAGTGATATTTTTGCCTGGAATATAAGCCGGCAATTGAGGAATTAAATCCTGCACAAAGCCTTGTAAGCGTTGATCAGCCAATTTTAAATCTTCTGTTTCGCCCACACTGGTCACCAATCGAATTAAGGCACCATCTGTTCTATTAGTCGTTAAAGAATCTATAAAGATATACCACTTAACCAAATATTCATTGGTTATTGAGCGTCCCCGTTGCTGAAACCAATAGTATACCAATTGTTTACTAGAACCCTTTTGAATCACCACACGATTCACTTCAATAGCTTCACCGTCTAACTGAAGTTCAGGCAACGCTAATTGGCCAAATTGGGTCATTTCCCAACCTCCACCAGGTAAACAGCCTTTAGGAGAATGCACAGCTACACCTCTACGTTGAGCTTGATAATAAGCACTGTAAAAATTAACTGTTTGAAAAGTTTCAGGCTTTGTATAGTTAATAATCGCATAGTCGGTTAACTTTAACTCTTTTAAATATTCAGGTGCCAATGATTCATTACGCCCTTGCCAACCATTCAAATTAGCCGGAAATTGCACAAACGCCTTACGAACAGGAATTACATCATCACGCTCTTGGATTAAATTAAAGCCAACCGCGCTCACTAATAAGAACACAGCTAAAACAGGCATCACCTTATTAAAAACAGGCACTGGCTTAGTCCGCTCACTTTCATCTGACCATTCAGAAGGTATTAATACTAACTCACTAAAGGCTAATTTCTTGCCATTTAAAATGGCAAACAACCACATTTCTACAAACAAAAGGGCCATACATAAAATAAAGACAACCCAACCTTCAAAATCATGTAAAAAACCTTCTGCCATCTCAGTACCCCAGTTATCAACTAAGATACCAATAACGCCGATTCGAAAACTATTCATAAAAATAGTCAACGGCATAGAAGATAAGAAGATCAGTAATTTTTGCCAAAATGAGCCTTTAAACAAATAGGCGCACAGATAAGATAAACTCGCTAACGGAAACAAATAACGTAACCCACTACAGGCATCCACTACTTGTAACTTATAGGTTCCTAAATCAATAACATTGCCTTCTAAGAAAACCATAATGTCGCAAGCGCGAATAAATTCAACCCCCAACCATGATGAAATCAACTGCAATTTTGCTGATAAATTATTTAAAATAAAGTTAGGAAACGGCACCATAAAGATTAAAAACAACAGCGGCATACCAGCGATGCGTAAACTTTTAACCCCAAAAGCAGCCGTAAAAAGCCCCGTTACAGAGAGAATAAAAGCATATTGTTCAAGAGTTTTAATGGTAGATAAGCCCCCTAATAAGCCTAAAATTAAACCTACACTGACCATTAATAAACCCGGCAATGCCGTTTTAAAAGCGTCAGTAAAAACTAATTCACTTCGTCTTAACCATAAAAAATAACCCGTAATTACAGGAATAAAAAAACCATGCCCATATTCTTCTACATCAATCCACACTTTTACCATTATTTCTAGGCTGCTCTTAAAAGCAATCACCAGTAACAACAAGGCCATCACCCAAAAAACTAGATATAAAGAAGATTTTTTTAATGGTAACAAAGGATTAGAATGGATAGATGAGGTCATATTTTTTGTTAGGGGCTATTAGCCAAAAGCCAAAAGGAGGAGTAAACCCGATTAAGTCAAATCAATTTGAGCGTAAATTGTGGGATAGTGTAATCTGCTTAACGCAATTATGCTAAGCCAATATGAAAGCATCATGACAAAATAACTTGACGACTTGTGATTATACATTCAAAATCAACTCATGCAAAAAAGGTGACTAAGTTCATTTTACTGTTTCAGTGTCAATAAAATTTACACCTTTTTTAGGTCTCAGACGGTTGTCTTAATCCTGTTACATTTTATTTCTATAATTAATATTTAACGCTTCCTCGCACCTATTCTTTTATTATATATACGGACATCACCTTGAAACATCTATTTAAAACTACTTTATTTTTTTGGGTCTTATCCGCAACGGCTCACGCTGAATTAAAATTGGTTGCTCCTGTCTCTTCTGCTGCGATTAATTCTCCAGCCGCCGTTACTTCGCCTGCAGACAAGACCAAAACAGTTGAGACAAATACCTCACCGAGTACCCCGTCAACTTTTATTCCTACAAACGTTGCTAAACCGACTGATAACAACCCCATCAATTCAAGCATTGAAAAAACTGCACAATCAGTTCCTACTGCAGCACCAACAAAAGAAGTCAGTCATCATGTCAATAGTTATTTATTAGCCCCAGGTGACATGATTGAAATTTCTGTTTGGAAAGAAGAAGACATGCAAAAAGTACAAACATTAGTGGCACCTGATGGCAATATTAGCTTTCCTTTAGCTGGGACTATCGTGGCAGCCGGCAAACCTATGCTTGCTTTAGAGGAAGCCATTGCTACCCGTCTTGCTGACTATATTACCGATCCTGTTGTGAACATTAAACTCTTACAAAGTACCGGTAACAGCATCTTTGTGATTGGTAAAGTGAATAAACCCGGCCAATTCCCGACCAACAGACGTATTGATGTGTTGCAAGCGCTAAGTTTAGCAGGCGGTTTAACCGTGTTTGCAGATGAAGATGACATAACCATTCAACGCCGTGTGGGTAACGCCATTAAAGTATTCCCTTTTGAATATGACGAGGTGCTTGAAGGTGACCATCTTGAACAAAATATTATCTTAGAGCCAGGCGATACGGTCACTGTACCTTAACTGTTGATAATTAATTACATACCAATCCATTATCAATATGAATAAAGGCCTTTTTAAAAGCATCATAATGCCCACTTTAGTGTGCGCATCTATCAATTGCTATGCTTACGATTATACATTTACACCAAGTATTACAAGCAGTCAGCGCTTTTCAAGCAATATTTATTTAACCCCTAATCCTCAACAAGGTTTTTGGATTAGTAAATTATCACCTGCTGTTAGTGCCAGTGCGCGTGATGATGATATGCAATTGAGCTCTAATTTTACCTGGAACCAATTGTTTTATGATAATAAAAGTGCCTTAAATATTAGTGAGCAATTATTTAATGTGGATTATTCACATAAATACAATCGCTTGCAATGGGGTTTTGATGGCTCGTATAACAACCAGTCTTCCTTAAGCAGTGCACCTAGCAACAGTGGTACTATCCTAGGATACGATCTGATCCAAGTCATGGCTAAACAATTAAATGTAGCCCCCTCGGTCAGTTATCAGTTATCAGAACTTAACTCGGTTAGCTTAAATTATTCTTATGCCAATACTGCGTATGAAAAAAACAGCAATAGCTATTTAACGGATTATGATTATCAACAACTCTCAAGTACGTTTAATCATTTATACACCGAAAACGATAAGCTTAATTTAACAGTCTCAGGTTCGATTTATAAAAACAGTACAAGAGGTTTAAACACTAACAATAATCAAGCCCAAGTAGGCTGGCAACATAGCTTTCCTAAACAATGGACCGCTTATGTTTCAGCAGGTGCCAATTATTCTATTTCGGATCAAAGCCATAAATATAAATATACTATTTATAATAATCAGCTTGTATATTTAGACACAATGACCAGTTCATTGCACTCATTAAATGGCCCCCTACCAGAAACAACCACCAAAACCGGCATTGGCCAAATTTACCAAGCCTCAATTCAAAAGAGTTTTGAACAAGGCAACGTTTCCTTAGTGGGCTCACAAAACCAAACCCCGACGACTCAAGGCTTACAAACTCAAACACAAATTTCCTTAACCCCCAGTTACACCATTAATGAACGCTGGACCTCTAATCTATCGACCAGTTATTCAATTTATGAACAAACCAGCACTCAATCCAGTGCTCTAAACAGAAACTTTTATGCAGTCAGCCCCAATGTAAACTGGCGCTGGACCCCTGAGGTCAACATAGGTTTATCCTATAATTATAGACAACAAGTCTATAAAAACACCTCACAAAGTGCTCAAGACAATACCGTTCAGTTTCAAATTACTTATCAACCCCAATTAAACAATCAGGTGAAATAGCGTGGAAAATCAAGCGATCGACATCAGAGATTATTTTAAAATAATCAAACGACGCAGCAAGTATTTATTGATCCCTTTTGTCGTGATATCAATACTCAGCATTGTGCTCTCTGTTGTTTTGCCTTCTGTCTATCGATCTATGGCAACAATTTTGATTGAGGAACAAGAAATCCCCTCTGACTTAGTCCGCTCCACAGTCACTACTTTTGCTGATCAACGTATTCAAGTGATCAGTCAACGAATTATGACTCGAACTAATTTGTTGGAGTTAATTAATAAATTTGATCTTTACACTAAAGAACGTAAATCTAAAGCAGAAGAACGTATTTTAGAAAAAATGCGTGAAAGTATAAAAGTGGAACCTCTTAGTGCCAACGTGATCGACAAACGTAATGGTATGCCGTCATTAGCCACTATCGCCTTTACCTTATCATTTGATAATAGTAATCCAGCACTGGCTCAAAAAGTAGCCAATGAATTAACCTCGTTATTTCTTAAAGAAAACATTAAATCGAGAACTGAATCGGCACAAAATGCGACCTTATTTTTAACCGAAGAAGCGCAGCGCTTAAGAGAAAAAATTAACGAAACCCAAAGTAAACTGGCCGAGTTTAAAGAAAAGAATTTAAACCAACTCCCCCAGATTTCGCAATTAAACCAACAAGAGCTCACCTCACTCAACAATCAGTTATTAAACTTTGACAGTCAAGAGCGCTCTTTACACGAAAGACAATTTTATTTAGAAGGTCAACTCGCGCAAATAGATCCTAATGCTATGGCAACCAATGCAGCCGGCAATCGCGTTTTTGATGCAAAAGATCGTTTAAAACAATTAGAATCTCAATACCCCTCTTTACAAGCGACCTATTCGGCCACACATCCCGATGTTATTAAGGTTAAACGTGAAATTGATAGCTTAAAGAAGCAAACCGGCGCTCATACGGATGCGAATAAAATCAATGCAGAATTAACCACTAAAAAGTCTCAATTAGCGTCTTTATTAAAACAATATTCAGACAAACATCCTGATGTTTTACGATTACAAAAACAAATTAATACCCTACAGGACGCCTTATTAAAAACGAATGACACTGAAGAAGTTAAGGTAGACATTCTACCCGACAATCCTGCTTACATTACTTTGCAAGCACAATTAGAATCTATTCATGCGGAACTTACGTCTTTAACATACACACGTAATCAAGTACTAAAACGCAGTACTGAAATACGCGAAAGCTTACGCCAAGCACCCTTAGTTGAAAAAGAATACGTTGATTTAATTCAAGATTTAGATAGCAACAACTTACGTTACCGTGAAGTCAGCGCTAGAAAAATGGAAGCAGAAATTTCTCAACAACTTGAAGTTGAGCGTAAAGGCGAACGCTTTACCTTGATTGATCCACCTCAAGAACCTTTAGAAGCGTTAAGCCCTAACCGCCCTGCTATCTTTTTCTTAGGTTTTATATTTGCGATTGCCGGTGGTATTGGCTGTGTGTTTTTAGCAGAAATGTTAGGCGCAACCGTTAATAATGAAAAAACTATCACTGCGTTATTAGGTGTTGCTCCCTTAGCGAGCATTCCTTATTTAGAAAGTGAAGAGGAACAAAACTCCAGCTCTAAACGCAATATTATAATACTGACCAGTGGACTGATTATTCTTATACTAGCCGTGACTGTGTTTCACTTTGTAGTGATGCCCTTAGATGTGTTTTGGTACAAATTATTACGGGTTATTGACAATATTTAACCGCTCAGTGACTTATCAATTAGATGCTTATTAATAGAGACTATAATGGAAAATAACGCTCAAAACAGCCGTGAATCACAAGCACATACCCACATTAAAGGGCCGTTTATCTATACAAAGACCAAAGTGGTACAGCACCAACCGCATCACTTGCAACACAATCGTATCATTGCCGGCTTTAAACCGGGCCCTTGGTTAGAATCTTATAAAATGCTCCGCACTCGTTGTTTGCAACTGATGGATGCCAACAAGTGGAACACCCTAGCCATTACTAGCCCTAGCAGCGGTTCGGGCAACAGCTTAACTGCAGCCAATTTAGCCATTAGTATCGCGATGGAATTTAATCGTAGTGTGTTATTAGTGGATGCTAACTTTCAAAACCCAGGCATTAGTCAGTTGTTTAATATTGACAACAATGTGGGACTGGATCGGTATTTATTAAACGACATCGCGTTGCCCGATTTATTAATTAACCCGGGCATTAATGGCTTAGTGGTGTTACCAGCTGGCCAAGCCATATTAAATTCTGCCGAAATGTTACGCTCGCCTAAGATGGTTGAACTGGTTCAGGAATTAAAACAGCGTTATCCATCCAGAATCATTATTTTTGATTTACCGCCTTTACTCTCTCATGACGATACCCTAGGCTTTATTCCCGCCGTGGATTGCACTTTGTTAGTGATTGAAGAAGGCTATACCAAAACCGAAGAACTTAAAAAATCAGCTACCTTGTTAAAAGACTTAAACGTATTAGGCACTGTGTTTAATAAAGCTAGTGACCTTAAAATTAAATATAGTGTCAATTAGCCGTTTGGTTTAATTATTAAAATCTATTCATTAATAGGGTAACAATCGTTACCCTTTACCCTTAGTAACTTTCGCTTTTTTTCACCCCCCCACTCATTAATTAAACTGTGTTATATGACACAGTTTATCTAAAAAACTAGGTCATTTGCCACAGTTTTAAATGCCCACGAAACTATTCAGGCTCCCCCC
>CAIPDT010000093.1 GCA_903863905.1 uncultured Methylococcaceae bacterium
TCATGTTCTTTACGTTCAATGATACGTACCTGATTCATAGCCTCATTCAATAATTTCACAACATAATATTTCACTGTTCATGGCTATATTATTGCATTACCCACTACGATTCACATAGAGCCATTAATTTTCTGCTAGCACTGACTTAACATCATGACGAAAGAACTTAACTACACTAACTAAATGCAGAAAAAATGCAATTAAAGTAGAAATAAGCTATATTAATCGGACAATTTATCTTTCATTTGCAAATTTTCGACATGTTAATTGAATTCTCTATCAGTAATTTTCGCTCTTTCCGGGAAAAGCAGACCTTTTCAATGGTCGCTGCGCCAAGATTGCATAAGAGAGAAAATTTATACAAACCAAAAGTTAAAGGTGAAAAGATACCAGATTTGCTCAAAGTTGCTGCCATTTATGGTCCAAATGCTTCAGGTAAGAGTAATTTAATAAAAGCGCTTGAAATTGTCGGCAAAATTGCCTCACGTCAACCAAGCAATAAGATTAATCCACTTCCTGTAGCACCATTCCGCTTTGACCCACTTTTGGCTGACCAACCTACCCGCGTTCAAGTGCACTTTATCTCTAAGGAGCAGCGATATGAATTTGAGCTTGCTGCGACACCTGAACGCATTGTTGAAGAACGGTTAGTCGCATTCCCGAATGGAAAAGAAACTTTGTTATATGAACGTCGCCATCTGTCTTCAGGTGATGTATATACTCTTGGCGAGCAATTAGAAGGTGAGCAAGCTCTACATGATGTATGGAAAAAACTGACCGGCTCGCAAGTGCTTTTTATTGCGCAGGCCGTAGCAAATAGCAGCGAAGACTTAAAACAACTTAAGGCTCCCTTCGAATGGCTAACAATGGGTACCCAAATAGTTCACGATGACATGCGACCTTGGGCGCGAGCTGTCCAAAACATTGCAATAAAATACCCTCATTTCGTGTCAGATATCCCCTTATTCTTACAAGAAATTGATGTCCCTATTATCAAAATCGAGCTTGAACCGAATATAGATTCAGACATAAGCATTGAAACAGAAAATGATGAAGTTGAGGTGTTAAGTCCAGAAGATTCAAATGCAAACACTAAAACGATCTTAACCCATAAAACTGCTTTAGGAGAAGCATCGTTTGGTTTCGACGAAGAATCAGGCGGCACAAAAAACTTAATCGGATTTTGGCTGCCATGGCGGACAACAATGATTAATAATGAAAAATATGGGTCTCGCACTCTGGTAGTGGACGAACTTGACAGCAGCTTGCACCCGGAGATCGTTGCCGCCTTAGTGAAAAAGCATATTCAATGCAGCACGCACTCACAGCTTATCTTTACAACGCATGATACCCATTTAATGGACACTAAGCTGTTGCGACGAGATCAGTTTTGGCTCACTGAGCGCGATACCAATGGGGCAACGAGATTGCGCTCTATTCATGATTTTGAGGGTCGTCAAAGCGAAGACTTGGAAAAACGTTATTACGAAGGTCGCTATCGTAGCCTTCCTATTTTGCACAAGGGTTGAGCATGGCGCGTTCTCCTCTTTCGTTCAGCCGACCCAAACCCTGTTATAAGCCACAGCCGAAGGTGCTTGTAATTTGCGAAGACAGCAAATCTGGGAAGTGGTATCTAGAAGATGCTTGCATTCATTTTCGGATCAAAGTAGATGTGAAGGTTACTCATTGCGGAAATACCGATCCGAAGGGAATCGTTAACGAGGCTATCAAGCAGGAAAAAAAATATGAAAAGATATTCTGCGCGATAGATCGTGACCAGCACCAAAATTTTGAAGAGGCGCTCAATCTAGCCAACACATCTAGAAAAGTCGAAGTAATCGCGTCTTATCCATGCTTCGAATATTGGCTGTTATTGCACTTTGGATACACACGCAAGCCTTATGCTCCTGCAGGAAATCTCTCGGCGGCAGATAGGCTCATTAAAGACTTGCGGATTCATTCGGGCATGGAGAATTACGATAAAGGTAACGACCGAGACATCTTTCAATCACTTCTTGATGATAAATTTGCGAATGCACGAAAAATGGCTCTAAGGACACTTTCTGACGCAATAGAAAGTGAGGAAATGAATCCTAGCACAAGAATACACGAACTACTGGATTTCTTTGAAGAGTTGTCAGAACCCCAAAAAATTAGCTAGGCTTTATCAGTGGTATGTCGATTGCGCTCCTGATGTCTTGTGTGGGGGAGTATAAATAAATCAAGCCGCTTGCATTCCTATTATTTCCGTTTTAGCCGAAGAAGGGAGTCATATGAAGTCATGCGATGTAATGTCATGAACATCATACTCAGACAAGGTCTCATTATCTATTTTAAATCGTCTAAAATTAGTCGAGAAATATAATACACCCTCCGGCGTTAACAAGCTCACCGCATTTTTAATCAACTGCACATAATCAATCTGGATATCAAACACCCTGTATAAGCAAACAGGTTTAAAAAGCGCTTATTAAGTGAATTTGATACGGTATTGCACTTCGGAGTTGAATCCGCGCCCGTATTTAGTTAGCAAATTATAACACTGCCGCCAATTTGGCACCAAACAAGAGACACACCCTGATCAAGTCTCAACTAAAGACACAAAAAAGTCGCTGAAGGAACTTCAGCGACTTTATTAAAGCTAACCCGATTCAGAGCTAATCTACTGTCTTAAACGGCTTCGTATGACACTCAAATCTATAAAAACTTCAATTGAGTCTTAATATACCGG
Source organism: uncultured Methylococcaceae bacterium (assembly GCA_903863905.1). Lineage (GTDB taxonomy): Bacteria > Pseudomonadota > Gammaproteobacteria > Methylococcales > Methylomonadaceae > Methylobacter_C. The sequence continues at coordinate 2,732 of CAIPDT010000093.1, forward strand.
AAGCCGACTCTAAGA
>CAIPDT010000094.1 GCA_903863905.1 uncultured Methylococcaceae bacterium
AGGTCGAGTCATTGCCGGTGGTTTACTGTATTTGGGTGCTGTCTCTGCCATATTCACGGTAATGGCGGGCTTTAACGCCGCCGATACCGTTGCCCATGGAGAAAATGTCCATAATATTATGGAAGATCATGAACACATTGGAGTTTCAATTTTATCGCTGTCTCTAGGCTTAGCAGCATGGCGCTTAAAAAGTGGCGGGAGCTTAAGTGGTCTAAAGAATGGGATTTATTTAACGCTATCGGCATTATTATTCGGTTTAATTATTCAAGGCGCTGATTTAGGTGGCTTGATGGTTTACCACTATGGTGTGGCGGTTAAAGCGCAAGCACCCGCTGTTGAGGCACCGAATACCGTACAAACTGATGTCCCTGAGGTCGTCTCAGAGCAAACTCATGATCACCCCGTTGATCACCCTCATGATCACTCCCATCATCACAATCACAATCACGATCATCATTAATTGTTTTTCTTAGCGCAAGAGACTGCCTTAATACCTGGGTGATTTATCTTGCGCCTTCGTATCAATTATCAATAGTCAGCTTCTATACGCCATTACATTGATTGAGGCGCATTTTATATATTACCTATCGGCTCTCAAGGGTGCTAATGTTGAAATTCCAACAATATTCTTTAATAAGTATTACTATATGAACTATTAATAGTTTTGTAGGATTCAACACGTAAAACTTATGGATAGGTTATCTATAACAGTTACTCATGCGGTTGCTCTCTTACCATTTTAAACACTAATTTAACATCGCCTTACTACTCTTAAATTAGGCTTTGACACCAAAATTACATTCAAGATCTATGACAAAAAAAGTTGCAATCATCGGCTTTTCATTCAAATTCCCAGGAACAACTCGAGATAACTACTGGCAAAATTTATTAAATGGCGTCGATCTTGTTACCGAGGTTCCAGATAATCGATGGTCTAAAGATACCTTTTTGCACCCTGACAAAAACCACCAGGGTACCAGTTATACTTTTGCAGCGGGTTCTATTGGCGATATTTCAACCTTTGACGCTAGTTTCTTTGGCATTTCGCCCAGAGAGGCGGCCTTAATTGATCCCCAGCAACGTCTGTTACTGGAAATGAGTTGGGAAGCCTTAGAAAACGCGGGTATAAAACCCTCCTCCTTACGGGGTTCTTCTTGTGGTGTTTTTGTTGGTATGTCCAGTGCGGACTATGCTTATCAAACAGCCGATGATTTCGCATCTATTGATTCCTTCTCAGCCACGGGCAATACGGCCAGTATTGCAGCAAATCGTATTTCATATAACTTTGACTTACGCGGCCCTAGCATGGTGATTGATACGGCCTGCTCATCATCAATGGTGGCTTTTCATCAAGCGTGTCGTGCTATTTTGGCGGGCGATATTACACAAGCATTAGTGGGTGGCATTAGTTTACATTTACACCCTTACGGATTTATTATCTTTTCTAAAGCATCAATGCTATCCCCTAGAGGACGTTGTAATCCCTTTGATGCCAGTGCCGATGGTTATGTTCGCTCTGAAGGCGGCGGCATGTTTTTTATTAAAGACTACGATCAAGCCATTAAAGACGGCGATCCTATTATAGCGGTGGTCGCTAATTCTGGAATTAACACGGATGGTAAAAAATCGGGCTTAACCTTTCCCAGTGCAACCACTCAAGCCAGTTTATTAAAACACGTTTATAAACAAGCCAATATTGATCCCGCTACGATTGATTACTTTGAGGCGCACGGCACAGGTACTGCCGTAGGAGATCCAGTCGAATCTCTAGCCATTGGTGAGGCATTAGCCCAAGCTCGACCCACGGATCAACCCTTATTAATCGGTTCCGTAAAAAGTAACATGGGACATCTTGAGGCCGCTTCAGGCATCGCCGGCTTAGTTAAAGCTTTGCATTGTATTCAGTATAGAATAGTGCCTGCTACTATTGGGGTTAGATGTCTTAACCCCAACATTGACTTCGAGGCGCTCAATTTAAAAGTAGCTATTAAGAATCATCCGCTTAAAACGACCGGAAAAGTAACCATTGGTATTAATTCTTTTGGCTTTGGTGGTGCTAACGCACACGTCATTCTTGAAAGCCATGAAGCAACACCTGAACCGACTCAAAAACGCTCAATTAGATTATCTTTGCCGCTGGTTATTTCAGCAAAAAGCGCCACCGCCCTCAAAGAGACCGCTACAGAATTTGCTGACTTTTTAACCACACAACCTGAATCGGCTTTATACCCTATCAGTTACCAGTCTCTATTTAGAAGGGATTGGCATGAACATCGAGCCATTGTTCATGGCGATAATTTAGCCTCTATAAGTCAGGCCCTGCTTGATTTTTCTAAGGGTAAACCTGATCCAGAACACCTTAATACAGCTTTAGCCTTATCATCGGCATGTGGCCCAGCCTTTATTTTTTCTGGCAATGGCTCGCAATGGTTTGGGATGGGTAAAACACTCTTAGAAGAAGAGCCTGTCTTTAAAAAAGCAATCAAAGCAATCGATGTGTATTTTCTGCCTTTAGCAGGCTTTTCCTTACAAGAAGAATTAAAAGGCAATAACGGCGCAGATCGCTATCAATGGACAGAAATTGCACAACCGGCATTATTTGCTATTCAGGTAGGCATCACCCAAGTACTGGCGCATTATGGCGTTTTGCCTATTGCCGTCATGGGGCACAGTGTAGGTGAAGTGGCCGCCGCTTGGGCTTCGGGAGCTTTAACCCTTAAAACAGCAACGACGATTATTTATCATCGCAGTAAATTACAAGGACTCACCAAAGGTCAGGGTGAAATGTCAGCGGTTGGTTTAAGTCATGACCACGCTCAACGCTTAATACAAGAACTCAACCTTGAATCCTCGGTTTATATCGCGGGCATCAATAGTTCCCGTGCGGTGACTGTTGCGGGGAATTTACAGGCTCTGGCTCAACTAGAAGCCCAATTACACATACAAGGCGTCTTCTTTAAACGCCTTGATCTGGACTATGCTTTCCATACCCCGTTCATGGATAGCATTGAGCAACCCCTTAAGAAAGCATTAGAGAAAATAACGCTTAAAAAAACCCACATCCCTTTTTATTCTTCGGTCACTGGATGTCAACTCTTAGGCACTCAATTGAATGCGACTTATTGGTGGGATAATATTCGTAAACCTGTTTTATTTGAACAAGCCGTTAAAGCGCTATTAAATAACCAGCTTAATCTATTGATAGAAATTGGACCGCATACTGTTTTACGCAGTTACCTTAATGATTCTATCAAAGACCAACAATTAGAAGCGCGTATTTTATCAACCTTAACGCGTCATAATGACACACCTAAACAACTTTTAAAGACGGTTAATCAATCAATATTAGCCGGAGCCACAATTCAGTGGTCCAATACCTTTAAAAAACCTAGCCAGACCCTACAACTGCCTAATTATCCCTGGCAACGTGAATCGTATTGGCATCCCGTTACACCCGAGTCAACGGGGTTATTATATCGTTATGCAACCCACTCTTTTTTAGGTTATCCGTTACAGCATCAAGCTTTAACGTGGGAAAACCAACTTGACACCAAGCTCAATCCTACCTTAGCGGATCACGTGGTTGGTGGGGCAACCGTATTTCCAGGCGCTGGTTTTATAGAATTGACATTAGCCGCCACTACAGCATGGCAATCCATTGATATAATCGAAATAGAAGACCTAGAAATTCAGTCACCTTTATTATTAAGTGCTGACCGCGCCAAACTAATTCACACGCAAATAGACCCCAAAGATGGTCGAATTACCATTAAAAGTAGAGATTACAACAGCCGTGATGCTTGGACTTCCCATGGAGTAGCACGCATTTTAAGTGGCGGGAGCCATCAGTTATTAACACAATCAACACCTCCCACTTTACCCAATCGACAACCGGACTTTAATGGCAGCAGTCATAAACTATTAACAGATGCTAATGGTCTGTCTTATGGCCCGGCATTTCAATGTATTGATTATGGTTGGCTAGAAGGTAATACTGCCCTGGGTGTTTTTAAAATACCCGAAACGATTCAAGATGACTTAGATAAAACTTACTTACACCCTGCTCTGCTGGATTGTACCTTTCAATTAATCTTTCAATTATTAAAAGAGTATGTGAGGACGACTGAAGGTATGACGTTTGTTCCTACAAAAATGGGTAGAACCACTTTTAAATCAACTCAAGCAAAACCACACTTCGCCAGTGCGACCTTATTACGTCAAACACCTCGCTCGCTAACCGCTGAGTTTTCAGTTTTTGATCAGCAAGGTTTAGTAATAGCGATACTTAAAGAAGTCCGCTTTAGCAGTATCCGGTTAAGTAAAAATGCCTCCGATCCATTAAGCTATCTTAATTATTATTATTCGCCTCGCCCACATCGCGCAGCAGGCCATGAACAAAACTCAGTTATTTCTTTTGAAAGCACTCAATCCGCAATTGGGAAATTAACGAGACGAGCAGCGTTAAAAGGCAGTCATCGTCGATATTCAGAAGAAGTTGAACCCCTATTAGATAGTTTATGTAGTTTGTTTACTGAAGAGATAATTCAACAATTCTCGGTAAACCAAAGACATTTATATCTCGCTGATATTCTAGCGCAACAAACCGAAAAGACGATTAACTTAGCCTATATTAATCAGTTGCTGTCTTTAGCTGAAACCGACCAATTACTCGCACCGACCATTGATGGCTGGAATATCTTAACCGCCCATGAATCGTTAATTTCAGCTCTTGATGTGTGGAATAGCTTAATCGCTGACTACCCTGATTATTTCCATATTATCCATGCCGTAGGACAAATTGGTTTACATCTTAAAGATATCATAACCGGAGCAACCTCACTTAATCGAGTTCGACCCCAAGAGTCATCGCTCTCCACGCTGATGAGTCAAGTATTGGGAGCAGAAGGACGACGCAAAGTAGGATTAATGTTACGTAACTTAATAACGGACGGCATTCACAACCTTCCTCAAGGTCAACGCTTAAAAATAGTTGAAATAAGTGAAGGATTTCCGGCGTTTGCAATGGATATTTGCAATTCATTGAATTTCATCTGCTGTGACTATTTGTTTGCCAGTACCTCGGCAGAAACATTGGAAAATCTATCGCTTATTAAAGAGCAATTTCCAAACATTCAGACACAAACCATTGATAAAGATTCGGCCCAGTCAGTCATGGACTCAAGCTACTCTATTGCGCTCTTTACCTTTGACTTCGATGACTTTGAAAAAAGTAAAACCGCTTTAGACTTTGCGTATACGTGTTTAGCACCTGGTGGCGTCTTAATTATTATAGGACAACACCCTACCCGCTGGATTGATTTTGTTTTTGGGGGGCAATTTCATCATTGGTCGCGTCAAGAGGAAACTCAAGCAATTTCAAATCAAAGAACAACTCAATTTTGGCATAAGCAATTACAGAAAGCTAATTTTTCAAATATATCGCTCCACGAAGTTTCTCCCGGCACCTGTTCAGGACCTTATATTTTATTAGCCGAACGTGAAGAACATAACCATCACCCTGCTCAAGTCATCATTGAAATACCACGCAGTTGGATCATACTGGCAGATACAACCGGTTACTCTGCTGAACTGTCTGATCGCTTAACTAAAGAACTGCAAACTAAGGGTGACTTAGTCATTCAATCTAGTCTTTTAGAAAAAAATTCCCTTGAAGCCTTGTTATTTGAAACAACTCATAACTATGGTTCCTTGGACGGTATTATTCTATTAACCGGCTTATTACCCCAATCAACAACATTTAATACTGATAGTTCACTGGCGCTACAAACAAATAGATGCATGCTAGCAGCCAATCTGTTGCAAGCCGCTGAAAGTGCTTTATCAAATGAAACGACATTCTGGATAATAACAACGGCGGCAACAAATGATCCAGAATCCGTCTCAAAGACTCTTCATAATAAACGCCCTCTTTCTATTACTCCCTCGGATTCTGTACTGTGGGGATTTGGGAGATCATTAAATAACGAAACGACTCGACTCAATGTTCGACTGTTGGATTTCTCTCCATCATTAACCCTGCATGAGATCGTGAATGCGCTAATAACAGAAATAGATATCCCTGATGATGAAGAAGAAATATTCATTAATCATCAAGGTGCACGCTTTGCCTCTCGCTTACAATTTAAAGCCCCGCCCAATTTTGAAACAACGCACTGTATTGAGAATAACACCATAAAACTAGGCTTTCAATTTCCAGGACAATTACGCAATTTGCGCTGGGAAGTGCATCCGCGATCACTGCCCAATCATGATGAGATTGAAATCGAAGTCCATGCTTCAGGTTTAAACTTCCGTGATGTGATGTTTGCACTTGGCTTACTCTCAGATGAAGCCATAGAAAATGGCTTTTCTGGCCCTAGTTTAGGGCTGGAATTTTCAGGTGTGATTAGTCGTGTCGGCGATTCTATTCAACATTTTTCTATCGGTGATCGCGTCGTAGGCTTTGGTCCTTCTAGCTTTAGTAACCGAGTGCTCACTAAAGAAAATGCGCTCTCTCAAATCCCGCCCAGCATTTCTTTTGAGGCGGCCGCGACGATTCCAAGTACCTTTTTTACAGTGTATTATTCTCTACATCATTTAGCACGTTTACAACCGGGTGAAAAAATCCTGATACATGGCGCAGCCGGCGGCATTGGTCTTGCGGCCATTCAAATTGCAAAATGGATGGGCGCTGAAATATATGCGACAGCGGGCTCTAATGAAAAACGTGACTTTTTACATTTATTGGGCATTGAAAATATCTATGACTCCCGCAGTTTAAACTTTGCAGATGAAATATTAGCTGATACGCAAGGCGCAGGGATAGATATCGTTCTTAACTCCTTAGCCGGTGAAGCGATAAACCGTAACTTTCAAGTACTCAAACCATTTGGACGCTTCCTTGAGCTCGGGAAACGTGATTTCTACGAAAATACTCAAATAGGTTTAAGACCCTTTAGGAATAATATCAGCTATTTTGGTATTGATGCCGATCAATTACTCCAACTACATTCTGCACTGACTCAGCGTTTATTTACGGATATGATGGCCTTATTTGCTGAAGGCATTTTACAGCCTCTGCCCTATCATTCTTTTGAAGCAGACGACATTGTCAGTGCCTTTCGTTATATGCAACAGGCCCGCCAAATTGGTAAGATTATTATTACTTATCATAATGGTATCAATAAAACACATCCTTTAACCCCAGGTATTCGAACCCCCTTAACACTCTCTTATAATGCCAGCTATTTAATTACCGGCGGTTTAAGTGGCCTGGGTCTTAAAACGGCAGAATGGTTAGTTAAAAAAGGCGCTCGACACCTTATTTTACTCAGTAGAAGCGGCCCTAATTCTGAAGAAGCTAAACTAGCCATTGAGAAAATGACCGCTCAAGGCATCAATGTGTGCGCAGTTTCGTGCGACATCACGGATAAAAATGCCTTATCTACTTTATTGCGTCAAACATCAAAGAACATGCCGCCTTTAAAAGGCATTATTCATGCGGCCGCCGTCATCAATGATGGCATGATTAAAAATATGACGACGGCTCAACTGACAGCCGTATTAACCCCTAAAATATTAGGCGCATATTATCTGCATGAACTCACTATCGACCTTAAACTGGATATGTTTGTACTCTTTTCTTCGGCCACAACTCTATTTGGTAACCCTGGCCAAGCGAACTATGTCGCGGCTAATACGTCCTTAGAAGCCTTGGCTCAGCAACGTAGAGCAAACGGCTTAACAGCAATCTGTGTTGCGTGGGGGGCTATTGATGATGTCGGTTATTTAGCACGTAACGAAAAAATAAAAGAATCTTTGCAGCATAGAATGGGCGGTGCAGCCCTGCATTCAAGTAATGCACTGGATATTTTAGAAAAAATGTTACTGTTAGACCAGACTTATCTAGGCGTCATGGAATTTAATTGGTCAGCATTATCTAGATTCTTAAGGCATACTCATAATCCCAAGTTTAATGAAGTCGCTAAGCAGAATCTTGAACTAGAAGGACACAATGATCGCCCAGAGGATATTAGACAACTACTATTAGAACTCTCGTCTGAAGAATTATTAACGACTCTAATAGATCGGTTAAAACATGAAGTGGGTGAAATCATTCGCATCGCGCCTGATAAAATTGAAGCCACCCAATCTATCTACGACATGGGCTTAGACTCACTCATGGGCATTGAACTGATCGTTGCCCTGGAGTCTCGGTTTGGAATTCGACTGCCTGTGATGGCCTTAAGCGAAAATCCGACTATTGCAAAACTGGCCGAACGCTTAGCTCAACAACTATTGGACATGACAAACACTGAGTCTACCCAAGCAGATACTATTTTGACACAAACCCAACAATTAATGTTACAACATGGCGTTGAAGAATCTAAAGAACTCTTAGCAAACTCTTTAGATTACGACCTATTACAAAATAACAATTCCGTAGAAAGGATCATTCATTAATATGTCCAAAAAAGGCCCTCCTGGTCTCACGGCCCAGATAAAAGACAAGCTTATTCAACAAGCCCTTGAACGGAGACTGCGACAAACCGAACAAGTTAACGAGACGTTACCCCCGGTCATAAATAAAACGGATAATCGGAGCAACATACCCGAACACTTTTACCGTTTTAACCAACATCCCGGCTACCAACAAATTAGCCTGATGAATGAAGGTGCGATTCGAATGGGCATTCGTAATCCTTTTTTTAAATTACATGAAGGTAGCGCGGGGGCCACTACAAAAATTGATGGGAAGTCTTATATTAATTATGCAAGCTATAATTATCTTGGCCTCTCCGGACATCCTGAAACCAATCAAGCCGCAAAAAATGCCATTGATCACTATGGTACGTCAGTCTCTGCCAGTCGCTTAGTGTCAGGTGAGCGCCCCATTCATCGTGAACTCGAAGAAGCGATTGCCACACTATATGATGTCGATGAAGCTGTGGTTTTGGTCAGTGGACATGCGACAAACGTAACGACTATAGGTCATTTATTTGGTCCAAATGATTTAATTATCCATGATGAATTAGTTCACAATAGTATATTACAGGGCATATTACTGTCTGGAGCTAAACGCCTGTCTTTTCCACACAACGACAGTGGCGCAATCGATAGCCTGCTAACTGAACAACGGCAACATTTTGAAAGAGTCCTGATCGTTGTTGAAGGGATTTATAGTATGGATGGCGATTACCCTAACCTACCTCTTTTTGTCGACCTTAAACATAAACACAAAACTTTTTTAATGGTTGATGAAGCGCATTCTTTTGGAGTCATGGGGCACACTGGCCTAGGTATTCGGCAACATTTTAATCTTAAAGGCGGTGATGTTGATATTTGGATGGGAACATTAAGTAAATCATTAGCCAGTTGTGGCGGTTATATTGCGGGCGAACGCGCGCTCATCGAACATCTTAAGTTTCTGGCACCGGGTTTTTTATATAGCGTTGGAATGCCCCCCCCAACCGCAGCAGCAGCCTTAGCTGCACTTAATATCTTACAAAAAGAACCCGAAAGAGTGACTCAACTCCAAAAACAAGGGCTGTTATTTTTAAAAAGAGCAACTGCTCTGGGAATTAATACGGGCACGAGTACTGGGCTTGCAATCATACCTGCCATTGTGGGGAGTTCAATTAAAGCCGTGCGGTTATCGACCCAATTATTCGATAAAGGCATTAATGTTCAACCCATCTTATATCCCGCAGTACAAGAAAAAGCCGCACGGCTTCGGTTTTTTATATCTTGCGAACATACTGATGAACAAATTGAACACACGCTGACAATCTTAGCAGAAGAAAGTAAGCGCCTTGAAAATTAAGGGCTTGTATTGATAAAAGCAATATATAAGCTCAGGACTTTTCTTATAATAAGCCCATTGCTTTTAACAACAAACCGCTTAAACTTTCTACCTTAAGATCCTGATGACTGAGTGACGAATCTGAACGGTAATGACTCTTCCAAATCACATAATCTGTCTGGCCCTCAGGCTCACCTAATTGTTGATAGACCGTTGGCATAATGGGAACATGATCACCGTACCAGCACAACCCACTGGGACGGGATAAGCTCTGTAGTTTTTTTCGTAACATGCCGACCATTAAATCCGCATGATGCAAATGTCTTAAGTATAAAGTTAGATCCTCACAGTTTTCAGGGGGGGGCGTTGCATAAAACTGCCCTACTTCACCCTTGCCTACTTTTTCTAAATGCAGGGGGCCATGATTTTCCATCGTAATGACAAATACAAATAGCGGTTGCGTAGAGCCGTCATCTAATAAAGCAGATACTTTTTTAGCTACCTCAACATCCCCTATATAGGGGCCTGTGTTTTCAATCCCTTTAAACGCTTTAATATCAATAAACTCATCAAACCCCAGTTTTGGCATCACCTGATCTCGATTATAAAAACTCGCGTGATAAGGATGTATACACACTGTTCTATATCCCAGCTTTTTTAAGACACTTGCAATTGAAGGGATACCTTGTTGCGCTAACTTACGATACGGATTAAATTGATGCACGCCCAATGCAGAGACGGGTAACCCTGATAAAAAAGCAAATTCTGTTCTGACTGTATTAGCGCCCCAAGCAGAAACCTGTAACTGCCCATAGTGCATGGCTGCTTGTTTTAAGGCATCAAACTCTTGTAGAACCTCCGGTTTTATGCCCATAAACAACCGTCTTACATCAAAAAATGATTCACTTTGGACCACGACCACATGAGGTAAAGCCTCTAATGCAGGAGTTTTATTAGAATCCTTCATTAAGTCTGAAATTATCAACGGTATGTGATTTTCTTCTTGATAATATCGCCAAAGACAGGCCAATAAACCGATCCGATTTAAATCAGTTGCTGGGTTAAACGTAAGTAACAACGATTGTTTAGAACTCAGCCATAATATAAAAACACTAACGAGACCAACACTCATAGCTGTAATAACAACCTGAAACCATGCCAATTGATCGGTGACAGCGCTCTCTAATGTTAAGCCAATGTATAACGCAAGGCCAAAACCGAGGCCAATAATCAGTGCTCGCCCCACGCCTAAAAAAGGCAAATACAAGCGTGGATATTTAATAGCATCAGTGAAATATTCAATATCCTGAAAAATGAACGGTTCACGTAAGGAATGATACTTAGCATTACTGACCTGTACAATTAACAATAGCACAGCTAACTCGATAATCATCGCAAACCAAGGACGCCTGACTATCAAGAATATCAATACATAGAAGAATAACCACAAGGAGAAATGAATAAAAACGGTGCGTATAGGTCGTCTCCAAACCGACTCTATCTTAGGTTCTAAACAATATTCAATAATGAAAGAAACTATAAAACCAGAAAATATAGCTAAACAGACACTCATAACGAACCCATTGACACTAGCCAACATAATTCAATACCCTTAAAATCCACCCCGTCAGCGCAGAAGGAAACACCGAAAGCCACCAGGTTCCGAAATTTAAAGGAAAGGGAAAACTAATCCTAGCCTGATTATGCGCTAAACCCTTTTTTATAACACGAGCGGCTTTATCCGCTGTCCATAAAAAGGGTTTTGGCCCCGGCATTTGCCGACACATTTCAGATTCTACATAACCCGGCATGACAACATTAACCTGAATACCTTCTGAACTTAAGCCCACTCTTAGGGCTTCACCATATACTTTTATAGCGGCCTTACTCGCACAATAACTCGGTGTAATAGGTAAGCCGACATACGCGGCCAAAGAACTAATAAGTGCTATTTGTCCTTTGCCTCGAACACGCATAAAAGGCAATATAATATTCGTAGCAGCCATGACTGAAAGCACATTGGTTTCTATAACCGCTTTAACAGCATCCCAAGACTCACCCGCTCCGTCTAAACCAATATGAGTATTAACACCGGCATTTAAAATTACCAAATCAATCTCTTGTTGTGAAAATACCGACTTTAACCAAATAGAAAGTTCCTCTATTTGACGTACATCTACTACGCCCGTCACTACCCGCGCACCCAATGCTTCACACTCATTGACCAATTCATTTAAACGCTGACTATTTCTGCCCTGTAAAATAAGAGTCTTACCCGTTTCTGCATACGCCAATGCCAAAGCGCCCCCAATACCTCCGGTGGCGCCCGTAATTAAAATAGTACTCGGTGAAACCATGTGACTCATAGTAGGGACTCTAATAAAGATCGCTCAGATGTTAGCGCCTGTAAACTGTTTTTTACGGCTAACTCAATGCCTTTGGCACAATAGAATCCCCCATTAACTTGAGTTGTGTGTAATAACGTGTTGCGAAAACGTCTAAATAGCTCTTGATTGGGGACGCTACCTTCACACCAAAACGCGTCTAAACTTCCTTGAAAAGTCAATTGAGGTAAATTATAAATAGGATCACTTAGTGCAATCGTTGGACAATTGAAACCTAAAGAGACCGCCCCTACTGTACTATTAACGGTCACTGTTCCCTGTGCATTTTGCAGTATTGGCTCGATATATCCCGTTTCAATATAGTCAACACGCCCTAACAGATCAAAACGGACGGAAAGTTGATGAATCACTTTCCGGTAATTAACCAGCCACATATCTAAAGGGTGATTCTTAATTAAAAGATGTGAGGCACTGGGTGCGTATCGAGCAAAAGACTCCATCACAAACTCTATAACACTGACCATATCATCAAAACGAGAATGATCTCTAATCTGAGCATCACTGCCTAATTGCAAAGGTAAAAAATAATAGGGCGTTGTAGAGCCAATTAAATGATCGATAACTGCTTGATCTTTCGTTTTGCAGAAACGCAATAACGGTAAACGACGCATATAACCAATATATTCTATCGGCGCTATAACCGGTGCATGCGTTTGATAATTTGAGAACAATATCGGATTTAAAAGCCCGGCCAGATGATATGCTACATCATGAAACGCACGACAATTGAAATGGGTTTGAAACGCATCTACCGGAGTCGTATCGATTAACTGAGCACCGACCTCCCAAAACCAATCAGGATCTCTAGGTAATAAAGAGTGGCCATTCACACCTTCTCGTTCCAAAGTGACCCAATAAGGTCTAAAATAACCTTCTTCGTAAACATGGGTTCGGACATTACAAGATTCACCATGACTCACCGCGACCCGATGAACCGGTCTACGATCACCAAACAAGATCTGATCAGTAATCCCTAAGCGTTGATAAGTATTATCAAGAAAATCACGTAATTCAGTTTGATGCTCAGTGTTTGCAAGTCCTTGATAATTAAAAGTGGCGGAATGACTCCAATAAAGCCAATCTCCGGCATTAAAATTTATTTTATAAACCTGATGCCCATCTCGTTTCAGTTGATCTGCTAAACGACTAAAAAAAGGCGAGCAAACCCCCTGCAAAAATAAAAACGTCCGTTTCTGCGTCATTTAACCCCAACTATAATGCGAAGTAACATTCTGAATCCTAATCGCCACCAAGTTACAATACGTGGCGTTTTTGCACGCCATTCTATCAATTCATCCAAAGCTTGTTCTACCGTAAGCAATCCGTTTTTAAAGCGACTCATATAAACCGGATAATCTATCAAAACACCGGCAACAAGTTCATCAAGAGCGAGTTTTCTAGATCGTCGTAAAAGCGGGACTTTATCAATCGTCAATCCCCAGCCTGCATAAAAAGGCTGTCCATAACAAACCACCCGTTTATGACGCAGCAATGCCTCAAAACCTGCTAAGGATGTGAGGACATGCACCTCATCTACACTCATCAACAATCGCCCCATTTCTACTTCTGTGAGGACTTCATCACACCAATGGTAAGCTTCATTTTCTTGATGACCCTTCGCTCTTAATCCCGCAACCACGTCAGGATGAGGTTTATAAATAATATAAGCGACAGGATTTTCCTGTTTTACTGCTTTTAATAACGCTAGATTAGTACGGATTTCAGGGGCACCATAGTGCAATGAAGCATCACTTTCAACCTGACCTACTACCAAAATAACGTGTTGGAGTTTATTGGGCCGTTGCCAAGAAACCACGCCCACATTATACTTAGTTAAGCCTTCAGCAACGATACGCTCTCTTACAGCAATCGCTCGATGTAACTTTTCAGCCGTAAACTGGCCATTAGAGAGTAAATACTCAAGATCCGAAAGATCGGTAGCATCATAATAAAGCCCCCGTCTATCAATAACCCATGACAGCGGCTTAATTAAATCCACCCCTAAACCGACGGATCTTAAGAAACCGTCCTCTACTCGAATCACCTTGACATTATCAGCGATTCCCTTAAGACATGACTTAAATCCCCAAACAATTAAATCATGTCCTGCCGGTACTTGACTCACATGATTAATAAATTTAATCCGTACTCCAGGAAAACATTGACGTAAGGAAGCTTTTTTCCATGAGGAAAAATCAAGTGCAAAAACAAGTGGTTTTAAAGATTGTTTAACACTTAGCAAGTTCTAGTGTCTCTATGAAGCTTTCTACCCGTTCAAAATGTCCTTGCCACGTTGGAGCTAAAAACCCTGCCATGCGCTGAATTTGAGCCCAGCGCTTTAAGCTATTAATCTGTGCATATTCTAGAATTAGCTCTTTCCATTTTAAGCCATCCAAGGGGTCAATGTATTCAGGTATATCGCCTGCTATTTCACGAAAGACGTTTAAATCACTTGCGATAACAGGTACCTTCATTGACAACGCTTCTATTAAAGGCATCCCATAGCCTTCTATAAAAGATGGAAATAATAAAGCTTGAGCACCTAATAACCAAGCGGCTAATTCAGTATCCTTACAATGTGTATATTCAAAAACAAAGCCTTTTAAGGATTCACAGCGCTCTAATAAATCAACCACATTTTCACATTCCCAACCCCGTTGTCCCACAATCACTAAACGAGGGGTTCTATCGCCCATAAGCTGAATCAATTGACGCCATATATGCAGAATAAGCCAATGATTTTTTCGAGGCTCAATGGTACCCAACATAACAAAATAAGGTTGATTTAAAGTCGCATTAGGCATTGCATACGGGAATTTAGGCGGTGCTAATAAAGCCACAACAGCCGGTGGCATAGAAAAGCCATTAGCCTGTGCATACTCTGACACAGCCGTTAAAGTTTCTTGAGAATTTGCGATTAGACCGTAACCCATTGAAAGCATCATATTAATTCGATGCCGATGCTTCTCTGCCTCACCGGGACGACAATATTCGGGATAACTTAAGGGAATGAGATCATGAACAAAGAAAATAGGTTTAAGACCCGACCGTTTTAATCGAGTCAAATATTCAGACTTTTCTAAACCACTATGCCCAGTATTAAATAAATACTGTCGTGAAGAAAAGCGTTTTGCCATACTAAAAGGAAAGGATTGAGCGATTATCCCACGAATTTTACTATTAAAATTACCCGTAGGAGATAATAATACCTCAAATAGTTGTTTGGAGTGGGGAGAACTGAGTTCTATCCATTGCCCCGAAAATCGAACTAAGGCAGTTGCCCTCGCACCAAAATAACGAATATATTCAAGACTCACCCTATCAACTCCCGTGGGAAGTCGACCTTGCATTCTTCTATCTAACAGTCGAGTAATATCTATTATCATTTAAAACCTAAACCGTTTAAATAAACAGACCATCAATAAAACGACTTTAAAATTTAGTATGCAATCGTAGGTGAGAAAGTTTTCATGATATATAAAGATTGAAATAATAAGGTGGTAAATTTTTGAAATTGTACCGAAGGCGCATCTGATACGTATAACAGATCTTTATTAGCAACAGGGAAGTTTTGTGCCACAAAAAAACTAGTTGGGTCACTCATGTCCATTTGATACACCACAGGTACTTTACCTTGTGCGTTATACATGGGCTTAGAACTCCAATTTAACGCCTTAGGATCTTCAAATCTAAACACAAATACGGCACGCGCATCAGCTCTTGATTCTTCTAAACCACCTGATCTAGCTAATGCCTGCGCCAAAGAGATACCTTGACTCTCATAGTTCATCTCTTGATTTTTACTCACTGCACCCAAAATAGTAAAAGTTAACGGCTGAATTAATGCCGTAATGACATCACCGGGCTGTAACACTATATTTTGTTTTGGATCATTAATGATAGTATCCAAAGCTAAGGTTTGAATTTGATCGGCACGTGATAACTGGATAGTAATTTTATCGACCGGTTGACGAACACCCCCAACCGCTGCAAGCGCATCTAATAATCTTTCACCTCTTGCAGTAAGAGGCACTCGACTACTGGATGAAACCTCACCCACTACGGTCACATTAGCTGTATTATTAGCAATAACCTTGACTAGCACTTGAGGTTGATTAGCCTTATCTTTTAATTGCTTAATAATGGCTGTTTCAATTTGTTCTGGCGTAAATCCTGCGACATAAATTGAGCCAGCAAAAGGAATATTGATCGAACCCTCACTGCTAATCATCTGCTCAGGAAAAGTAGTCGTTAATGAAGAAGACGTGCTTTTTGACGCATCAGCACTCATACCGCTACTGAATAACATAGCAGGAGGGGCTTCCCATAAGGTCACACTAATTACGTCACCCGCGCCTAACACATATCCAGACTTAACGGTATTAACAAACGTATCTGAAAACACCTTTTTTTTGTTTCTAGCCAACAATCTATTAGCTACTTCTGCATCAACATTAACAAACTGGATACCCTTAAAACGAGGATCATTACGAAACTCTTGTATTTTAGAGTTATTGGGTCCTGACGCACTAAAGAAATTATTAAAACGCGCACACCCACTGAGTAAGACAGCAAATATAATTAAAAATGTTAACCACTTTAACTTCATGATAGCCTTTAAAATAATCATTATAATGCTTGCCTGTATTTCATAATTGTCATTAATGTTGGTAAAGTCTTCCCTCTGTATACTGTGAGGTTATCATACGACAATGTTTACCAAGAAGATCAATGAAGACTAAAGCAGTGCGACTAGAAATGATATAACACCTTTAAGGTATTATAGAAATGATATTACTCTTTAAAAAGGTAGTTAATTGGTCGGGACGATAGGATTTGAACCTACGACCCCTTGTCCCCCAGACAAGTGCGCTACCAAGCTGCGCTACGCCCCGACATTAAACTAGCTATAAAGATATATACTTTAAGTAACAGCCGGTAATTATACTATAAAATACCGCATACGTGCTTTAAACTATTTAAATAAATCAAGTATACCTTCAAGATCCATCAATATTTCACGAATCAATTGCTTTGAGTTATTTAACTTATCATTGCTTTTATTACTGACTAGATGTGCTTTAGCCCCACTAATCGTGTAACCCTGATCGTACAACAAATCTTTAATTTGCTGAATCATCAACACTTCGTGACGTTGATAATAGCGACGATTACCTTTCCTTTTTACAGGATTTAAATCAGTAAACTCTTGTTCCCAATAGCGTAAGACATGCGGTTTGACACCGCATAACTCACCTACTTCACCAATGGTGAAATAGCGTTTTTCTGGTATTAATGACGTCTCGTTATTCTTGCTCTGATCCAACATAAGCTTCTACCCTAGCTTTTAATTTTTGCCCTGAGCGGAATGTTACCACACGTCGAGCCGTAATGGGAATTTCTTCACCTGTTTTTGGGTTTCGACCTGGTCGACTTGTTTTATCGCGCAACTCAAACTTTCCGAAACCTGAGATCTTAACTTGCTCTCCTTGCTCTAGTGAGACTTTTATTTCCTCAAAAAACATTTCTATCATTTCTTTTGCTTCACGCTTGTTCAAACCTAACTCATCGAACAATCTTTCTGCGAAGTCTGCTTTTGTTAATGCCATAAATCAATCCCTCAGTTTTGCATTTTTTTCTGTAGCTAATAAATTTAACAACCTACTGATTACGGCCTCAATATCAGTATCTGCTAATGTTTGTGTGTCATCTTGTAAAAACAGACTTAAAGCAACACTCTTGTAGCCTTCCTCTACCCCTTTACCTCGATAAATATCAAAGAGTGTTACCTCTTGTAAAGTGGTCTCAGCACTACTTTTAATACACTCTATTATCTCACTCGCCGAAATAACTTCCTCAACAATCAAAGCCAAATCACGTCGTACCGAAGGATATTTAGATAAGGGCTTAAAAGCAGGAATACGTTTATTGAGCAATAGGTCTTGATCTAATTCAAATAGAAACACTTGGCTATCAAAGCCCAACTGCTTTTCTAAATGAGGATGCAACATACCTAACCAACCCACGTGCTCACCTTGTGCCGAGCGTATTTCAGCTGTTTGACCGGGATGTAATGTTGCATGAACTACGGGAACATAATTCACCCGACAACCAGACAAGGTAAATAAAGCTTCTAAGTCAGATTTTATATCAAAAAAGTCAACCTTACGCGGCTTTTCTCCCCACTGTTCTGAGGTAACATCCCCTATCACCAATCCAGCTAACATTTTTTGCTGTTGCGTTTCACCGTCTACCTTAAGAAAACGCAACCCTGTTTCAAAGAATCTTATCCGGTGATGTTGCCGATGCACATTATGCAAGGCGGCCTTTAACAAACCACACCATAGAGTCGTTCTCATTACCGCTAATTCAGACGAAATAGGATTCTTTAACCGAATGGCCTCAATACCAGGTGCCACTACATTTTGAATCTCTTCATCCACAAAGCTATAAGTCACCGCTTCTTGGTAGCCACGATCCACTAATAAGTCCTTTACCCGATCAAGCTCTAATACCGCTTCAGAGACTAAACCTAGCTCAGAACGCATTAAGGCTGAATGACTCGGTAGATTATTATAACCGTACACCCGCGCGATTTCTTCAATCAAATCCGCCTCAATCGCGATATCAAATCGAAAGCCTGGCGGTACCACCGTCCAGCCATCTGCTTGACTCTCAACAGACAAACCTAAGCGTTGGAATATATTAACCACTTGCTCATTTTCAAAACACAAGCCTAATATCTTTTCTAAACGGGCACGCCTTAGAAAAACAGCATTTCGTTGAGGCAGACTCGCGGGAGTGGTGACTTCAGTCATTGGACCTACAACGCCACCGGCAATCTCAACAATGAGTTGAGTCGCACGTTCGATAGCACGCGTTTGTAAAGTCGCATCAACTCCCCGCTCAAAACGATGCGAAGAGTCTGTATGTAAACCAAAACGACGGGCTTTACCCGCAATGGCTTCAGGCGTAAAAAACGCACATTCTAAAAACACAGATTGGGTATCTTCCGTGACCGCAGAAAAACTACCTCCCATCACACCCGCCAAAGCCAAAGCTTGCTGATCATCAGCAATGACTAACGCTTCTGGGTCTAACTGAATGGTTTCATTATTTAACAGGCTTAATGATTCCTCTGCTTTAGCGTAACGAACAGTAATGCCACCGGTTAATTTATCGGCATCAAAAGCATGTAAAGGCTGACCCAATTCTAATAAAACATAATTAGTCACATCGACCACAGGACCTAAACTTCTAACCCCCGAACGACGCAAGCGCTCTTGCATCCATAAAGGTGTTTCAGCTTTAGCATTGACATTTTGGATTAAACGACCTAAATAACGTGGACACGCCGCCGTTGCTTCAACAGCAACCGATAAGGTATGTTCGTGGGCAACAGGCACTTCAGTCACGGCTGTTATTGACCAATCCATATTGTTCAATAACGCCACTTCTCTGGCCAAGCCTTCAACACTTAAACAATCAGCTCTATTGGGCGTTAAATCAACTTCGATCAGCGAATCATCCAAAGACAGATATTCACGAATATCCACACCTACTGGCGCATCATCGGCTAATTCCATTAAGCCATGGGCTTCGGCGAGTAAACCGAGTTCTTTTTCAGAACACAGCATTCCAAACGATTCTTGACCACGTAACTTAGATTTCTTGATCTTAAAATCACCCGGTAATACAGCGCCACATAGGGCCGCAGGGATTTTTAAACCGATTCTGACATTACTGGCGCCACACACGATCTGCAATAACTCTTCGGCACCGACATTCACTTGGCAAACGCGTAATCGATCCGCATCAGGATGCTGTTCCATCTCGATGACTTGTCCGACCACAACACCACTAAATAAAGCGGCTGCCGGCTCTACAGAACCGATCTCTAGACCTGCCATCGTTAACTGCTCAACCAGTTTATCTGTGCTTATGTCTGGATTTACATACGACCTTAACCAGGCTTCACTCAATTGCATGATTCAAATTTTCCTGTGTAACAATATCTTAGTTAAACTGCTCTAAAAACTTAAGATCATTTTCAAAAAACAATCGTAAATCGTTAATACCATAACGCAACATAGCCAGACGCTCAACGCCCATACCAAAAGCGAAGCCACTGTATTGCTCACTGTCGATATTAACGGATTTAAAAACTTCTGGGTGAATCATACCGCAACCCATGACCTCAAGCCATCCAGTATGACTACACACGCGACAACCGTGACCATCACACATCACACACTCAATATCAACTTCGGCGGAAGGCTCAGTAAACGGGAAATAAGACGGTCTAAAACGAACTTGAATATCTTTTTCAAAGAACGCACGTAAAAACTCATAGACCACCCCTTTTAAGTCAGCAAAACTGACATCCGTATCAACTAAAAAGCCTTCAACTTGATGGAACATAGGGGTATGGGTAATATCAGAATCACAACGATACACGCGACCCGGAGCAATCACCTTTAAAGGTGGCTTTTCGGATTCCATGGTTCTAATTTGAACAGGAGAGGTGTGAGTTCTTAAGACGGTATGGGCATCAAAATAAAACGTATCATGCATCGCTCTGGCTGGATGATGCGCTGGAATATTAAGTGCTTCAAAATTATGATAATCATCTTCAATTTCAGGACCTTCAACGACCTTAAAACCGACACTCGCAAATATTTTAGAGATACGTCGTAACGTGGTCGTCACAGGATGTAATCGACCGGTTGCTTGACCGCGACCCGGCAAACTCACATCGATACGCTCAGAAGCAAGCCGTGCTTCTAAAGCCGCTTTCTCTAAAGTTTCTTTGCTACTGTCCAGTTGTTGTTGGAATTGATCTTTTGCTTGATTAATGATTTGGCCCACTGATCGCCGTTGCTCGGGATCTAAGTTGCCTAATTCTTTCATCTGTAAGGTAAATAAACCCTTTTTACCCAGATAATGAACACGAACCTTATCTAATTCAATAAGGTCATTGACTGCCGCAAGCTCTTGTAATGCCTGCGCGAGAATCTCTTCAAGGATAGCCGACACTGCACTGCTCGCTTTTGTTAGGGATGGATAATAGATAATTAGATGCTTTCAGGCTGTTATCCTGAAAAACCCACCTTCCGAAGAAGGTGGGCCAAGTTCCATTTAAGAAACAGGACTTTGATTGGCTTTAGCAATTTCTGCTATTTTACCAAATGACTCAATGTCACGTACTGCGATATCTGCTAATACTTTACGGTCAATTTTAACATTGGCTTTAGTTAAACCATTGATCAAACGACTGTAAGAAATTCCGTAAAGACGCGCTGCCGCGTTAATACGTACAATCCATAAAGCACGGAATTGACGTTTTTTCTGTTTACGGTCACGGTAAGCATATTGACCCGCTTTAATAACCGCTTGTTTAGCAACGCGATAAACGCGACTACGAGCGCCGTAGTAACCTTTAGCTTGCTTTAATACTTTTTTGTGTCTTGCTCTGGCTGTTACACCACGTTTTACTCTAGGCATTCCTATTCTCCTCTATTAACTGTATGGCATCATACGTATAGCCATACGTACATCTGATGGATGAATAGTTTTTGGTGAACGTAACTGTCTCTTTCTCTTAGTTGACTTTTTAGTCAAGATATGACGACGATGCGACTGTCCACATTTAAAACCGCCGTTGCCTGTGCGTCTAAAACGCTTAGCAGCTCCACGGTTCGTTTTTATCTTTGGCATTTGTTTGCTCCAATAATATAAAATAAAAATCCCTGAGACATAACCCAGCAAGGCAAAATGCATGGCCCTGAAGAATTACTCGATTAGCTTAATGCTATTCGTAAAACAGCCACTCCTGTGCTGTTAATTGCAGAGATCACGCTCTGCAAAACTGCATTCCAATACTAAGACTGGAATCGTTTTAATCATAAAGATTATTTTTTCTTTTTAGGCGACATAACCATAATCATTTGACGACCTTCCATTTTAGGAAACTGCTCAACGACGGCTAATTCTTCCAAATCTTTTTCGATACGCTTCAATAAGTCCATACCAATTTCACGATGGGCCATTTCGCGACCACGATAACGAACCGTTACCTTGGTTTTATCACCCTCATTAAGAAACTTAGTTAAACTACGTAACTTAACTTGATAATCGCCCTCGTCAGTTCCGGGTCTAAATTTTATTTCTTTAACCTGGATCTGCTTTTGTTTCTTTTTGGCAACCTGAAGCTTTTTATTCAGTTCAAACTGGTATTTGCCGTAGTTCATTATCTTACAAACCGGGGGATCCGCGTTTGGTGATATTTCTACTAAATCCAAGTCTGCCGCATAAGCAATTTGCTTGGCTTCATCCAATGAGATAATTCCTAATGCTTCACCCTCTGCTCCTGTTACTCTCACTCGTCTAGCGGTGATCGAATCATTCAGGCGCGTTTCATCTTTTTTAGCAGCGATACCCTAATCCTCCAATAAATACTATAATTTTCTATCCGCAATCTCTTGCTTGATACGTTCGGCAAACTCAACGATTGACAGACTACCTAAATCTTCACCTTTCTGCGTACGCACCGTGATATTTTGTTCTTCTAATTCTTTATCACCTACAATAACAAGATACGGTATTCTTTGCATAGAATGTTCACGGATTTTAAACCCGATCTTCTCATTTCTCAAGTCTATTTTTATTCTAATGCCCTGTTTCTCTAACTCTTTCATAATTTGAGAGGCATATTCGGCATGACGATCCGCAATATCAAGCACCATCACTTGCACTGGGGCTAACCACAGCGGGAAAGTTCCGGCATATTGTTCAATCAAAATCCCGATGAATCTTTCTAAAGAACCTAGAATCGCTCTGTGCAACATGACTGGCACTTGTTTTGAGCCATCTTCAGCAATATAAGTTGCACCTAAACGGCCAGGCATTGAGAAATCTACTTGGATAGTGCCACATTGCCAAACTCGACCAATACAATCTTTTAACGAGAATTCAATTTTAGGACCGTAGAAAGCACCTTCACCCGGTTGCAAATCCCACTTTAAACCTTTGTTATCAAGCGCTAAAGCTAAAGCTGATTCGGCCTTATCCCATACCGAATCATCACCCACTCTATTCTCAGGGCGGGTTGATAACTTCATAATGACTTCGGTAAAACCAAACTCACTATAAATAGCGAATAACATATCGATGAACGTAGACACTTCATCTTGAATCTGGCTTTCTGTACAGAAAATATGCGCATCATCTTGCACAAAGTTTCTGACTCGCATCAAACCATGCAAAGTACCTGAGGGCTCATTACGATGACATGAACCAAATTCAGCAATACGAATCGGTAAATCACGGTAACTCTTGATACCTAGATTAAAAATTTGCACATGGCACGGACAATTCATGGGCTTGATAGCATAATCACGACTTTCAGAGTGCGTCGTAAAGATCATGGCACCAAACTTATCCCAATGGCCTGATTTTTCCCACAAAGAGCGATCAACTAACTGAGGGGTTTTAACCTCACCATAACCATTAACACGTAATTTCTCACGGATGAATTGTTCAATTTGCTGATAAATAACCCAGCCTTTTTCATGCCAAAACACCATACCTGGCGCTTCTTCTTGAATATGGAACAAATCAAAGGTTTTAGCTAATTTACGATGGTCACGCTTTTCAGCTTCTTCTAAGCGGTGTAAATAAGCTTGTAATTCTTTCTTATCACCCCAGGCAGTTCCGTAAATACGTTGCAACATTTCGTTATCAGAATTGCCGCGCCAATAAGCACCTGCAATCTTCATTAACTTAAAGCTACCTAATTTACCGGTACTAGGAACATGAGGCCCCCGACAAAGATCCGTAAACTCACCTTGTTGATACAACGATAAATCTTGGTCTGCAGGGATAGACGCAATCAATTCAGCCTTATACGCTTCACCTAAACCGGTAAAGTATTCAATGGCCGCATCACGACTGACAACAGAACGATTAACCACAAAATCTTCAGCCACTAATTGCTGCATTTTAGCTTCAATAGCGGTTAAATCATCGGGGGTAAAAGGTCTGTGATACGAGAAGTCATAGTAAAAACCATTTTCTATGACTGGCCCAATAGTGACTTGGGCTTCTGGAAAGAGTTGTTTAACCGCTTGGGCTAACAAATGCGCAGTAGAATGGCGGATAACATCAACGCCCTCTTCATCTTTTGCAGTGATAATTTGCAAAGAAGCATCTTGATTGATTAACGTGCTTGCATCGACTAAGTTGCCATCGACTCGACCCGCTAAGGTCGCCTTAGCTAATCCAGCACCAATAGAACGGGCCACGTCTAACACGGTTACCGCATGATCAAATTCACGATTAGAGCCATCAGGAAGAGTAATTACGGGCATGTTAATTAATTTTTGGTTGCTACAATAAAAAAAGCACCGCTTAAGCAGTGCTTTAATGTCTGGTAGGCACGATTGGACTCGAACCAACGACCCCCACCATGTCAAGGTGGTGCTCTAACCAACTGAGCTACGCGCCTGAAGTTAATATAACCTCAATACCCCGCTATTATATCAACTCAGAAAAGTTACGCAACCTTTAAATCATTCTAAAACATTGATTACGGTCTTTTTCGGTTAACGCGAGGCTTAACAACCTCGGGCTTTTCCCTCACAAGATGCGCCTCGTTGCGCTCCATGCCCGAAAACTCAAATAACAAGTCTAATTCTTTTTCCGTTAATTCATAGTAAGTACAGGTTTTTAAGCGCTCAGGTAACACCACAGGCCCATAACGCACTCTCATTAACCGACTGACCACCACCTCTTGAGATTCCCATAAACGCCTGACTAAACGATTTCGACCTTCACTGACGATCACGTTATACCATTTATTGGCACCCTCACCGCCAAAAAAGTGAATCTCGTTAAACTTAGCTTTGCCATCCTCAAGCTCCACCCCCTCCTTAAGTTTTTCCAGAGTGGCTTCAGACACACTCCCTAAAATACGCACCGCATATTCTCGCTCTACTTCAGCCGAAGGATGCATCAATTTATTCGCTAACTCTCCATTGTTAGTCACTAATAATAACCCAGAGGTATTAATATCTAAACGCCCCACCGAAATCCACCGCGCCGTCGTTAAGGTTGGTAGCTGGGTAAAAACCACTGGCCGCCCCTCAGGATCACGACGCGTGACCACTTCACCGGTCGGTTTATGGTAAAGCAATACGCGGGTTGGTTGAATCGCAAACTTCTCCCAATGAACGACTCGGTCGTTCAGTTGTAAATAATCACCCTGTTTTAAACGATCCCCTAACTTAACTAACTCGCCATTTAATTTTAAGCGACCTTCATCAATCCAACGTTCAACTTCTCTTCGTGATCCCACCCCACCGCGAGCCAATACTTTTTGGATACGTTCACCTGCCGCCGCAACCAACTGAGCCGCTTTTTTTGCTTCTATGCTAAGGGACTTAGCGACTGGCACCGATACCTTTTGGCTCGGCTCTTTAGGCTTATGCGCTTTATCTTGGGTTTTACGCTGTTGTTTAGGTGACTTATTCACTTTACCCGCCGTGCGATTGGGTTGCTTTGATGAATCACTTGAAGATTTATTACTTTTCACTCGTTACCTGCGTTATTTGCTACGACCGTTACCGCCTCATCCAGATACTTAATATCCTCAAGGGCCGGCAATTCATTTAGCGATGTTATATTAAAATAATCCAAAAACTGTTTCGTTGTACCATACAAACCTGGGCGCCCCGGCGCTTCTTTATGCGCCACCACCCGAATCCATTCCCGCTCTAGCAAGGTTTGAATAATACTTGAGCTGACACTCACCCCTCTAATATCCTCTATATCCGCCCGAGTAACCGGCTGCCGATACGCAATAATAGCCAAGGTTTCTAATAATGCCCGTGAATAACGAGGCGGTTTTTCTTCAAATAAACGTGACACCCATTGAGACAACTCCGCCTTAATCTGAAAGCGATACCCACTGGCCACCTGCTTTAACTCAACAGGACGATAGCGATACTCTTCGGTAATCACGCTGATAGCCGCTTGAATCTCGGCCAACTCCGGCTGTTCCAATTCAGGAAACACCTGCTGCACCTGTTTGATCGTCATCGGCTTCTTGGCTACAAAAAGAATCGCTTCAACGATACGCTTTATTTTGTCATTAATCTCGACAGTCTCAATCACCTGATGATTATCAACCTCAACAAGCTGATTATGTTCAGCTTCAGCGCCCTGCTTATTAGCAGACTCAATAATTAGCTTATGTTCAGACTCAAGGATCTGCTTATCTATCGTAGTCAATGTGCTTAATTCTACTTGATTATTCAACTGTTTTCTAAATTTACCCAAAGGACGTAACCTAATAGGCCTCACCACCACCTGTTGCACAGACTTTGCAGAGACCGTATCCTTTACAGCGATCGATGCAAGTGCTGCAGAGACCTCTCCCTGAACAGTATCCAAACCTGCCCCCTCAGACACACCTTGACTGACATCGCCTAAAACAAAAGCAACAACAGCATCAGAAGTAACCTCCGTTGATTCAAGGGGGGCCGCAACCGCCTTCGCTTTAGGGGATCGCGAGGCCCGCGGCTTTGATACGGATTTCTGAGAAGGGCTCGAACTGAGTAATGTCGATGAGTCCTTCTTTTCCGAGTTCGAGGATGGCCAAAAACGAGACAACGACTCCGTGTCTACCTTCTTTTCGGATAAATAATTGCGAGAAAAGGAGACTATTTTCTCCTTCAAGGTTTGCCAAAATGGCTGCCATTCGTTCACGGACAGATAACGCTTCTTTGGTAATTTGGTGATGACTAAGTTGATCAACGCGCTTTAGGACATCCTGAAACGCTAACAACATCTCTTTTAATTGCACATCCGGCACTTGTTGGGCTATATTTAAAGGTGACGTATCCACCTCAGGGGTGAATATATCACGCTCCATGCGTGGCAACAAATCAATCTCTTCCGCCGCTTTTTTAATTTGCTCATATTCTTGCAAACGCCGAATTAAGGTGGCTCGGGGATCATCCTCATCCTCTTCTGGCTCGGTCTGCCTTGGCAATAACATCTTAGATTTAATCTCGGCCAACAACGCCGCCATTACTAAATATTCAGCCGCCAACTCTAAATTGAGCACCCCCATAATCTGAATATAAGAAATATATTGCTGGGTAATCTCGGCAATAGGAATATTGACAATATCAAAGTTTTGCCGCCTGATTAGATACAATAATAAATCTAAAGGCCCTTCAAATAAATCTAAAAACACCTCTAAAGCCTGAGGTGGAATATAAAGATCTTCGGGCAATTGATTAAAAGGCTCCCCATTCACCAAGGCTAACCTAATACTGGCCTCACGCGCACTCATACCCACTGGCGCCGTCATCTAAGTAACCCAGGCTTTAACTGACAACGCTTCAATCACAGCCCCGCCATCGAAAAAAACACTTTCTGCGCGATAAACAAAGGGTACTCTAAGATAACATTCAGCATCTTAGTGTAAAGCAACACCAACAGTATAATAAAACCATACCGCTCTAAACGATTATATTGCCAAGCCCAATGACTCGGCAATAGGCCTGTTAAAATACGACTGCCATCTAAAGGCGGAATAGGCAATAAATTAATCATCGCTAACACTAAATTAATTGAAATACCCGCTACCCCCATGTAAATCAAAGGCTCAGAAATTTCTTTAAGCCCCGCACCCAAGGTAACACCGACACGAGCAATCAACGCCCAAGCGGTCGCCATTAACAAGTTTGAAACAGGGCCGGCTACGGCGACCACCGCCATATCCTTTAACGGTCTTTTAAAGTTTCTGGCGTCCACCGGCACGGGTTTAGCCCAACCAAAGATAAAGCCTGTACCCGTCACTAACAACAAACCGGGCAAAATAATGGTACCAAACCAATCAATATGTTTAAACGGGTTTAACGTTAACCGACCTAAACGCGCGGCGGTCTTATCGCCATATTGTTTAGCCACCCAACCATGCGCCACCTCATGCACAGTAATGGCAAACACCACTGGCAATATCCAGACGACTATCCGTTGAACTAAACTTAATTCACCCATGATTTTTCCAAAATTAATCTAACATTGGCGCAAGACCTTTGCCCTGCCGAATGATCTCTACACCCTGACTAGAAATTTCAATCATAGTAGTGACCTCATATTTAATAATACCCGCATCAATAATTAAATCCAGCTCATGTTCCAAGCGACTTTTGATTTCATAAGGGTCTGTCATGCCTTCACTTTCACCGGGCAATATCAAGGTAGAACTAAACAGCGGCTCGCCTAATTCTTGTAATAATAATTGCGTCACGGGATGATCGGGAATGCGGATACCAATCGTTTTTTTCTTAGGATGCATCAGTTTTTTAGGCACCTCACGGGTGGCATCTAACACGAAGGTAAATGCCCCCGGGGTTAAGGCCTTAATCAATCGATACGCATCATTGCTAATTTTAGTAAAATTGGATACCTGAGTCAGATCTTTACACACCAAGGTAAAGTTATGTTTATCATCCAGTTGACGGATACGACGAATCTTATCCAAAGCTTGTTTATCATCCAAATGACAAGCCAAGGCATACGAAGAATCGGTCGGATAGGCAATAACACCGCCTTTACGAATAATCTCTACGGCACGATGAATTAATCTTAACTGAGGATTTTCTGGATGTATTTCAAAAAAATGCGACATCATTAACACTTGGAATTAAAGTTAAATATAGTTACATTATAACTGACATCCGAAAAAGCTGGCAGTATGAATCAACAAAACGCTAAACAGTCATGATTATTAAACTTGCTTTACTCTTAGTCTGCACCGCTTTTGCCGTGTTCTTATTGGTTGATTTTTTACTCTGGCTGGCAATCCCAGCGCTGCCTAATATATTGACTCAAGTGGGGATTGCGCTGTTTATCTTAGCAGCAGTGTTGCTGTTAAGTGCCGGTGTATTTATGATACTTAAACTTATCCTGACAGCCTTAAGCACCTACCTTTCGACCCAGCAACGCCTACACAGACGCTTATTATTTAGTGATGCCAAACAACAGCAACTTAAACAATTATTCTATTTTAGATCCGTGCAACTAAATTACTTTAATGACCTTAAGCGCAAAAACTTATTACGCGCCAATAACAAAGCCCATTTAAAAGCCCTATCCGCGGCCATTAATAAAGATTTAAAACAGCTTAAAAAAGAACTCTCAACCGTGCATTACCAACAATTACAACAGACTCATCAACAGTGTTTAAAACAACACGATGTTAATGCGTTATTAAAGTTACAATCTGACATTGCCACCCTTAATTTAACTGATGACGTCTAATAGAAACTGGAGACTGGTTTAAGCGATGACCTTGATAAAAAACTGGACCCTGAACGTGCTTGATGCTTTTCATACGTTTAAAGATGAGAAGTTAAGCTGGAAATCAAACAACCAAGCTCGAGAACATCAATTGAAGCACGCTCAGGTGTTAGCAGAAAAAGCCTTAGAAGCAGAGCTAAAAAAACGCGCCGTACAGATAGAGCATGAGATCTTGTTGCTTAAAACACAAAATGACACCGACTTGGCAATGTTTAAAACCAAGTGCAAACAAGATATTAAAGATTACAAACAGTATCTTAATGCCCTCGATCAACTAAAAAAATCCATCCAAACCAGCTACACCCACTTACCTGAAGCCGTGGCCTTTACCATTCATCATCATGCCAAGCACCTGTTAAATCAAATGTGGGAAGCCAAGGATTTTGAACAGAAAATGCGTCATGAAATGCAATTAATACAGTTCATGAGCACCATTCATGAAGAAGCGCATCATTATTTAGCAGACAGTGGCCAGAGTGCTAAATTACCTGAAAAGACCTTAGCCTTAATTCAAAAGCACTAAACATTAAGAAGGTTTAAGCTGTCGTGATAGCCCTAGATTTAGCCAAAAATGTCCCGCTAAGCCCCTTAAATATCGATTGAAAAACAAAGCCACTCCTGCCCATAAGCAAGTATCATCCTCCGTTAATCTTAATTTTTAAATCAGATAACTGGACTTTATATCCATAGATGATTATGATGACCGCTGAAGTATTTTCAATTGTTTTCAATCGGTTACTCATTAAAAAGGTGAATCCTATGTTAGAAGTTCAACAGTTAGCCCCCACGTTTAGTGTAAAAAACCAACATAATCAGTTGGTTAATTTAACTGACTTTGCCAACACTAAAAACGTGGTGTTATATTTCTATCCAAAAGACGACACCCCAGGTTGTACTATTGAAGCAAACGACTTTACCCGACTCGCTGATCAATTTAGCCAATACGATACCGTAGTGATCGGTGTCAGCAAAGATTCTTGTGAAAGCCACGTTGACTTCATTAACAAATACGAACTTAAAGTCATCTTGTTAGCTGATACCGACGGTAGTCTATGTGAGAGTTATGACGTGTGGCGAGAAAAAGAACGCAATGGTGTTAAAAGCATGGGTATCTTACGCTCCACTTTTATCATTAATAAACAAGGCGTATTAACCGAGGTTGAGTATGGCGTTAATCATGAAGGCCACGCCGAAGCGATCTTAGAAAACATCAAACACCTATAAAGCTTACCTCCATTTTTATTGAAACGCCCCCTTGAGGAGTTTGACATGATACCTGAGCAATCCTTAAATCTTAGTGGAAAAGTAGCGCTAATTAGTGGCGCTGGTGTGGGCATTGGTCGTGCAGTGGCCTTAGCTTTAGGCAAAGCAGGCGCAACCATTGGCTTACACTATTATTCAAGTGAAGATAGCGCCCAGCAACTCCTTGAGGAATTAACCGCCCTAAACATTAATACCGTTCTGTTACCCGCCGACTTAACTCAAGAAAGCGCCGCTAACAACATGGTTGATCACTTAATCGCCAAGACTGGCCGTTTAGATATCTTAGTCAATAACAGTGGTGGCTTAATAAAACGCGCCACCATTGAAGATTGCACTTTAGAGAACTGGAATAAATCCTTAGATGTGAATTTAACCAGCGCCTTTTTAGTGACTAAACGTGCCATTCCACATTTACGCGCCAGCGGCAGTGGCCGTATCGTTAACATACTGTCACTCTCTGTTCAAACCGGTGGTGCTAATGGCGGCGGTGCTTATGCAGCCGCTAAAGGTGGATTAATGGTCTTTACCCACACGTTAGCGAAAGAACTTGCCCCCTATGTTCGCACCAACTCTGTTATGCCCGGCACCGTAGAAACGCAACATCATGAGATTCACTCCACGCCAGAAATGATGGAAAACTACCGAAAGCAAACACCGCTAGGCCGTAATACGTATGCAGAAGAAGTGGCCAGCAGTGTCCATTTTTTAGCCAGTGATATGTCATCGCATATTAATGGCGCCATGATTGATATTAGTGGTGGACGATTTTTGCGTTAAGCGCTTGTAGCGTCATCATCATTACAGTTCATTAAGCACGACTGAAGTTAAATCTTCATTAAAGATAACCGTAAAAAGGCCCTGACAAGATCAGAGCCTTTAACTGCCTGGCTGATGTAATGACCGTAATCAAATCACCATAATATTGTGTGGATCAGTCCACAATCCAACGCCATGGGCGCCAAGACCTCTGACACGAACCCAATAAATCTGACCCGGTATTAAATTTGATATCAGCATGTGTGTAGCGCTGGTAGACCACAAAGCATGCACCCAATTGAGTTCAACCATAGGATCTAATTGCGTGATTTGCGCCTCATAATTAGAGACGCCATCTAAGCGAGTGACTTTAACATCAATCGTGCCACTAAATGCTCCGTGCGACACAATAAAGTCTATCGGTGCGGGTAAGGGTTCAAAGATATTAAGATGCGCGGTATCATGACGCAAATCATATCCGCTGGTTTCTAACACAGACACATTCCCCTGAGCCACTATTTCAATATAAGGCGCCAATTTTCTTAGCATCCCCGTTAATATAAAACGACAATCCTCACGATGAGCAATTTTAAGCCTATCCATCGACAAGGCTTCATGATAAGCCGTTTGAAAATCAGTTTGGGCAATGGTTAATTCGACTAAGGTCGGTAACTGCGGCATCCAAGGTTCAGGATAATTAGCATTTTCGGTTAATCCAGCGACAATAGTACCGGATTTTGTGACGAATTCGGCATTATTAAGACGATCAAAGGTGACAATCAATTTGGGTTGCATAAGTAATATCCTTAAGGTTAGAAGTGATTTACGTGCTAATAACCTTAAAAATGAGCCGACATAGACACTATTCATTGAGGCTTTTTTTATATGCACGCATCTAAAAAGGTCGCGGCCTCGGAAAGGAGTCTAGTCTAGTTAGATTTAAATAGCTACAAAATAACGCAGTATTGGTGAAAAAAGCGCCCACACCTAAGCCAAAAAGGCTTATCACCGATCTGAAAAAGGCTATACCCTTATCAGAAAAGGTGCCAAACATAAAGCAAACTGCGAACCAACATTAAAGACCCTGCTTAAGCATTTTTTTGAGTCTGCACCCCGCACTTTAGGTCTCAGGGTTTAACACTATGGGGATCAGGTAAGGCAACGTTAAGAATAAGCTTATAGACTTATTTTAAATAAGCACCGTCACATATCGCTAACCTGTCTCAAGCAAAGTCGAGTATGAGTGGGTCCTTTTCACAGTCTTAATAGGTCGTATCTGGAGACTGTGCATGGCCTTATAGCAATCCTTCTAAAGCACTATTTGACACATAAAGGCTACTCTTTTGACTCATATTATCATCAAATATCAATAGATTACCTCTCAATCAAATGAGTTTATAAAGGAAGTGTGTCTTAACAGACAGCGCAGTTACTAATATCTGTAGCTTGAATCAACTAAATCTTTGGCTCGAGTTCTTTCTGTTATTTATCACTGGCAATCAAGCGAATACATGTAATTAAAGGTGATCAGTCACTGCGGCATTAATCATCATCCAGATAAACGCCACAAAAAGTCTTTAACCACTTGATACTGCACACCAACAAAGATAAAAGTCTGATCTGGATCATCAGTCACCGGCTTAAATAAACCCCCAAACCAACCGCTTAGCACAAATAAATTTTCCCTGCATCATCCGTTAGGATGATTCACAAAAAATAGTTATCAGGTAGTATGTGACTGTCAGCGGCATAAACTTAGTTTTGTTGCGGTAATATCGAAGCACTAAATGCTTTACTTCTTTAAAACGCACTAACGTTTAACTTAAAAACAGTTAACTCATCAAGGATATTTATGAACAAACAATTAATGGCAACACTCGTATTAGGTTTAAGTGTCAGCACAGGTGCCAATGCAGCGTTAATAGCGCGTGATGGCGGTATGGTCTATGACGATGTCAACAACATCACTTGGGCGGCTGATGCCAACTTGTTTCAAACCCAAGCGGACAGTAACCCCAATCTAGTCAGTGAGATTATTGCGGCGAATGGCGGGGTGATTCATGATACGCCTAATTTATATTCTCCTGGTACGCGCACACTACTTGACAGCGATTTTTACACTAATGGCGGGTATTCAGGCCTCATGACTTGGTGGGGTGCTCAAGCGTGGGTAAACAATCTAACCTTAGGTGGTGTAACAGGGTGGACATTACCCACAACAGCAGATGCGGCGAACCCAAATACCCAAGGATTTAACATTACTACTAGCCAAATGGGCGATTTGTTTTATAACCAACTCGGTGGTGTCGCTGGTTCTTTTATTACAGCTACGCATAATGCTAATTACAACTTATTTACTAATGTGAATTTGTGGGGCTACTGGTCGAGTGAGTCCGCTATGGGTGCGTGGTACTTCAACACCTATGATGGGGACCAGGTCAGCGGCTATAAACTTAACCTATTCAACGCATGGGCTGTTCACGCGGGTGATGTTGCCGCCGTTCCGCTCCCCGGAGCAGTCTGGTTATTCCTCTCTGGGCTGATCGGTTTTATGGGTTTAAAACGTCGAGCTAACTTCAGGTAATTGGATGAGTTGAGTCATTGAATGCTTTTGGTAAAACAACAAAAGCATCCAATAACTCTCTCACACACTCCAGCCGTTCATTTAAGACTAACCATCAATTAGAATACACGGCTCTTGTAACGTAACTCAACTTATCAAACCAACCATCTTTATTAAAGAAAAAGGAATAGTCATCATGAAAAATAATATTATGCTAAGTCTGTGTGTGGTTTCAGTTTTATCAGGTTGCACGGCAACTAATAAGTTTAAGGGCCCTAATTACACCTTTGATGATTTGGACCACTCTACCACTATCCCTCAAAAAGAAATTTCTACTAGCTACAAAGATAATAATAAAGATAATAGCCCTATCCCTGCAATAATCTATCAGAACTGCAGTGAAGCGCACTCAGTGCATAGCCCCATAATATGGATACCGGTAGTGGGACCTACCATTGATCTATTATTAATCCCCTCTGTTTCTGAATTATCAGGGCAGGACGCATGGTCATTATTGCCTTTGATTGGCCCACCTATTACCTACATAAAAGGTACGCAATATTGTGTTTACAATAATCTTTCATTTGGTAAGTCCTCAAACAAGTCCCCAGTCAAGTCCTCAGACGAGTCCTCAGGACCAAAACTTGAAGACAGTGTTACACCGGCTTTGGTCAAAGAAGCCATTGCCGTATCTGACAAAAATTGCTATGCCTATCAACATACACTAATAGGTGGATTCAATGAGTTGGATGCAAATCAAAAGTTTTTAAGCGATGCGGCCCTTATGACACAAACCGGCGCCTCATTTGCCAACCCTGTTGCTGGAGCGGTGGTAGGTGGTTTAAAGCAAGCAATAACCAGTGCGAATGATGCCATCAAAACAAGTTTTTTTGTAAGTTACGGTGCACACCAGTTATTTGAGAATATCGGCTCAGTCAGAAAGACATTGATTACAGATTTGACTACACAGATACCGTGTAAAACAAAATCAGAGAATACAGATGAAACAACATCTAAATGGGGATATAACTCTAAAAATGGGATGCCTTACGCAGACTTACGCCGCTTTATGGCCGTTTACGATACCTCATGTTCTTTTGAGCAAGCTATTAATGACTTAAATTTGGTCACTGATAAAGGACAAGCCGGTTTAAATAACACCGCCAATACCGCTAAAACACCTGACAATAAAACAGCTCCCAATACCGCTAAAACCTCTGACAATAAAACAGCAACCAATACTGACACTACTACAAATCAAACACCCACAGATCCCACAACCAATCAGAATACTATCCAACAAGATATTCTAATTAACAATAAAGCCACGACCCTGCAATAATAGGATTTATAATACCCAAGTACCTTAAAACACTTAATCATTTAAATCTGCACTAGTCATCACGACCTTAAAATCTAAATCACTTAACCTAGGAACTACCCGACTATCACAAATTTATTTCCCTGTATCATCCATATGGATGATGCGAAAAATATTTATTTGATGTAGTATCACTTCCCAACCCGCATAAAGTTGAGTTTATTTTAAAAGACTGGTGACTATGGCAGAACGTGATAAATTAGATCGCATCATTAATGCACTTTATGAATCTGTGCTAGAGCCTGACGGATTTCAAGAAGCTATTGGATTATGTGGTTTATATGCAGGGGCAGATGATGCACAAATCATTAGTTTCGATAAAAAAACTAATGCGCCTATCTATTCCCTGTTATCTGGCACCAACTTTTCTACCGATGGCAGCAAAGAATATCTAAATTATTACATTAATAAAGATCCTGGCAAATATCTTTTAGAACAACCCTTGCAAGAATGGCAATATTGTCATCATAAGCAAACCCAAAAACTGATTAATCATAATGAATTCTATCAAGACTTTTTGCTACCTTATGGGATTCGTTATCGCATGGCGTGTCGAATATATGAAGATGATCTTATCTATTCTATCTGCGGTTTTTTACGCGCCACGAACAGTCAACCCTTTGATGAGAAGAACTCTTCAAAAGCCGACCATTATATTAACCACTTTCAACAAGTATTAAAGTTAAACAAGCATACTGAGATTCTGCAAAAAAAATCTGAACTGGGCGCTATGGCCATTGATGGTTTGGTTATCTCGATGATTCTTGTCAATCAACAAGGGACTATTTTACATTTAAATAAACGGGCAGAAGCTTTACTCAGCCATCCTGACAGCGAGTTAAGTAACAAAATGGGCAGGCTCACTGGTCTGTTTCCTGATCAACATAACAAACTTAAGCAATTAATTTTCAATGCCACCCAAACTTTGGCCGCTGGGGGAGCGATGCAAACCAAGGGTGCTCATAGTAGACAAATATTGGTTATGCCCTTGCCCGAAAGTTCTAAATTAAGAAAAGATTGGCAAACACCCATGGCCTTAATCTTAATCAACGAACCTAAAAACATCGCCAATCAATTACGCTTAGTCGGAAATCTTTATGGTTTATCACCCGCTGAGTTAAAAGTGGCCACCGCCTTGTTAGAACGAAAGACTTTAACTGAATATGCGATAGAATCGGGCATTTCAATTAATACAGTCAAAACTCAATTAAGAGCCTTGTTCCGTAAAACAGAGACCAAAAAACAAGCTGAATTAGTCGCTACTTTAACTCAAATACCTGCGTTTCTGTGTCATTGAATGCACAATTGATGATGTGATTTATTGACACCCAATCCCAGATTCACTTCAAAATCCTCTCCTACTTTAATCGGTGTTAGAATAACGCCTATTTAAACCCTTGCTGATTAACCAGCAACGGTTTCATTATTACTCTTTTCTTAACTTTAAATAATGACCAATACTCTCGCTTTGGGCCCGGTGATGCTAGATGTTGAAGGTTTAACATTAGCGTCACACGAATACGATAAAATTAACCATCCTAATACCGGTGCGGTGATTCTTTTCTCACGGAATTACCAAGATCCCCAACAAGTGACTGCGTTAATCCAAGAAATCCGTGCGGCTCGAAAGGGTGATATTTTAATTGCCGTTGATCAAGAAGGGGGGCGTGTGCAACGATTTAGAGATGGTTTTACGCGCTTACCCCCCGCCTCTTATTATGCAAAAAGCCCTGACTTAGCAGAAGCCGCAGGTTGGTTAATGGCAACTGAACTGTTAGCAGTCGGCGTGGATTTTAGTTTTGCACCCGTACTGGATGTGGATTCGGGCATCAGCCAAATCATTGGAGATCGGTCATTCTCAACCGACCCTGAGCTTGCAACTCAATTAGCCAGTGGCTTTAGAAAAGGTATGAACCAAGCCGGAATGGCGGCGACAGGTAAACATTTCCCAGGTCATGGCGGTGTTGCACTGGATTCACATTTAACTTTACCGATTGATACGCGTGAATTAGTCGCCTTAAGGGCGAAAGACTTTTTACCCTTTAAACACCTCATCGCCGAAGGTTTAGAAGCGATTATGCCAGCGCATGTATTGTTTACCGCGATTGATGATAATCCGGCCGGCTTTTCTGCCTTTTGGCTACAGGAGATTTTACGTAAAGAACTCAACTTTAACGGCACGATCTTTAGTGATGATTTAAGTATGGCCGGTGCAGCCTCAGCCGGAGATTACCCTACCCGTGCGCGTTTAGCTCAACAAGCCGGTTGTGATATGTTATTAGTGTGTAATAACCCAGACGCGGCCGAACAAGTTCTGGACGCCTTACCCGTCACTCAAGATCCTGCCCGAGAAGCACGTCTTAATCGCATGTTAGGCCGACCTACTGTATCCAGTGATTATAAACAAACGGCCCAATGGCAACACGCTTCTGCTCTTATTAACGAACTAATCTTACAACATGCTTAAAGAAATTACCTACGTCCAAGAAACCGCCGACTTACTCTACAGTGCCCACCAACTTGAAGTCGCACTCGATGACATGGCGACCCAGATTAATGCGCAATTAGCGGATACTAATCCGTTGGTTTTATGTGCCTTAAATGGGGGCATTATTACCACGGGTAAATTGCTACCTCGGCTAACCATGCCTCTTACCCTAGATTCGGTTAATGCCAGTCGTTATCAAAATAAAACCGCAGGCGGTACCCTTGAATGGCTGCTTAAACCCAAAACCCCAATTAAAGATAGAACTATCCTTATTATTGATGATATCTTAGACGAAGGTATTACCCTGTCGGTGATTAAAGAGTATTGCTTGGAACAGGGCGCCACTGCCGTTTATACCGCAGTTTTACTGGATAAAGACCTAGGACACAGCAAACCGATCAGCGCTGACTTTGTTGGCTTGCCTGTCGAAAATCGCTACTTATTTGGTTACGGGCTAGACTATAAGGGTTATTTACGCAACGCCCCTGGTATTTATGCCTGCACCCTTTAATCTCTCCACAACATATTAACCTACATTAACGTTTACTAAGGATGTCACTGAATGACTAAACTTGCAATTATTGGTGGTACTGGGCTCACTCAATTGAGTGGTTTAACGATCATAAAGAGAGATAAAATTGACACCCCTTATGGTGCGCCTTCTGCTGATTTTATGACGGGTGAACTAAACCAAAAAGAAGTGGTCTTTTTAGCCAGACATGGTAATCCCCATACGCTTGCACCACATAAAATCAATTATCGGGCTAATATCTGGGGCCTTAAACAATTAGGTGTAGAACAGATTATTGCTGTAGCCGCAGTGGGTGGTATTACCCACGCCATGGTGCCGGCACATATTGCGATTCCTGATCAAATTATCGATTACAGTTATGGTCGTAAACATACTTTTTTTGAGGATGAGAACTATCCCGTTACCCATGTAGACTTTAGTTATCCTTACAGTCAAACCTTACGGAATGCCTTAATATTAGCGGCAACTAAAGCACATATTGCGATTACCCCGATAGGCACTTATGGCTGTACCCAAGGGCCGCGCTTAGAATCATCCGCAGAAATTAAACGTATGGAACAAGATGGCTGTGATGTCGTAGGAATGACCGGAATGCCTGAAGCCGCCCTAGCTAGAGAATTAGACATTGACTATGCCGCTATTTCAGTAATTGCGAACTGGGCAGCGGGTAAATCAGATGGTGAAATTACCATGGCTGACATTGAGCACAACCTCCATCTAGGTATGGCGAACATGGCTTTAATTCTTAATGCCTTCATTAGCGAAAATTAACTGAGGCTTAACCTGCCCTAGGAGTCAAAATGACAGCCTTTATTCAACACCTTATCGAACAAAACCGCTATCAGTCTACCCATTTATTAGCGATTCTTAGGGCCGTTCAAGCACAGTATTTTTATATCCCGCATGAGGCTATTGAACAAATAGCACAGCAGTTAGACATACCTCGCACTCAGATTATTGGGGTGATTGAGTTCTATAGTTTTTTACATTTATCACCTCGCGGTCAGTATGATCTATTGATCAGTGATTCGATTACGGATCACCTGTTAGGCAAGCATGAAATAACCGCTTATCTGGAACAACAATTACACGTTAAATTGGGTGAAGTTAGAGCCGATGGCGTGGTTAGTTTAGCTAATACGTCGTGTACCGGCTTGTGTGACCAAGGCCCTGCGGGTTTAGTCAATGGCTATGCCCTACCCCATTTAGATAAAGCTAAAGTTGATCAGATCACCGCTTTAATCAATCTACAAATCCCCTTGGATGCTTGGCCCCAAGACCTCTTTTATGTGGAAGATAACCTTATTAAAGCGGGCCTATTATTAAGCGCCCCAATTGCCTTAGGCGAAGCTTTACAAGCTGCGTTTAACCGAGGCTTACCCGAAACCTTGTCTGAACTTGATAGCTCTGGTTTACGGGGTCGGGGCGGTGCGGGCTTTAAGACTGCGACAAAATGGAAGTTCTGTGCAGAAGAAGCCAATGCCGATCGAATTGTAGTCTGTAATGCTGATGAGGGGGAACCGGGTACCTTTAAAGATCGGGTGTTATTAAATACGTATGCACATCAAGTTTTTGAAGGCATGACCTTATGTGCCGCCTTGATTGGTGCAAAGCAAGGTTTCTTATATTTACGTGGAGAATATTGTCATCTGCATGAAAAACTAATAGCCATCCTTGCTGAGCGCCGACAAGCGGGGCTTTTAGGTACTCAAATTCTGGGCGCGGACTTTACCTTTGATATTGAAATCTGTTTAGGTGCTGGCGCTTATATTTGTGGTGAGGAGTCGGCGTTAATTGAATCCCTAGAAGGTAAAATGGGCATTCCGCGTAATCGCCCCCCTTATCCCGTCACACAAGGCTATTTAGGCAAGCCGACCGTGGTTAATAATGTAGAAACCTTTATGGCGGCGGCTCGTATTGCGGTTAATGGTGGTGCATGGTTTGCTAACATCGGCACGGATACATCTAAAGGTAGTAAAATCCTCAGTATTTGTGGTGACTGTACTCAGCCTGGTATTTATGAAGTCCCCTTTGGCACCTCTATACAAAGTATTTTAGATGACTGTGGTGCGACTGATGTTTTAGGTGTGCAAATTGGTGGGCCCTCAGGTACATTTATTTCTAATAATGAGTTTGATCGACTCATTGCCTTTGAAGATTTAGCCACGGGTGGCTCGTTTATTATCTTTAATCAGCACCGCAATATTCTTGATATTGTGAATAACTTCACCCATTTCTTTGCGCATGAAAGTTGTGGCTTTTGTACTCCGTGTCGAGTGGGTACGTCTTTATTAAAGAACCAATTGGATAAAATTATCAATGGTCATGGCTCTGCGGGGGATGTGGTGGCTTTAGAAGAGCTCTGCCAAGTCATTAAAAAACAGAGCCATTGTGGCTTAGGTCAAACAGCCGCTAATCCTATCCTAACTACTTTAGAGCGTTACCCTGAATTGTATCAAGCCCAGTTAAAAAAGATCAGTTATGAACCCGGTTTTGATTTAGATGCGGCCTTAGAAACCGCGAGGCGTTTAGCTAATCGAGATGATGCTGGTGCGCATTTAGCCCAAATTGAGGAATCATGATGAACAAAACAATCACGATTGATGGTCAGGTTGTTCCCTTTAAGGACGGCCAAACTATCATGGAAGCCGCGACCGAGGCAGGTGTTTATATCCCGCATTTATGTCACCATCCAGAATTTACGCCACATGGCAGTTGTAAACTGTGTACCGTTAATGTCAATGGCCGTACCTGTTCTGCTTGCACCTTTCCAGCCATGGAAGGTCAACAGATTCTTAATGATGCTAAAGAGCTGAATGAGGATCGTAAGAAAATCACTCAAATGCTGTTTGTTGAAGGCAATCACTTCTGCCCTTCGTGTGAAAAAACCGGCAATTGCCAATTACAAGCGGTGGCGTATCATCTTAATATGCTGGATGATCACTTCCCGTT
Organism: uncultured Methylococcaceae bacterium; assembly: GCA_903863905.1. Lineage (GTDB taxonomy): Bacteria > Pseudomonadota > Gammaproteobacteria > Methylococcales > Methylomonadaceae > Methylobacter_C. The sequence goes on from CAIPDT010000094.1 coordinate 41,516, forward strand.
ATTTTACCCACATCGTGAACTAGACGCCTCTCATGCTGAGGTTCTGATTGATCATAACCGCTGTATTTTTTGTACCTTATGTGTCAGAGCCAGCCAGGAAAAAGATGGTAAAGAGGTGTTTGCTATCAGTGGTCGGGGTATTAATAAACATCTCATTGTAAATGCTGAATCCGGCTTATTAAAAGATTCAAACTTAGAAGTCACCGATCAGGCGGCGCATATTTGCCCAACCGGTGCCATTCTTATCAAACATACGGCTTATCAAGTTCCCATTGGTGAACGTCTTTACGATCATAACCAAATTGATCAAGTATCACTTAATAGGGAGAAACTTCAAGATGAGCAATAAAATAAGGGTCGCCACCACCTCTCTCGCCGGTTGCTTTGGCTGTCACATGTCTTTTCTTGATATTGATGAACGGATATTACAATTGATTGAGTTGGTTGAATTTGATCGCTCGCCCATTACTGATATTGAACATTGCAGTAATTGCGATATTGGTTTAATTGAAGGCGGCGTCTGTAACTCTGAGAATGTGCATGTGTTACGGGAGTTTAGAAAGAACTGTAAAATCCTAGTGGCCGTGGGCGCCTGTGCCATTAATGGGGGGTTACCCGCCATGAGAAACTTTATTCCTCTCGAAGACTGTCTTAAAGAAGCTTATATCGACGGTATTGGCGTTGAGAATGCACAAATCCCCAATGACCCTGAACTACCTTTACTTTTAGATAAGGTGCGCCCCATTCATGAGGTTGTTAAGATCGATTATTTCTTACCCGGTTGCCCGCCTTCGGCTGATGTGTTTTGGAAGTTTTTAACAGATCTATTAGAAGGTCGCGAACCGTCATTACCGTATGAACTGGTTCATTACGACTAAGTCTTACTCATGACGAATTTCAGCACGCCTGTTGTTCAAGCAAACTATAGAGAAATATCATGTACGAACATTTAGAAACCGCCCAAAACCCAACTAATTTAAAACGTGTCGTTGTTGAACCCGTTTCTCGCGTCGAAGGTCATGGCAAAGTCACTTTGTTATTGGATGAAGATAATAAGGTTCAACAAGCGCGTTTACATATTGTGGAGTTTCGTGGCTTTGAACGCTTTATCCAAGGTCGACCTTATTGGGAACTGCCTACCTTAGTGCAACGTTTATGCGGTATTTGCCCTGTCAGTCATCACTTAGCGGCGGCTAAAGCCATTGATCAATTAGTCGGTATCGACCCGCATAATCTTCCAGTAGCCGCTGAAAAACTCAGACGCTTACTGCACTTTGGTCAAGTGTTTCAATCTCATGCCTTGCATTTCTTTCACTTATCCAGTCCTGACTTACTATTTGGCTTTGAAAGCGATATTAGTAAACGCTCCATTATTGCCGTGATTGGTGCTTACCCTGATTTAGCGGTACAGGGGGTGAAGATGCGCAAATACGGTCAAGAAGTGATTCGGATGATCTCAGGTAAGCGCGTGCATGGCACTAGTGCCGTTCCAGGTGGGATGAATAAAGCCTTAACCAAAGCAGAACGCGACTATTTATTACAAGATATTGAGCAGATGATTGAGTGGTCAGTGGCTTCAGTAGCACTCATTAAAAAGGTACATTGTTCTAATCTACCTTTTTATGATGACTTTGGCACCATACGCACTAACTATTTAGGCTTAACCAAAGCTGATGGCGCTTTGGAACTGTATCACGGCGGCCTGAGGGCAAAGAATGCTGAAGGTGAAACGCTGATTGATCATGTCGATTATTGTCAGTATAACGATTATATTCATGAAGAAGTGCGTTCTTGGACTTACATGAAGTTTCCTTATTTGTTGTCCTTGGGCAAAGAAAACGGCTGGTATCGAGTGGGCCCGCTGGCAAGGGTCAATAACTGTGATTTTATTAATACGCCTTTAGCGGAAGCAGCACGGGTTGATTTTAAAGCCCATACGCAAGAAACCATGGTACACAGCACCTTAGCGTTCCATTGGGCACGTTTAATTGAAACCCTACATTGTGCCGAAGGGATTAAAGACTTATTAAATGATCCTGATATCTTAAGCCATGACCTAGTCGCTACCGGCGAAAAACGTTATGAAGGTGTCGGAGTTATTGAAGCGCCGCGGGGTACTTTATTCCATCACTATCAAGTCGATGAGAATGATATCGTTACTAAAGCTAATTTGATTGTATCCACTACCAGTAACAATCAAGCCATGAATGAATCGGTGCGACAAGTGGCTAATGAGTATTTATCGGGACAGGAACTGACTGAACCGTTACTTAATAATTTAGAAGTGGCTATTCGTGCTTACGATCCTTGCTTATCTTGTGCGACACATGCCATTGGTAAAATGCCGCTTCAGCTTGAGTTAGTCGATGCAAATGGTCAATTAATTGATCAATTAGTGAAGCATGGTAATGGCGAGATTGAGCGAAACTTTCATGGTTAAACCCGTTCTTGTCTTTGGTTATGGTAACTTAAGTCGGGGGGATGACGCTTTGGGACCACTCGTCTTAGAGTACCTTGAGGCGGAGTGTAAATTAGATCAAATTGACTTGCTCTGTGACTTTCAACTCCAAATTGAACATGCCTTAGATCTGGTAGGTAGGGAGTTAATCATTTTTGTGGATGCTTCAGTGGCCTGTAAAGCTTCTTTTCACTTTAATGTACTGACACCGATACAAGATCTGAGTTACACGACACACGCAATGAGTCCTAATGCCTTATTAGCTGTTTATCAAAGTATTAAAGCAGTGCCTCCGCCTCCCAGTTTTTTACTGAGTATTCAGGCAGAGAAATTTGAATTAGGTGACGATTTAAGTGCTAAGGCTCAAGCGAATCTGCTTGAAGCCTGTGTCTTTGCAGCACAACGGTTAGAAGAGCCTTCTTTACCCTTATGGCTTGATCACGTTTGTTAAAACCTCCACGTTACACTATGATAAAAACAGCACTCACTATACTACTTACCTTGTTTAGCCTTAATGCACTGGCCAATGATTTTGAAGAAGGCTTTCATGCCGCCGAAAAAGGTCATTATCAAAAAGCCATTCCTCTGCTTAAAAAAGCGGCTAAAGAAGGTCACAGCTTAGCCCATGTGGTTTTAGGATTAATGTATGTGAACGGTAAAGGCGTCGATAAAAACTTTAAAGAAGCCTTCCATTGGTTCGAAATAGCGGCACATAAAAAAGATCCTGACGGGCAATATAATCTGGCTAAACTCTATGACAAGGGTCAAGGGGTTAAGAAAAATACCAAAGAAGCCGCAAAATGGTATGAGTTAGCGGCGCATCAAGAGGTTGTCGATGCCCAATTAAGAATAGGCGTGATGTATCAATTAGGTGAAGGTGTTAAACAAAGCTACACTACGGCCAATAATTGGTATGAATTAGCCGCTGAAAAGGGAGATAAAGATGCACAATTGATGCTGGGATTGGCACATTGGTCAGGGCATGGCGTTAAAGAAGATGCCGTCAAAGGCTATATGTGGGCACAAATTGCGGCTAACAAAGGGAGTCAAGAAGCTGAAAAAGAACTATCCGGCATGGACATAAAAATAACGCCTGCACAGAAGAAGGACGCTGTAGAGTTAGCTAAGAAATGCACGCAACACGCGTTTAAACATTGCTAGACTTGCCCCTCTTATTTAGAACCCTTATGGTTTTTTTAAGCGGTCGCCCACTATCTTTAAGGGCTACGAGTGAAATATATAATACTTGTTATTAGCCTACTGAGTAGTCTTTACTCCGATATTACCTTAGCAAAAGACACATCAGCATCAAAATCAGACCTGAAGAAATCAAAAATCAAACCTGCTTCAGCAAACAGTGGTACATGGTCGCATAATGCTGACGCGGATGACCATGGCACATGGACATTTAATACAGAAACCGATATCTATCGTCTGGGTACTTACCAAAATATAGCGGGCAGTTATGCTGATCCCAATGGTTGGAGTGTGAGTTTGTCATTACTCAATACCCAAATTTTAGGGGCTAACAACCTCTTTCAAGGCGATACTTTTATCAATGTAGCTAAATCTTTTACTATAAGTGATACGCTGTCAATATCAATTGGCTCACTGAACGGAGTTGCGTTAACTAATATCCATCCTCAAGTCTGGTACGATTATACCTACAGTGATACGCAATACAACGTGACCCCTTCGCTAATGATTCACCTAGGCCCTTACCTCGCTAATGCGGCTTTAACGGGAACCACAAGACAGGTTGGTTTTCTGACTGGCGCAGAGATCACCTTCATACCCAATAAATTAGCCCTGCAAATGGATTATATCAGTGGTCGGCAAGCACTCTCGGGGGCGACAGTTAATTTATTGTTTAACTTCACCCCAAGTTACCAAATGTATACTGGGGTGTATGTCCCTGAACAAAATAGTGGTTATGAGTTTTCTGGTATCGTTGGCTTTAATTACGCAACCGCTCATTAGACGCCTATTAAAAGCCTCTTTAAGCTATTAAGCTCATTGTAGATAGGCACTAATAAGGCAAAGCTTTTTCACAGGATTGTTGCTTGGTGATGCATTGATATCGTTGTATTGATTTTTTATAAACACCGGCAATACAAGCCACATCGGTCCCGCACGCGTATTTATATTTAATTGATTCTTTCCAAACATCTTTTGTAGCGAGCGGATTAAGCTCTTTAGCACTCTTATAAATCGACATATTCTGTATATCTAAAGTGACTAAAGATGGTTGAGCACAAATAGTAACATCCGTTGCTTTATTGGCTTGCGTACAATCAAAACTCGGTGACAATTGAGTTTTAGGTGTTGTAAGTGGAGCTGAATCAGGTACTACACTCTGTGCAGCATTTGCTATCGGTTTAACAGGTTGAACTTCAATGACCTTTGACTTTGTTATTATTGGCTCAGGACGCTGAACAGTCGTTTGACGTTGAGCTTGAGGTTGACGTTGATGTTGAGCTTGAGCTTGAGGTTGAACCTCATTAGCATCCAAAGTAGACATTAATAAAACAGCGGTGACCATTTCATCTAATAATTGCTCCCACTGAGTCCCTTCAAACCCAACTGAAACAGTTGTAATATCTTTTGACGATTTAACTGAATAATTCACTTTTTGAGTGAACGCATTCAGATGATTTTCAATATTTAATTGTTTTGCGAAATCAATAATTTTTGATTGATGTTGAATACGTCGAGTCAAATCCACGTCATCTAACAGAGGTGGTGGGACGGTGATCTTAAGTTGAGCTTCACAAACTACGGCCTGTGTCTCTTGAATACGCTTAATAAACTTAATATGATCAACCTCGATATTAATAAGTGCTAAAGTTGCTTTAATCTTATCTAAACCAAATAATGCGGGCCCATCAAAGAATTCATCTCGTTTTTTATGGGTTAACTTGAGCGTATTTTCAGTTAATATATTATGAATACTGGTTTGAACTTCTGGCGATGAGCACTGCTCATCTTCGGAATTGCATCCTGATAAAAATATACAAATAAACAATAAACTGACAGCGTATTTGCTAATCATCATGTTAAGAACGGATAGGGAAGATATGAACAATAAAGATAAACCATTAAAACTACCTTTATCTAATTAACGATTAATATTTGAAATAGGGTAACGCCTTTATAATAATTTGTAAGTTATTTAATAACGTACCATTTACTCTCTTAGTTTATTCACGCAAAAATCTCTTAAAGACATTGCCATTTCATCGCCTTGATCACTCGCGAGCTGTGCCCATTTTAGAGCTTTAGAAAGGTCTTGTTTTACACCTAAACCTTGTACGAACATATACGCCAAATTATATTGAGCATTAACATCGCCTTGATCAGCCGCTAATAAATACAATTTTTTAGCCTCTTTATAATCCTGCTGCACCCCTAAACCTTCTTCATACATACTGCCCAACAAGCCCTGTGCATAAGCATCCCCTTGTTCAGCCGCCTGACGATACCAATAAACACTTTTTGTGAAATTTTGCTCTGGCCCCTGTCCATTGGCGTACAACTGACCTAAATTATATTGAGCATGAGCATGTCCTTGCACGGCAGCCAAATGATACCAGTGATAAGATAATCTATAATCTTGTTCTACACCTTCACCATTAGCGTATAAATGACCCAAATTAAATTGTGCGTGTGCATAGCCCTTGTTAGTAGCTAATAAATACCATTTAATAGCCTCATTTACATCCGCTTGTACGCCAAAGCCTTGATCATAAATCCAACCAACACTATTTTGTCCATAAGCACTACCGTTTTTCGCTGCCTTGCGATACCAAAAAAGGGCTTTCTGATAGTCTCTTTCTATTCCACTTCCATATAAGAACATATCACCTAATAAACATTGTGCTTTTATATCACCGTCATTAGCTTCTCTCAAGGTATTTTTATAAGAAAAAAACTGATTAATAAATGAAAGTAAACTTTTAAAAAGGGTTTTTTTTAACATGTTTTCTGTTCTAATATGATAATCCTTAAGGTAGGATACGACAGATTCTCAATAAAAGAAATATTTTATAGTCGAGAGCTTGAGCTTTAAATAGCATTAAAATATATACATAATCAGAAAGTTAATTAAATATGTTAAAGTAAATTAACAAGGATAATGTTACAAAAATGATTAATAGCCGCCACTAAAACCCTTAAAAAATCAACTGTAATATCCTCATAATAATCACATTAAGCAATACTGCAGATATTACAACATGTTAAGTTACCCTATGATCTAACTCATACCAACTATTAAAACAACTAGACTAAGGTGCCTTTATCTTCAAATGTCTTACCCTAAATATACGGATAATGCTTTGTAAAAATTATTTATTAATTACTGTTGTTTTATCTCTTCCTACAAAAACAAATCGTGTTCAATCTTTCTAAAAAAAATAACCATATCAACATATTCTACGGCAAGCTTTGCTTCAACATCGGACATAGATACTTACAAATTTATCAAACCCCGTGTAATAATTATATACACCTTACTTGACTGACTCTACTCTTAACAGTGCAATTATCTATTATTCATTCACACTCACCTTATCAATGTCCTCTCTGTGCAGAACCTTTACAACTAAACGACACAGCAAAATCTTATGCTTGTCAAAACAAACACAGTTTTGATATGGCAAAAGAAGGCTATCTAAATCTATTGCCCGTTCATTTTAAACATTCAAAAGAACCCGGTGATAATAAGGAAATGATCACGGCTAGACGATTATTTTTAGAAAGTGGTTTTTATAACCCCCTCGCAAAAGCAATCGCCCTAATGATTGATTATATTCATAACCCTGGAACTGACACTACTTTTTTAGATTTAGGGTGTGGTGAGGGCTATTACGCCCGACAAATTGAATTATATTGTAAAACTACTAAAAACTTATCCATTCATGGCAATGATATTTCTAAAACAGCTGTTTCCGCAGCGGCAAAAAAACAGCGCAGCGCTCAATTTATAGTCGCTAGTTCCACTCGATTGCCCTATCTAGATAATTTTTTTGATATCGTGATGCGAATATTTGCCCCCTCTGATACCCATGAATTAAAGCGCATTATTAAGCCTTCTGGATACCTTTTAACAGCAACACCGGGTCCTAGACATCTTTGGCAATTAAAAGAACAAATTTATTCTGACGCAAAAGAACACACCCATGAATCTGAAGTACCTGAGGATTTTGAACTTTTTAGCAGTCAACGAGTCAGTTATAAAATTGCACCCACTATAGAGCAGAGAATGGCGCTATTAGAAATGACACCTCTGACGTGGAGCGCTAATGAAAAAACAAAAGAAACGTTAAGTGGCTATTCAGAACTAGAAATTGAAATTGACTTTATATTAAACTTATACATAAACTCAAAATAACCCCCTATTTAATACATTTTTAGACTAAATATGATTAAATTTATATATTTTAATTTAAAAAGCTGATCAACACTTGATTAGATGGCATTGCGCCCATAAAATGGTACTTTAAATCAACGATACAACAAAACCATACTCATTGAGTATCTATTATTCATTGAATCTTTAATCTATCTAAGTACTTTTGTTGCAATCTCTTAATTAAAAAAGTCATGAAACCTATTTTTGCAGATGATGCCGCTATAAAGCGAGCAACTAAATTATTACAACAAGGTCGACTTGTTGCCTTTCCAACCGAAACGGTTTATGGCTTGGGCGCAGACGCCTCAAATCCAGCGGCTATTAATCGAATCTTTAAGGCGAAAGGCAGACCCACAGACCACCCCTTAATTGTGCACATCCTAAACATGGAAAGCCTGAATGATTGGGCTCTTAATGTACCTGAATCTGCCAAAAAACTAGCGGCCCATTTTTGGCCCGGGCCTTTAGCATTGGTTTTAAATAAAAAACCAGACGTACCCTTTGAGGTCACTGGCGGACAAAATACGATCGCGCTACGGATACCTGATCATCCGGTTGCCTTAGAACTTTTAAGAGCTTTTGATGGTGGTATAGCTGCGCCCTCTGCTAACCGTTTTTGCAGAATTAGCCCTACCCTTGCATCACATGTTGAAGAAGAATTAGGAGATTCCGTTGATATGATTCTTGATGGTGGCGCTTGTGGCGTGGGAGTAGAATCAACTATTGTCGATTTAAGCGGTGATACTCCCAGATTATTAAGACCTGGACATATCACACAACAACAAATTGAAGCTGTTTTACAGAAAAAAATAATTGTGGTTGATAATTCTAAACCTTCAAAGCAATCCAATAATTCAGAGGTCCGTGTACCAGGAATGATGGCGCTTCACTATGCACCAGAAACAATTGCTGTACTATGTCCAGGCGAATTATTAACGAACATTATTAGAACACTTAATATCCAAAATAAAAAGATAGGCTTACTGGCTTATCAATTTAATCCGTCAGAAAACAGACGCATGCATTTACTCTGTATGCCGGAACAATCTGATGATTATGCAAAAACGCTTTATACCTCTTTGCGTGACTTAGATAGTCAACAACTGGATATTATTTTAATTGAACAGCCCCCTCAAACAGAGGCATGGAAAGCCATTAATGATCGCTTATTTAAAGCGACCATTAACTATAGTGGACAGTAAACTCCTAGGGGCGGCGAAGCACCTTAGGAAGATAAACGCTAAAATTACTTCGGGGTACGTTCTGCTTCTAATGCCGCCACTAATTGATTAGCCGGTAAGTATCCAGGATAAACATTACCATTTTCTGAGATAATCATAGGTGTACCTTTAACATCAAAGTCAGCCGCTAACTGCATGTGCTCATCGACTGGATTGTCACAAGTTTTACTCGGTACATTTTGATCTTTCTTAGCCGCAGTTAAGGCGGCATTACGATCACCAGCACACCAAACCGAAACCGCTTTATTATATGAATCAGAATCTTTACCTGCCCTAGGGAAGAATAAATACTGAATAGTAATGCCCTGCGCTAAATATTGATCTAATTCGGAATGCAATTTACGACAGTAACCGCAATCAATATCCGTGAAAATTGACACCGTATATTTAGCAATTTTTGGTTTATACACAATCATGTTCGCCGTACCCATTTTTTCAAGAGCCGACTTTCTTGTTATATTCAACTTTTCTTCTGTTAGATCTTTATGAGCCGCAATATCAACTAATCGACCTTGTAGCAAATATTTACCATCATCAGACACATAAAAAACATTAGCCCCTACCGTCATCTCATAAAGTCCATTTACAACTGAGGGCTTTAAAGAGTCGATCTTAACCGATGGCATAGACTTATTAATGGATTGCTTAATCGCACCCTCATCTGCATTTGACATCACTGAGCCCACAACAAGCGCTAGCAGCGTAGCTGATTGAATAATTTTTTTCATGTTACGTAGGTTTCCTTGAATGAATTGACTAAAATCTTGATAGGCTTCTAACTACAATGATGCTACTTATTATTTAATGAAATAATCTTTGCACATCCAAAAACATAGCTAATGACATTAAAGCCAATAAAAGCACCATGCCCACTTGCTGAAAAAAGGTCTGTATTTTATCTGAAAGTGGGCTTCCTTTAATAGCTTCAATTGCAAAAAACAATAAGTGACCACCATCTAATACGGGGACAGGCAATAGGTTTAACACCCCTAAACTCACGCTCACTAAGGCCATGAACTTCATGAAGGCAGCTATCCCCATATCGGCAGAATCTCCCGCATATTGAGCAATACTGATAGGCCCACTCAGATTTTCAACAGAGGATTTTCCTATTAACATTTTAGCCATCATTTTAAATGTTGAAAAAGAATAATACCCCGTTGTCTCAAAGGCGACCGGAATGGCTTCTAACGGACCCAAAGTATAGGTAACCTTAACAGCTTTTAATAACTCTTCTGGCACTTCTACACCCGCACCAATCTTGCCTTCAGTTTTTTGCTCTACCTGAACCGATTTAGGGGTGATTTTAAGCGGTAATTGCACGCCTTCACGCTCAATGAGTAAATTAATCTCAAGATCTGGACGCGCTTTTACCCAATCAACCCATTGCTTCCAGTCACTGATTAACTGGCCATCCGCACTAATAATTAAATCACCCTTCTGCAAACCTGCCGTTAACGCGGCACTGTCCGGTAACACTTTACCAATAATAGGCTTTAATTTTGGCGACCAAGGTTTAAAGCCTAAATTATTATATAAAGCTTCGGCATTTTTGACATCCCCTTCAGGAATAGACAATATTTTATTAGACTGTTGTTCATCAAAATTCTTAACAACAACTTGGATGGTTGAGTTACCATCCATGGCAGAAGTAATGATAAGGCTCATTGCCTCTGTCCAAGTAGGTGTTACTTTATCATTAACAGAAACAATTTCATCGCCTTCTGAAAATCCCGCCTGATAAGCTAAACTACCCTCAGAAAGATTCCCTATAATGGGCTTAATGCCTGTCTCACCAATCACCAAGACTGACCAAAACAAAAACACAGCCAATAACAAATTAAAAATTGGACCTGCTGCAACAATGGCCGTTCTTGCTAACACAGATTTTCGATTAAACGCGAAAGGTAAATCAATAGCACTAACTGCACCTTCTCGTTCATCCACCATCTTAACGTATCCCCCTAAAGGAATAGCAGACAACACATATTCTGTAGCTTCTGGATTTTTTTGATACGTCCATAACACTTTGCCAAAGCCTACTGAAAAACGTAGCACTTTAACACCCATTTTACGCGCCACCCAAAAATGTCCAAACTCATGAAATGAGACGAGAACACCAATGGCAATAACGAAATAAAATAGTTTATGTAATAAATCCATTAAGGCGTCAACTCATTAATAACTTGTTTGGCTACGACTCTAGCCTGCTGATCAACCTCTAAAATAACCGCCAAAGTATCAGCCGGCCTTACTTCAAATTGATCCATACAGCGCTCAATAATTAAGGGAATATCCGTAAAACCCACTTCTTCACTTAAAAAAGCCTCTACGGCAATTTCATTTGCCGCATTTAAAATAGTGGGCATAGTGCCACCCAAATTAATGGCTTTATAAGCTAAACGCAAACAAGGAAAACGCTCCAGATTAGGCTCCTCAAAATCCATTCTTCGCACATCAAAAATATTTAAAGGCTCTACACCGGATTCAAATCTATCTGGCCACGCCATTGAATAAGCAATGGGGACGCGCATATCAGGATTACCCATTTGCGCGAGCACTGTGCCATCAACATAGTCAACCATTGAATGGATAATACTTTGGGGATGAATAACCACTTGAATTTGATCCGGGGTCATTGCAAATAAAATGCAGGCCTCTATCATTTCTAAGCCTTTATTCATCATCGTGGCAGAATCAACCGATATCTTTTTACCCATATCCCAATTAGGATGCGCAACCGCTTGTGCAGGCGTGACACTCGCTAATTGATCTAAAGGCATTTGGCGAAACGGTCCACCTGATGCCGTCAATAAAATTCGTCGCGCTTCTTTAACTTGCTTACCCGAGGTATAACCGGCCGGCATACACTGAAATATGGCATTATGCTCACTATCAATGGGCAGTAATTGAGCGCCAGACTCTGATACGGCTTGCATAAAAATATCACCCGACATCACCAAGGCTTCTTTATTGGCTAACAGTATCGTCTTACCCGCTTTTGCTGCCGCTAAACTCGGTAATAAACCAGCCGCACCTACAATCGCAGCCATTACTGAATCAACGCTATCTAACGTGGCCACATACTCTAAGGCCTCAGCACCAGACAATACTTTAATATCAGCGATGTCTGTATTGATCAATTTTTCAGCAAAAGCTACTGACTTTTTCTCATCCACAACCACCACATACTTTGGATGATGAATAAGGCATTGCTCAAATAATAAATCTATATTGTTATTAGCTGTTAGGGCGACTGCTTTGTACAGATCAGAATGTCTTGCAACCACATCCAACGTACTGACACCAATTGACCCTGTCGCACCGAGTACACAAATACCCTTCATGAAACTGACCTATACACAAAATAAATACAGCCATAAAAAAATGGGATGGCAGCAATTAAGCTATCAATTCTATCTAAGATACCACCATGACCCGGTAATAAAGAGCCACTATCTTTAACGCCCCGTTGACGTTTCACTACACTGATAAATAAATCACCGTAGATTGAAATCAACACCGCTAATACCGACAATAAAATAAAGTCGGAAGCAATCATTAATTGAAAACCATAAATCAAACTTAATATAGCCGCACAAACCAAGCCTGATACTAATGCACCGTACATACCCACAACAGTTTTACCTGGACTGATTTCAGGCGCCAATTTAGTAGAACCCCACTTTTTACCCACAAAAAAAGCAGAAATATCAGCCAACCAAATCAGCACTAAAAAATACATAGTCATTTCAGTACCGTACAGAACTCTTAATCTTGATAAAAACATCCAGGCCGATAATAAAATAAACCAACCAATCAAGGCCTTATAACCTGTTTTTAGTTGTAAATTTAAGACGCCATTCGGTGTGTTTCTAATTAAAATCATCACCAATATCCAAAACAATATCGGTGGAATAACAAACCATTCCAAAATACCTGAATAATCCCTCACATCAGGCCAATCGGTTAGTTGAGCAATCAACTCCAGAATTTGAGTCCAATACTGAATAGCTAACATCGGTGCTATCAATACCAACAAAAATAATATCCGTTTATATAGAGCTGAAATGCCGGCTAAATAAGTCCATTCCCAAGCCGCTAATAAAGTAATGACCGCAATTAACAATGAAAATAACTCCATTGGTAATTGAAACACGGCAAACGCAATCAATGTTGCGAGAACTGATGCAGTTAAAATTCGTTGTAATAACATTGTTGTAAACTATTAAATAATAAAGTTATAAGGTGACGGTTTTATTAAGAACTTGCTCACTCGTGTGACCAAAACGTCGTTCCCGACCTTTAAAGCTCTTAATAGCGTCTTCAAATGCATTCTGGTCAAAATCAGGCCAGAGCGTTGTTGTAAAATACATCTCTGTATAAGCCAATTGCCATAGCAGAAAATTGCTAATACGTTGTTCACCCCCCGTTCTAATAAAAAGATCCGGATCAGGAAGGTCAGCCATTGACAAATATTCACTTACCAATGGCTCTGTGATTTTTTGTTTTTCAAGAGAACCGCTCAGCATATCATCGACTATGTGATTAAATGCTTGGCACATATCCCAACGCCCCCCATAATTAACAGCAATAACCAATGTTAAAGCGGTATTGGATTGGGTTTGAATTTCTCCTTCGGCCATTTTGTGTTGTAAACTTTCCGAAAATGCGGATCTATCACCAATAAAACGTAGCCGGATATTACTCTTGTCTAGCTTGTTAATTTCCCTTTGCAAGGACACCATAAACAGTGACATTAACAAATTAACTTCTGCTTCAGGTCTACGCCAATTTTCACTACTAAACGCGAACAAAGTGAGTACTTCTACCCCATCTTTTACGCAACACTCCACCACTCTTCTAACTGATTTGACTCCGGCTCTATGCCCCACAACTCTAGGCATATACCTTTTTTGAGCCCAACGACCATTACCGTCCATAATGATAGCAATATGCTTTGGCTGCTGATTAGCGTGTGGTGATTTGGACTCAGTAGTCATCTCTATCATCCTTTAAATAGATAAAAGATCGGCTTCTTTTGCTTCTAATAGCACTTCAACTTCTTTAACATACTGATCTGTTAATTTTTGAATTTTATCTTCACCTACACGCGCCTCATCTTCAGAAATCAACTTTTCTTTTAAAGCATCTTTTATTTCAGAGTTAGCATCACGACGGATATTTCTAATGGCGACCCTGCCATTTTCTGATTCATGTTTAACCACTTTCACCAAACTACGACGACGTTCTTCAGTGAGGGCTGGCAAGGGAATACGAATTGTCATCCCATTAGTCGCTGGATTTAAACCTAGATCTGACTTTAAAATAGCCTTTTCAATCGCTTGAACCATGCCTTTTTCCCAGGGCGTTATCGTCAAAGTTCTTGCGTCTTCTACCGCTATATTAGCGACTTGTGACAAAGCAGACTCGGTACCATAGTACGTCACATTAATTTGATCTAACAAACTCGGGTGCGCCCGCCCTGTTCTAATCTTTGAAAACTCATGTTTTAACGCGTCGATACTCTTGCCCATTCGGGTTGCAGCATCTTGTTGAATATCACTAATCATTAATCTGTTCCTCGTTCAATAAGAGAGCCTATCTCTTCGCCCATCATTAATCTCATGATAGCACCTTGTTCAAAAATATTCATGACTCGCATCGGAACATTGTTATCCCTACATAAAACCAATGCAGTCGTATCCATAACGTTAAGCCTTTGATCAAGCGCTTCGTCATAGGTTAATTGAGAATAAAATATAGCATCTTTATCTTTTTGAGGGTCCGCAGAATACACACCCTTCACTTTTGTTGCCTTAATCATCAGTCCAGCATTAATTTCAATGGCCCTAAGACTTGCCGCTGAATCCGTCGTAAAAAATGGATTACCTGTGCCCGCAGCAAAAATAACCACACGGCCTTTTTCTAAATGCCGAATAGCACGACGACGAATGTAATCTTCACAGACTTGATTAATTTTAAGTGCAGACATCACTCTAACGGGTTGACCGTGAGACTCTAAGGCATCTTGCATCGCTAACGCGTTAATAACCGTTGCAAGCATACCCATCTGATCACTTGTCACTCTATCCAAGCCTTCCGATGCTTTTTCAGCCCCTCTTAAGATATTGCCGCCACCGATGACGAGGCCAACTTGAATACCTGCTGCACACAATTCTTTTATTTCAGTAGCCAACCGTTTAACAATATCAGAATCAATACTACCACCCGATTCACTCATTAAAGCCTCGCCGCTTAGTTTAAGCAAAATTCTTTGGTATATTGGTTTAGTCATAATATTATCGGGCTCAATTTTTTAGGTTGAATTATTAAAAATTCAACAATGATAGAAACTTGAAATGGGTTGCTAATAAAAGCAACCCAAACAAACTGCCTTAAATTCCTCTAACTTGTGCCATTACTTCTTCAGCAAAGTTTTCTTCTTTTTTCTCAATCCCTTCGCCCACTTCAAAACGGGTAAAACGGATCGCTTTATTACCTTTTTCTTCAGTTAACTTACCAACAGTCAATTTATCATTTTTAATAAAAGGTTGACCTAATAAAGTCACTTCAGCTAAATACTTTTTAATCTGACCCGCAATCATTTTTTCGATAATATCAGCTGGTTTACCACTTTCTGCTGATATTGCACGGAAAATTTCTTTCTCTTTTTCAATCAGTTCTGAAGGCACGTGCTCTTCAGAAACATAAGCAGGCTTACTGGCTGCAATATGCATGGCAATGTCTTTACCTAATTCACTGTCAGAAACAGCCAATTCGATAATGACACCAATCTTACTTCCATGTAAATAACAAGCCGTACCACCTTCAGCCGTTTCAAATCTCTCAAAACGTCTAACCGTAATATTCTCACCTAAAGTAGAAATTAATCCTCTACGAACTTCATCAACGGTAACCCCGTCTTCTAAAGGCATCGCTAACAAATCTTCTTCAGAATTAATGTTTTCCGCGTTTAATAATGCTTCAGTCACACTATTAACAAAATTAACAAAGCCGTCTGCTTTCGCTACGAAATCAGTTTCACAATTAATATCGACAATAGCGACTGCTTTACCGTCGTCACTTACTTTAACGCCGATAATACCTTCAGCAGCTATACGACCTGATTTCTTATCTGCTTTAGCTAAACCGGATTTACGCATATTTTCAATCGCCAAATCCATATCGCCATTAGCTTCAACTAACGCTTTCTTACACTCCATCATGCCAGAGCCAGTTCTTTCACGCAGTTCTTTAACCTGCCCTGCACTAATTGTAATACTCATTTCTGTAATTCCTCAATATATCATCACTATAAAAACGCCCCCGTAAGGAGGCGTTTTTTGACCAAACTACTTTTAACCTATAAAACTTTAAAGGTTAAATATATTATTCAGTTGCGGTCGCTGCTTCTTCAACAAAATCATCTTCTTTCGCTGACAACCCTAAATTTGCTGTTTTAGCGTCTAAGACAGCCGAAGCAACACTTTCACAGTAAAGCTTAACTGCACGAATTGAATCATCGTTACCTGGAATAATGTAATCAATTTTATCAGGTGAGTTGTTTGAATCAACAATCCCTACTACAGGAATGCCCAATTTCTTTGCTTCACTGATTGCATTTTTTTCATAACCAACGTCAAGCACAAAAATAACATCAGGAACGCCTTTCATGTCTTTAATACCACCAAGACTACGATCCAATTTTTCAAGCTCACGCTCCATACCTAACGCTTCTTTTTTTCCAAAACGTTGATAAAGCGTACCGTCGGCTTTCATTGCTTCTAATTCTTTAAGACGATTAATTGATTTTTTAATCGTTTTAAAGTTAGTCATCATGCCACCTAACCAGCGATGGTTAACGTAAGGCATCCCACATAAAGCGGCTTGCTCTGCAACTACTTTACGTGCTGACTTTTTAGTACCTACAAACAAAATAGTACCTTTGTTTGCTGCCATCTGACCCAGGTAATTCATTGCGTCATTAAACATTGGAAGCGTTTTTTCCAAATTAATAATATGGATTTTGTTACGGGCACCGAATAAATATGTTTCCATTTTCGGATTCCAATAACGAGTTTGATGTCCAAAGTGAACACCCGCTTCAAGCATTTGACGCATGGATACTGCTGCCATTTATTTCTCCTAAGTTTTAAAATCGGAACCTGTTATTCCGAGTTGGGTTGTGCCTCCGCCTATCCCGTCTGATAACCAACTATCCTAAGATAGTCAGCACCCTATCGTACGTGACGATAAGCGTGAGTATTTTTTACAAAAATGAACTTAACTTTATACCATAATTTACTTTTTACAACAAGCAAACCTCTGTTAAAATCACTCCTATTTACGGGCACAAGTTGAAAAACATCCTACTTGGACCTTAAGCCTTGAACATTAATCAACTAAAGCCCATGAGCATCATTATAAAAACCCCCAGTGAAATTGAAAAAATGCGTATCGCTGGAAAGCTAGCCGCAGACGTCCTAGAAATGATTGAACCCTTCGTCGTTGCAGGCATAACAACTGATGAGCTCGACCAAATTTGTCACGATTTTATTGTCAACGAACAGCAAGCAATTCCGGCTCCACTTAACTATCACGGCTTTCCAAAATCAATTTGCACCTCAATTAACCAAACCGTCTGTCACGGCATTCCTTGTGACAAAAAACTTAAATCTGGTGATATCATCAATATTGATATTACTGTTATAAAAGATGGCTATCATGGCGACACCAGCAAAATGTTTTGTGTAGGTGAGGTTAGTCAACATGCCAAGCGCTTAGTACAAATTACTGAAGAAGCCATGTACTTAGGTATAAAACAAGTTAAAGCTGGCGCAACCCTTGGTGATATTGGCCATGCCATCCAAACTCATGCCGAATCTAATCGCTATTCAGTGGTTAGAGATTTTTGTGGGCATGGTATCGGCAGTAAATTTCATGAAGAACCCCAAGTATTACATTATGGTAAACCAGGGATCGGTTTAACACTTGAGGCAGGCATGATTATTACCATTGAACCCATGATTAATTTAGGTAAAAAAGACGTCAAGGTACTCAGCGATCGTTGGACAGCTGTCACAAAAGACAGAAGTTTATCTGCACAATTTGAACATACCATTTTAGTCACACCCGAGGGTTATGAAATTCTGACCCTACGCCAAGAAGAGTATGACCGCTTTGAATAAATACATTAACCCTAGCATTTTTGCACAACCTAACAGTCTTGCGCATTTCAAAAGCTTACTTAAACAAAAAGATATTGAATTAAAATTAAAATTTAATCCGCACGAATCTGTTTCTGATCTGCTTAAGGAAAAATCAGACTTCATTGATCTGGTTTTAAAATGTTGTTGGGAGCATTTTTTAGGCACCCACGCCAATCAATTAAGCTTATGTGCGGTGGGTGGTTTTGGGCGCAGAGAATTATTTCCGCATTCAGATATTGATATTATTGTCTTATTAGACTCTGAAGATACCAGCGCATACCAAGAAAACCTTAGCAATCTATTTACTTTTCTCTGGGATATCGGCCTAAAACCAGGCCACAGTGTTCGTACCGTTGATGAATGCGTTTCTGTGGCCATTAAAGATCAAACGATTATGACCAGCTTAATGGAAATCAGTTTGATAGCGGGCGCGCCCACACTCTATGAAGCGCTAAAATTACGGATAACGCCTGATAAAATCTGGCCCTCTGATCAATTTTTTACGGCCAAAATGGAAGAGCAGCGTCTCAGATATGCTAAATTTCATGAAACCGCGTATAACCTAGAACCTAATATCAAAGAAGGTCCGGGTGGCTTACGTGATATGCAAGTGATTGCTTGGGTATTTAAACGCCACTACAACTCATCAACCTTAAAAGAACTCATTAAATATGGCTTCTTACCTGAAACTGAATATGCCGAACTCATCTCAGCGCGTGATGTACTTTGGCGAATTCGTTATGCTTTACACCTTTTAACTAATCGGGCTGAAAACAGACTTATTTTCGATTATCAACGCGATCTAGCGGAGCAATTTGGTTTTAGCACAGAAAATCAACCCTATAATCAAGATGTCGAACAATTTATGCAGTTTTATTTTAAAACAGTGCAAGGATTAGAACGACTCAATGAAATGTTATTACAACTTTTCAATGAACGCTTCATTACAGGGGATTCAAAAGATAATACCACGCCCATTAACGAAAAGTTTATCGCCATTAATGGCTATATTGAAGCCATTGATGAGCACTTATTTGAAAAATATCCACTGGCGTTATTAGAAGTTTTTTTATTACTCCAACTCAACCCAGATTTAATAGGCATTAGAGCTAATACCTTACGGCTCATTCGAAAAAACCTCTATTTGATTGATGACGATTTTAGAAACGATAAAACCGCCAATCAATTATTTTTAGAAATTTTTCGACGCCCAAGAGGATTGACTCATGAACTAAGACGCATGAATCGTTATGGGATACTGGCGGCTTATTTACCCAATTTTTCAAATATCGTTGCCCGTATGCAATATGATTTATTTCATATTTATACAGTGGATGAACACACCTTATTTGTCATTCGTAATTTACGGCGCTTTGCCTTAGACGCCCATAAAAATGAATTCCCCTTATGTAACGCGGTGTTCAAAAATATTGAAAAACCTGAGGTTCTTTATATTGCCGCACTTTTTCATGACATTGCTAAAGGTTTAAATGGCGATCACTCCGCACTGGGTGAAACCATTGCGCGGCAATTTTGCAGTCAACATGAACTCTCCAGTCACGACACTGATCTAATTGCTTGGCTCGTTAAAAGCCACTTAATCATGTCCATGACAGCCCAACGTAAAGATATTAGCGACCCTGATGTGATCCATGAGTTTGCCCAAAAAGTGGATAACGTGGAATATTTAAATCATCTTTACTTACTCACCGTTGCTGATATTCGCGCCACCAATCCAGAACTTTGGAATGCATGGAAGGACTCCTTACTCAATGATCTCTATTCAGCAACCCACACTACCTTACAACAAGGCCTGCAAAATCCAATTGCACTGAGTGAGCGAATTGAACACAACAAACAAGATGCTAAAAACGAATTACTGAGTCTTGGCATTGATAATGAAGTCATTGATCATGCTTGGCAGCATACGAATGATGATTATTTTTTACGCTATTCTGCTGATGAGATCGCTTGGCACACTATGGCCATTGCCTCTTCAAAAGAAATAGACTTACCTTTAGTCTTGCTTCGTTCAAAAAACCAGCGCGGCAGTGCTGAAGTTTTTGTTTACACAAAAGATAAAAGCCAAATCTTTTCAATCAGTACCGCCACCTTAGATCAATTAGGCCTGACCATTCTTGATGCTCGCATTATCACGACTCAAGATAACTATGTGCTAAATAGTTTTCAGGTCCTTGAGCAAACAGGAAAACCCATCAATGAATTTTGTCGCGAAGCCCATATTTGCTCGGCTTTACGCACCAACTTACTCAATGGCGAAATAAAAGATCAGGTCAATATTCACCGACAATCTAAATCAAGACAAGCCTTGCACTTCCCCATTCCCACCAGTATTAAATTCATTGCTGCCCCCTCCAATCGCCACACGATTGTAGAAATTATTACCACAGACCATGCGGGATTATTATCAAAAATAGGTCGAGCGTTTGTGAAGCAGAATGTAAACTTACTGAGTGCAAAAATAACCACGATAGGAAGTCGAGCGGAGGATATGTTTTATATTACAGATATGCAATTAAAACCGATCAATGACAAAGATAAGCAAAATGAAATTCGTAACGATATTTTAAACATATTAAATACTTAATTCAGCGCATACAAATAAAAGCACCCTCAATAACTTACAAAACTCCAAAGCCGTTGTAAGTTATTGAGTGCTTAAATTAAGCGCAACAAGCACTGCTTAATTTTTAAGACCAATACCCTTATAAAGCAATACCAAACTAATAAGAGTCAAAAAAGTAATAAACCCCCCAGTCATTAAATAAGCTAATTCAATATTAATATCGCTAACCCCTATCAAACCATACCGAAAAGCATTAATCATATACAAAATAGGGTTCCCTTTAGAAAGGGTTTGCCAAAGAGGCGGCAACATATCAACCGAATAAAAAACACCGCCTAAATAACTTAAGGGGGTCAACACAAAGTTGGGGATAATAGAGATATCATCAAAACTTTCTGCTAAGATCGCATTAATAAAACCCGCTAAAGAAAACACCGTGGCCGTCAAAATGGCAATGGATAAAACGATATAGACATTATTAATCACAATATCTGCAAACAGCATTGATATTAAAGCCACAACGGTACCGACTAACAAGCCGCGAATAATTCCACCACTGATATACCCGGCTAAAATCACCCAATTTGGCACGGGCGCAACCAATATCTCTTCAATATTACGCTGAAACTTGGTTGAATAAAAAGACGACACAACGTTGGCATAAGAATGACTGATCACCGACATTAAAATAACGCCGGGGACAATATAATCCATATAACTAACGCCATTGACCAAGCCGATTCGATCGCCAATTAACTTCCCAAATATTAAAAAATACAGCGCCGTGGTAATGGCCGGCGGTAATAAAGTCTGCGGCCAAATCCGTACAAAACGAAAAATCTCTTTAACGATAATCGTCCGTAAAGCGATGGAATAATTCATAGTGCCACATCCCCGACTTGAGTATCAATTAAATCCATAAACAATTGTTCCAACCGATTGGTCTTATTTTTAAGACTGGATACTTGAATATTTAACGCGTTTAGCTGAATAAATAACTGATTAATGCCTCTTTCTTTAGGCACAGCGACACTCAAAACTTTAGGCGTTATTAACTCTAATTGATAGCCTGGGATAGAAGGCGCTTCCAACAACGGCTGCAAAAGATCTAAAACAAAATGTTCAATGTGCATCCTGGCCAACAAACTGGGCATATCAGAATTCTCAATAATTTTGCCTTGATCAATGATAGCAATATTACGACACAGACTTTCTGCCTCTTCTAAGTAATGCGTTGTTAAAATAATAGTGGTGCCATTTTCATTTAACGTTTGCATCATTTGCCACATAGACCGCCTAATTTCAATATCGACCCCCGCCGTTGGCTCGTCTAATATTAATAATTTAGGCGCATGTACCATGGCACGCGCAATCATCACTCTTCGCTTCATTCCTCCGGATAAACGCCTAGAAACGGAATCCCGCTTATCCCATAAATCCATTTGCTTTAAGCACAACTCCATTCTTTGCAGCGCCAATTTACGAGGCATGCCATAATATCCAGCTTGATTCAGCACAATACTTTTGACAGTATCAAATTGATTAAAATTAATCTCTTGGGGTACCACACCCAAACAACTTTTCGCTTTAACGACATCGGTCTTTACATTATGTCCAAAGATACTCACCGACCCACTGGACGAATTAACCAAGGAACTAATAATACCAATCGCTGTTGATTTGCCGGCCCCATTAGGCCCTAACAAAGCAAAAAAATCGCCCTCTTCGACGTCAAGGTCAATCCCTTTTAGCGCTTCAAAACCATTATTATAAGTTTTTTGAAGATTACGAATAGATAATGCCTTCATATTGAAACTAACACGTAGAGGAAACCTTTTAAAAATTAATTAAATTAGATAGGCAACATACAAACTAAACAGCTAAAATGCACCTTTTAAAACTGTTTAATTTTAACAGATATTAATTTACTAAGTAGACAAAACTGGATAATACGTGCCGAATAAACCACCCGAATTGGTCGCTGCCGTTGATCTTGGATCAAACAGTTTTCACATGATTGTTTGTAATCTAAATGACGGCATACCACAAACAATTGATAGACTCCGAGAAATGGTCAGATTAGCGTCTGGTCTTGATGAAAATAACATCTTGGATGAAACCACTCAACAAAGAGCGCTGGCCTGCCTTGAACGCTTTGGTCAACGAATTCGGCATTTCCCCACCGGCAGTGTCCGCATCGTAGGCACCAATACCTTACGCACCGCTAAAAATTCCGCCGAGTTTTTAATTAAAGCCGAACACGCCTTAAACCACCCGATTCATATTATTTCCGGTATTGAAGAAGCCCGCTTAATTTATCTAGGCGTGTCATATAGTTTAAGTAGCAATGCCAATTTACGCTTAGTGATGGATATTGGTGGTGGCAGTACTGAATACATTATTGGCACCGGCCAAACACCCAAAGAAAAAGAAAGCTTAAACATGGGTTGCGTCTCTATCAGTCATCTTTTTTTTAAAGACGGTCGCATTTCAAAAAGCGCCTTTAATCAAGCCACGCTCTATGCCGAGCAAAAACTTGAACCCTTTCAAAGAAAATTTCAACGAAAACATTGGGACGAAGCCATCGGTGCCTCAGGAAGTCTTCGGTCTATCGCCAAAGTATTACAAGCCAAAAACTGGAGTAATAATGGCATCACCCGCCCAGGCTTAGAAAAATTAGTCCAACATCTTATCCAGTGTCAGCATATCAACGAGTTAAATTTACCTGAATTAGATCCAGAACGCTTACCGGTTTTTCCCGGTGGTGTGGCCATTTTGTATGCCACGTTTAAAAGTTTAGGGATTGAACAAATGACCGTGGCCGATGGGGCCTTAAGAGAAGGTTTGATACAAGATTTACTGGGCCGTATCTATAACTATGATATGCGCTCAAGCACCGTTCAATCCGTGGTTGATCGCTATCGGGCTGATAAAAATCACGCAACACGTATTAAAAAAACCCTGGGCATCTTACTCAGCCAACTCAGTAAAAAATGTACCTGGGCGAGCGATGAAAATTGCCTTCAATTCTTAAATTGGGCCGCTGATTTACATGAAATAGGCTTTGATATTGCGCACAGTCAGTACCATAAACACAGTGCGTATATAATTGAGAATGCCGATCTTGCCGGTTTTTCTACCCAAGATCAGATTCTGCTATCGACGATTATTAAAGCCCATAGACGGAAATTTTCGCCCGCCTTATTTAATGAATTACCTGCCCCTTGGAATTTATTTGCACCCTACCTTGTGCTAATATTACGTTTAGCTGTGGTACTGCATAGAAACAGGTATGACCAAGAACTGCCGGATTTTAATATCACCCTTACAAAAACAAAAATACATTTGCAATTTCCAGTCAACTGGCTTGAACAAGCGCCATTAACCCATGCAGACTTATTACTTGAAGCGGATTACCTAAAATCTGCCGGTTTTAAACTTGACTTTATATAAATCCAAATGCTGAAAACACTAATAAGCGGGGTTATTATTGTCTTATGTTTAAGCCTGCTTTTAGGTGTGCTCATTCTTTTTTTTGGCATCAGCGATCAACCGGATATTTCCAATAGTTTACAGTTAACTCACGAAGATATTACTCGA
Source organism: uncultured Methylococcaceae bacterium (assembly GCA_903863905.1). Classification (GTDB taxonomy): domain Bacteria; phylum Pseudomonadota; class Gammaproteobacteria; order Methylococcales; family Methylomonadaceae; genus Methylobacter_C. The sequence goes on from CAIPDT010000094.1 coordinate 66,027, forward strand.
GCCAAAAGGATTCTCCATGAGGGCGTCACCACAAAACCCGATGAAATTAATACCATCGAACTGACTCAAGCAGACCTTAATCTTGCCGCTAATTATTTACTGAATAGATATATTACCAGCACCGTTAATATAGAGCTAAAACCGAATGTGTTAAGATTTAAAGTGACCACCACGCTGCCAAAAAACAGCTTGGGTCACTATCTAAATATTAGTTTTAGACTGGGTAATGATCAAGAAAATGTTTTACCCAGCTTAACCAAGTTTAAAGCCGGAAAATTATTATTGCCAGCTAAACTTGCCGCCTTAGTGGTTGATAACATCATTCGCTATACCTCGTTAAATAATTATTTTATCTTGGCAACCCGACCCATTCAAACCATCAAAATTGATCCCGATAAAATTTCTATTCGCTATTATTCAACGATTGAAACCTTAGCCCAAGCAAAAAAATTTTTAGCGAGAAACAATAACAATCCTGACATTGATATTTATCAAGCCAAAATAGCTGACATCGTCAAGCAACATGATCCTAATTGGCGCCTCTCCTTAGCGGAATTATTAAAGCCCTTATTTCAATTAGCGCTACAACGCAGCACTATAGATACGGCGATTAATGAAAATAAGTTGGTTATCATGGCTATCAACAATTATGTCAATACCAATGACACCCAAAAACTCTTAGCGCTGCCAAACATTAACGCAACAAAGCCGGAAAAATATCCCACTTTTTTATATAAACGCATTGATCTTGCGCAACATTTTATTGCCTCTGCCACTATAACAGCCTCAGTGAATGGGCAAGTCGCTACAATAATCGGCGAAGAAAAAGAATTAAGTGACTCAAACGGAGGCAGTGGTTTTAGTTTTATCGATTTAACAGCAGACAAAGCAGGAACCCGCTTTGGTGAACTGGCCACAGCTACGCCAGAAAGTGCGCGCCGACTTCAACAGGCAATGGCCAACATAAAAGACTATACCGACTTTATGCCAAACCCTAATGATCTTCCAGAACACATGAATGACGCCGAATTTAAAGAACGCTATCAGTCTGTTAATAGTGAAAACTATCAAAAATTAAGCAAAGAAATTGACGAAAGAATCACCTCAATCCCCCTCTACCATTAGAACTTTTATCGGCTTTTAATTGCGTGATCGCCTCAATCATGTTAAAAAAAAACGCCTACCTAACAAGTAGAGGTAAGCGTTTTAAGCGGTAAAATTAAATCACTCGATGTGGAAAAGGAGGGCCAAAATCAGTCGTACCCGAACTAGACACCGTCGCGAACCTAAAGTCATACAGTTCGCCTGGAGTTAATCCCGCCATACTCACGTTTGCACGGCTGGTTATGGCAGCAGGCAACCAATCACTTTCTGTCGCATTGGGATTGTGAATCATATACTGCCACACATAAGCCACAGCATATAAAATCGCCTTCACTTTAATTTCAACTTCTCCCGAATGCACGCCATTGACTATAGCGAATTCAGATTTATATTTGGTTGCCGGCTGTATACTTGGATGAAACCCGCTGCTTAAAATTTTAGTTTCATCACCATTAGCCGTGTGCCCCACATAATCGGCTAAAATACGATAGGCTTCATCACAGATAGCTTCTTTATCATGCATATCAGAAACCGCCGTGTGGGCACCATCTGCAGCGGCAATGATAGCCGCTTGAAAACTGACTAAGGCATCCGAAGCCTCAATTAAACTAATATACGGATTTTGAAAAAAAACGTTGTCGGTTAGCTTAACCAACACATTACTATAAAAACCATCCTTTATGAGTGGTTTGTATAATATAAAATCATACAATACTTTTACTTTTCTCATTTGAGAAAACTCCCTTGGTTGGGAAGCACGGATTGCACCTCCTGTTATGAAAGTAGTCTATTATTTTCAAAAGACAAGGTAAAAGCCGAAAATAAATAAAATATTGTGTATAAGCTGCTTTTAAAGACCTTATTAGCGCATCTACGCCCTCATTTGGTGCAAAACAAGACTACAAACTGAGTTCCATAACTTTTTCTAACTCACCTACTCATTACTGTTACACTAAACCAAGCTCTAGGCTAAATCATCGATTATTTTAATCAAGCGGGAGAAACTCTAATGACAGCAAATACAGACACCATTTTCAATAGTTTAATACAACAACTGTCCGTGTATGCACTAAGCGAAACACATCCAGATGCCTTTACAGTTAAACGCATGAAAAAGGAGGCAAAAAAAATTATAGATCAGAATACAGCCTTAGGCGCCTCTATGTATGGTCTTATCGCCGCGGTGGAAGGTCATTTAGAAGAAGCCGAAAAACAACATGCCCTTGCCACTCAATTAAGTCGAAAACACGATTATGTCAGATTCCACGCCATGTCAATGCGGACCTTAGGCCACCATGCAGAAGCTTTTCGTTTAATGCAAAGCATCATAAAAGTCATCCCCGACCCAATTGACTTCATTAACGCCGAAATAGGTGTTTCTTTTGACGTGGGCTATTATCAAGTTGCTATAGACTATTATATTGAATTAGGCCGTATTGGCGGCAAGATTACGATTGATTCCTTAATATACGTGTATTTTAGTACCTTAGTCATTAACTCATACATGGATCTTAAGTTGTTTCCCTTGGTAGCCTTACTCGTTAAATCAATCCAAAAAAAGTATCATGTCAAAGAGCCCTCTACCCTATTTGAATTAATTGACATTGATCTATATTTTTGGATCGAAATAACAAAAGATGAGCCTACGATTGCCCTTATGAATGAGGAACTTGAGAATGGCATGGACTTATTCACCGACTTTAATTTACGCTACTTTCACATTAGCTTTATAACCCCGCAAGACCGTCCAGAACAGCAAATAGATTATCTCTATGAAGTCATTCATGGGGAATAAAGCCTCTTGCGCTTAAGCCCTCATTCTTCTCACCCTAGCCAATACGCCATTAATCAGCTGAGGAATTCCGTCAATGTCTACCGACTTAAATATTGTTTTAAATAACATCTTCAAAAAAATTGAGCAATTTGCCTTATCTCAAACTAAACCCGATGACTTGACCTTGCAGCGCCTGAAAAAAGACGCAAAAAGCCTAACAAAATTGAATCGGTCTTTTTCGGCCATGACCTTAGGATTGCTTGCTTCAATAGAGGGCGATTATGATGAATGCGTTAAGCAACATACACGCTCACTTGAACTGGGTAAAGATCCAGTTTTAAATCTTAACCATGCCCTGTCTATGAAAACGCTTGGGCATAATGCGGAGGCTTTTCGTTTAATTGATAAAGCGATGAGCTTAGTACCCGATGTTGCAAAGTTTATCCCTATTTACTTGATTATAGCGTTTAATGCCGGACAATATGAAAGCATACAAGCTTGCGAAGACATGTTAAGAGCGCAAGGCGCCACCAATTTTCACCCCGTCATTCTTCAATTTTTTGATGATGTTAACTTAATCGTCCTTAAGGTTCCGCTCCCTTTCGCTACCTATCCCATCATAGCAGCTATCCAAGAAAAACTTCGCTTAGAAAATAATACTGGCTTTACTGAATACACTCTTGAGGAAATAAACGGCGAATTATATTATTGGTCTCTCGTAAACGCTGCGACTGAAACCATAGACCAAATGAACAGCCAATTAAAAAATGAACTCAACCAATTAGAAAATATCTGCCTAGATGGCTTTCATATTGCTTTTAGAGCCAAAGAAATAAGTGCAGAAACTAATACCTGAACATAACATTGACCTTATTAAGGATAACGCGCTTGATCCATTGGAAAAACAAATATTCCAGCGATAACGCGCCTTATCCATGAGAAAAACAAATATCCCAGCGATAACGCGCCTTATCCATGAAAAAAACAAATATCTCAGCGATAACGCGCCTTATCCATGAGAAAAACAAATATCCCAGCGATAACGCGCTTGATCCATGAGAAAAACAAATATTCCAGCGATAACGCGCTTGATCCATGAGAAAAACAAATATCCCAGCGATACCGCGCTTGATCCATGAGAAAAACAAATATCCCAGCGATACCGCGCTTTATCCATTAGAAAAACGATTATCCCAGCGATAACACGCTTTATCCAATAGAAAAACGATTATCCCAGCGATACCGCGCCTTATTGTTTTAATGAGGACTTGCGACTGCGGTTAGTCAATGGTTGACGACAACTCGTACCAAAATAGACATCTTTAATTAATCAGAAACCGAAAACTTGACCGTTTAAAGTATATGGACTAGGATTGCAAATGAACCACATTAAACCGGAGTAACAATAATGGCAACCGAAGCATTCACTATCAGAGCCGA
>CAIPDT010000095.1 GCA_903863905.1 uncultured Methylococcaceae bacterium
ATAATTACCATGCCAATAAAATCAAAGACTTAACACAATTTTCTAAAAAAGTGTCACACCAAAGTGTCACACCGAAATGGTGAACATTATAAACCAATTGCAGTAATGGGAATTGAACCCACGTCCCAAAATACCCTACATATAAGGCTCGCTAAAATTTTGTGCCCGATTGATGAATGGACTACATTCGCATATCCGGTGATTTTTCTAGGACTTCGATACCTATTTTGATGTTAGGTCGGTGACGCTTGAGAGTATTAGTTTAGGCAAAGAAAAAGCGCCTTTCGGCGCTTGCTTTACTCCTCATTTTTTCAGTTTTGCAACCGGACTGTGCAACATTTTTGAAGTTCTAAACTGTATCTCGGCAAGCTGGGCGGGGGTAAGATGCTCCAATGTATCAATTATCGTTGAAGCGGAGTTCCCAAGCCCTTCTACTTTCATACGAGCCATCCCCTTGTTTTTGAACAATGTTATTGCAATTGCATCTTCAAGAAGTGAATCAAGTAAAACCTCTACAACATCGCCATGCGTTATATTGTATTTGAGCGCGAGCATTTTTAATTTCTTAAAGCTTTCATCCGGCAGGAGGATTGAACGACGAGATTTTTGCGTATTTTTCATTGGCAATGTTAAACATGAATAGCTTGTTTCGCTGTTGCTAGTGATTTTAACCGCATACAGTAAAAATTATTTAAGATTTCGCAATTAGCCTCGTAGCCGCACTCTACACGAACCCAGTTGTATTCTTCCCAAGTGCCGCCGAAGATCGGGGCGTTCATTTCGAGTAGTAATCCATGCAACGAGCGACGCTCATCGCTTTAGCATCTTTGGAACTTGCGGCATCTTTTATGGCGTAAATTTCAGTGCCAAGTTCCATCTTTCTGGTGGCGGAAGTTGTCAGACCATTAATCTCATCATTTTTATTTTTAATGCCTTCCTCGATCGTCTCTATGCCGGGTTCGACAATCTCCTTTCCGTCAGTCGTTCGGTGACTTGCGACATAATCGTAAAGAACAGCATTGTTATCGCCTAACTTAATGCACTTTAGAACGGCTTCATTTTTACCAACGATTTCTTCGTGAGGTTTGATGTATATGATCGTCGCCACAGTGATGCAAGTTAGTCCAAACAATAAGCCAACGATCAAACGCTTCATAATTGCGCTTTCATTTGTGCGACCTGTGCCGCGAGTTGTGCAAGCTGTTCCGGCGTCAGGTCTTTCATGTCCTTCAACAATTCACGCTTTGGGTGCTTTTTGCTTCTGCCGTCAGTTTTGGTTTCAGCTTTATGCCTGAAGAATGGAGCGAGCCTATCCTCGTCAACCATTTGCTCAAGTAGAACCTCGACAATCTGCCCCTGAGAAAGCTTGTATTTTTTCGCAAGAGTCTCGATTGCCGTCTTGTGTGTTTCGGGCAAAATGAGAGTGTAGCGAGTAAGACCTCGGCTCTTGTAGTGATCTGATGTTCCGTAAGTTGCTGATTTACCGAGTTCTTTTTCTGACGTGATCTTATCGTTCATGTGCTAATTTCTATATTAGTGTTATTGAATGTATCAATTAGAGCGTGGATGATAAGTATACAATAACTCAAAGTTGCGGGGGTGAAGATACCCCTCAAAAAACAGTTCGGTGATAGAGTCAAATCGTTGCGATTAGATTCCGGCATGTCACAGGAAGCGTTTGCCGATAAGTGCGGCATTGCGCGTTCATACATGAGCCGGATTGAGCGAGGCAAAGCAAATCCGTCATTGGATGCCGTTGAGGTTTTGGCTCAAGCGTTGAATGTTAGAGCTTGTGTATTATTTGAAGATGGAGCGGCTGGCTCTGTATAAGGTCTTTCTAATACGCCTCCCCATTAGTGACTGGTAGGCTGTCGAGTATCTGACTAATTTTCTAAGACTTCGGCCTTACGTCTCAGAGATATTAAGCGTTACTGTAACGTTAATTATGTATCAATCCGGTTTCATCAGTTCATTCCGTCTGTTCAGTTCGTTGATGAGTATTTTGATGTTGAAGTAGCTGCGTCTCTCTGGGGTTTGCTTGTGCATATCGGCAAGCCTTAACAACAGTTGATTGAAGGTGAGTTCTTCGTTTGGCTTGTCTTCGGTATCAACTGAGCGCGTCCGGTATTCCTGTTGCCTTCTTGCGTTGGTCTTCGCCCTGCCTGTGGCAGGTCGTCCGCGTTTTGGTTTGACTGGTGTTTCTTCGTCGGGTGTTGTCACTGGGTTCTTTCTTTGCTGGTTTAATTATCGTTACTATAACATTAAATTACGGACTTTTTAATCATCGTCAGGTAACATCATTTGTC
>CAIPDT010000096.1 GCA_903863905.1 uncultured Methylococcaceae bacterium
AGTGAAGCAAAAACCTGTGTATAAGTCTATTTTTATATTAATTTCATTGAGTTATAATTAATCTTTCTAGTCTTCTTAGTTGTGTATAACTCGGGGATAACTATAGGTTGATAAATCACTTAATTTTTATCCACAGAACTGTCCCATATAAAAGCCTAGTTATACATTATTTATCCACAATCTAATGGGATAATGTTCTGAGTAAATTTGAGTAATCTTCAGCGATTTTATGATCAGCTTCTTTTAATTCATTAATTTTTTTACACGCATTCATCACGGTGGTGTGATCACGCCCACCAAAAGCATCACCAATTTCTGGAAAGCTATGAGATGTTAATTCTCTCGCTAAACACATCGCCATTTGACGTGGCCGAGTCACAGTTTGTTTTCTGTTCTTAGATGATAAATCAGCCACGCGGATTTTAAAATATTCAGCAACCACCTTTTGAATATTGTCCATATTCACTAATTTATCTTTTAAAGAGATTAAATCGTGCAAAGCTTCTTTAGTAAAATCAATGGTAATTTCACGACCGGTAAATTGTGCATTGGCAATAACCCGTCTTAAAGCCCCTTCCAGATCACGAACATTAAAAGGAATTTTTTTAGCAATGAAAAAAGCCACTTCTTGAGGGAGTTCGACATTTACGTGAGCCGCTTTCTTCATTAAGATAGCCGCTCTTGTTTCCATATCAGGGGGTTCAATTGAGACCGGAAGTCCACAACCAAATCTGGATTTTAAGCGATCTTCAAGACCGATAATTTCTTTAGGATATTTATCACACGTTAATACGATCTGGTGTTTTTTATCTAATAACGTGTTGAAGGTGTGAAAGAACTCTTCTTGTGAGCGTTCTTTACCAGCAAAAAATTGAATATCATCAATAAGCAAAACATCAATGCCGCGATAGTATTCTTTAAATGCATTAATTGAGTTTTGTTGCAAGGATTTAACCATGTCTTGTACAAATTTTTCCGAATGCAAATAGACAACAGTTGCTGAAGGATTTTTTTGTAAAACGGCATTACCAATGGCATGCATTAAATGGGTTTTACCTAAACCTGAACTGCCATAAATCAACAATGGATTATAAGCTCGGCCAATATTTTCAGAGACTTGAATAGAAGCCGCTCTAGCTAGTTGATTTGACTTACCTTCAACAAAATTATCAAAGGTAAATGATTTATTAAGAAAATTGGGGGTAGATTTCTTAATTTCAGCCGGTTTAATACTGTTGATAATAGGATTGGATTCTGGTTTCTTAGAACCAATCTCTAAACTTAATTCAAGGGTACTATTTGAAAATTCACGCACCGATTCTTCAATTTTAGAAAAATAATGTTGCTTAACCCAATCGAGTACAAAGCGATTAGGGGCTAATAATTTTATTTGCCCCTGGTTTTCTAGTGCTTGCAAGGGTCTTATCCAAGTACTGAAATCAGAACTAGCAATTTCATTTTCAAGTTTTGTAAGGCAGTTATCCCAAATTGAGCTCATTGATGTAGGTATTGATAATAATTGAGAGGGAAGAAAAGGTTAATAATAACTATACAGTAATAAAACATTGCACTACAGAATTGACATGTTATGTTTATTATTTTATCATCCGTAGTCTTTTTTATCTGTTTTTGTTAACACTCACCTGATAAGGCTTTAAATACTATGAAAAGAACGTACCAACCCAGTAAATTAAAACGCGCTAGAACTCATGGTTTTCGTGCAAGAATGGCGACTGTAGGCGGTCGTAGAGTATTAAGTGCTCGTAGAGCAAAAGGCCGTAAAGATTTAACTGTCTAGTTGACCTTAGGTGATAGAGCATCATTTTAATTTCCCTTCAGATATACGATTAAATAAACCGGCTGAATATAAAAAAGTTTTTGCTAAGCCTATAAAATCAAGTGATACTTATTTTACACTTTTAGCCATCAGGAATGATTTTGATCATCCTAGGCTAGGCTTGGCAATTGCCAAAAAAAATATAAGAAAGGCAGTACACAGAAATGTGATTAAACGGACTGTAAGGGAAAATTTTAGACTACAACAACACAACCTGGGCAACATAGATATTGTTGTACTCGCTCGAAGGGAAGCCGTTGATGCTCCACTTGAATTATTAAGAAAGTCATTAGAAAAACATTGGCTAAGATTGGAATCACGATGCGCTACTTGCTCATAGCATTAATAAAGGCTTACAAATTCTTTATTAGTCCTTTGTTGGGCTCAAACTGTCGTTTTTATCCAAGCTGTTCAAGTTATTCCTTAGAGGCACTACAACGTCATGGTGCAATCATTGGTTCTTACCTCACCCTTAAAAGATTATTAAAGTGCCACCCTTTTCATCAAGGGGGCATTGATCCCGTTCCAGAAAAATTTGGTAATAAGAATGGATAATATAAGATTTATACTCGTTGTTACTTTTTCAATGCTGGTATTTATGTTGTGGCAAGCTTGGGAGCAAGACTATAACCCTAAGCCAGAAATAGCCTCAATTTCAAGCCCTGACATCGCAAAAGCTAAAGAAGATTTACCAAGTGCTGCTCAAGCTTCATTACAAGCTGGATCTGATGTACAAAGTTCAGGTGCAGTGCCTGTATTAAATGCACCTGTTGCAAAAACTGTTAAAATTAAAACGGATGTCATCGCTCTTGAAGTAGATTTACAAGGTGGCACTGTAACTAATTTAGATTTATTAACTTATCCTGTTGAAAAAGCAAATGATGTTGTCAATAGTTTGCGTCAATTAGTAGGAATGCAAGTTGCTGAAATCAATACAGCCCCTGTTCGACTATTTAATAATAATCAAGAAAAAATATTTGTCGCTCAAAGTGGTTTAATTGCGGATAGTGGTTTTGCATTAGCCCCCAATCATTACACTGTTTTTAACAGTGATAAAGACATTTATGTGTTAGCGGAAGGTCAAGATACTTTAAGCGTGCCTTTTACGTGGACTGATAATCAAGGTTTAGTGATTACCAAGGTATTTACGTTTACGCGCGGCAGTTATGAAATTAAGCTGGATCAAAACGTCAAGAATAATTCAGGTAAAGCCTGGTCTGGAAGACAATACAGTCAACTTTTAAAAACCGAAGACAAAACCAGTAAAGGTAATATGTTGACGGGTGGTATGAGAGCCTATGACGGTGGTGTTATCTACACTGAAAAAAGCAAATATCAAAAAATTAGTTTTGATGACATGTCTGATGAAACTTTAGATGTGGTTTCTAAAGGCGGTTGGGCAGCTATGATTCAACATTATTTTGCGTCTGCTTGGATTCCACCGGTTGATCAAGATAACCATTTCTATACTAAAGAACTTAAAGATAGTCGTTACGTTATTGGTACTTATTCACCCTCTGTAAGTGTTGAACCTAACACTGAAGTAAAATTTGAATCTCAGTTATTTGCTGGTCCAAAAGTTCAACCTATGATGGAAAAGGTGTCTCAGGGTTTAGAATTAACAGTTGATTACAGTGTATTAACTTTTATTGGTAAGCCTATTTATAGCTTATTAAATTTAATTCACAGTGTCGTTGGTAACTGGGGTGTCTCGATTATTGGGGTTACTTTTTGTATTAAGTTGTTATTTTTCCCTTTATCTCAAGCCAGTTTCAAATCAATGGCTAAGATGCGTAAAATTCAACCTCGTCTTAAAGAACTACAAGAACGTTTTGCTGATGATAGACCTCGTTTCAACAACGAAATGATGAGTTTGTATAAAAAAGAAAAAGTAAATCCTTTAGGGGGTTGCTTACCAATCTTGATACAAATTCCAGTATTTATGGCATTGTACTGGGTATTAAGTGAAACCGTAGAATTTCGTCAAGCACCTTTTATACTGTGGATACAAGACTTGTCTATTCAAGACCCGTTCTATATCTTGCCAGTTATCATGGGTATTTCTATGAAAATTCAGCAAGGTTTAAACCCTGCTCCGATTGATCCTATTCAAGCAAAAGTGATGAAGATGTTCCCAATCGTGTTCACGGTTTTCTTCTTGTTTTTCCCTGCAGGTTTGGTTTTATATTGGGTTATCAATAACACTTTATCAATCATTCAACAAACCTACATTACTAAGCAAATAGAAAAAGCAGGTTAAATTGCTTTTACATCAAGATACCATTGCAGCGATTGCAACACCGCCAGGGAATGGCGGTGTTGGTATTGTGCGAATCTCAGGGGCTTTAGTTTCTGAGATTGCCACCCACCTTCTTAATAAACCCCTAAAACCTCGTTATGCTTCATTTACTTCTTTTATAGGGAGTGATGGCGATATCATTGATTCAGGGATTAGTCTTTATTTTCCTGGCCCAGCCTCTTATACCGGTGAAGATGTACTTGAACTTCAAGGTCACGGCGGTTCTGTGGTATTGGATATGCTCTTACGTAGAGTTCTGTCTTTAGGTGCTCGCTTAGCCAATCCTGGCGAATTTACCGAACGCGCTTTTCTAAACGATAAATTAGATTTGGCTCAAGCCGAAGCCGTTGCAGATTTAATTGAAAGCAGTACCGAACAGTCGGTTCGTTCTGCACAAAAATCGATGCAAGGTGATTTTTCAAAACAAATTAATGAACTGGTTACAGATTTAACCGAACTCCGTATTTATGTTGAAGCAGCTATTGACTTTGTTGATGAAGAAATTGATTTTTTAACCGATGGTGTGGTTGAAAATAGAGTCATTAGATTATTAGCTCGTATTCAAGATATTCAAAAAACGGCGCAACAAGGTCGTTTATTACGTGATGGTATGACAGTGGTTTTGGTAGGGAAGCCCAATGCAGGTAAATCAAGTTTACTGAATGCCTTAGCCGGACATGAAGCCGCTATCGTAACGGATATAGCCGGAACGACTCGGGATGTACTCAGAGAACGTATTCAGTTAGATGGTATGCCCTTGCATATTATTGATACCGCTGGTTTACGAGACAGTGATAACTCCATAGAAAAAGAAGGTATCCGCAGAGCGCATGTCGAGATTCAAAAAGCAGATAAGATTTTATTATTGATTGATGTCAGAGAACCCGAAACAGACGACTTACTCAGTCTCTTACCGCCGCATATACCGATTATAAAGGTTTATAATAAAATTGATTTGATCAATATTGAGCCTGAACTAAAGCAAACTGACACTGGATTGAGTTGTTATCTCTCTATCAAAAAAGGCCAAGGTCTTAATTTATTAAAACAACATTTGAAAGAAAGTGTCGGTTTTAATGAAGCCACTGATAATGTATTTATAGCCAGAAGACGTCATATAGAAGCCATCAGAATTGCCAGTGAGTTTGTAGAAAACGCCTTAAGCCAATTACAAATTAATCAAGCCGGTGAATTAGTGGCCGAAGATTTAAGACAGGCTCAAATGAGTTTATCAGAAATCACTGGTAAGGTGACTTCTGATGACCTACTTGGAAAAATCTTCTCCAGTTTTTGTATTGGCAAATAAGTTAGTAGAACCACTCAACACATACACATTATTATGTTTGTCTTCCTTGAACATCTCTTTTTAACAGCCGTCTTATTATTGCTTGTGTCTAATCTGGTCAGAGGTATTTATGTGCAGGACTTTGGCTCTGCGCTCGTAGGTGCTTTGGTGCTTGGTTTTGTGAATGCCGTTGTAAGGCCCGTCATGGTTCTCTTTACACTACCTTTTACGATTGTAACATTTGGGCTCTTTCTTTTGGTGATTAATGCACTGATGCTATGGTTGATGGCCGCACTGGTATCAGGTATTCGCGTTCAGGGCTTTGGATCTGCATTGGTGGGAAGTCTGGTACTGACTTTGCTTAATCTTGCTGTCGAGATTTTTATATAAGCAGAACCTCAACCTGACTGCCCCAGAGTTGTGAAAAGATAAACTGGGCATTTTCTGGTGAGCCTGTGGTCAAGAACAACTCCTTGCCAGCAGGTTCACTGAGCTTGATATTATTCTGAATGCCCAAATAACGCATGGTTTGCCGAGCAACGGCAGCTGATGATTCAATGATACGGACTCCCGGTCCAGCAATCTGCTGTATCGCGGGTTCCAAAAATACATAATGCGTACAGCCAAGTACCAGTGTATCAGCACCTTGGGCTATCAATGGGGAAATAATTTTTTTGAGATACGCGTAAGTGTAATCAGATGAAAGTTCGCCCCGCTCAACCAGTTCTACAAAGCCAGGGCAGGGTTGTAAGAGAATATTCACACCTTGACCAAATTCCTTGCATAACCTTGCCACCGTGGGACTTTCTATAGTTCTTTCTGTGGCTAGCACGCCTATCACTCCGGTTTTTGTATGGGCGACTGCTGGTTTTATGGCAGGTTCCATCGCAACAATAGGCACGGTCAGCTTTGCCCGTAGCTTTGCAACGGCTATTGCAGTGGCGGTGTTGCATGCCACAACAATAATCTCTGCACCTGCTTCAATCAGTGAGTCTGCAATATGAGATGCTCGACTTTCGATGAACTCTGCTGATCGGCTTCCATAGGGCGCATTTCCCGAATCCGCAATATAAATAAAATCAATGGTGGGGTGCTTTTTTCTTATCGCTTTAAGTACGGATAAGCCACCGACACCGGAGTCAAAAACCCCGACAGTTCGAACAAGAGGGAACAGATTGGTCATTGCGTTGCTTCGTAAACCTTACACCTTATTAAATAATCCGGTTAACATACCTACCTTACCATTTTATTGTCAAGGTTTTTTATGGGCTTTTAAAAACAATAAGTTAAGAACCATAAAATTCAGGTTTTTGAGGTTATTCTATATTGTTTCAAATAAAATATAAGTTATTGATTTTAAATAACTCCTGTATAACTTAAAATCAACAAGTTATAAAAACTTGAACATCGAGTAATAGCTTAAGTGAGCCTTGGTGATAAGTAATGGTGACTATGGCACAACATCTATCAATCAAACATTGGTTTCCGGTGCAGAAAATTTATGCAGAAGCTATTAAAACCCCTTCCAACTTCTGTACAAAAGTGACCTGATCCAGCAAACAATTAACCAACTTCTGTACAAATCTGGCTAAATAATGTGCTGGGCCGATCAACTTTTCTACAGACTTCTCCAAATAGTGTGCTTTCGAGCGCAAGTAGTGCGGACTTCTTTTAAATAATTACGCTCCCTAGGTCTAAAAATGCAGGCTTGAATTCCATTTGTGCAAGTTTGAAGCAAGCTAATACTCGATGTTCAAGTTTTCGGCTCTATGTGAATCGTAGTGGGTAATGCATTAATATAGCCATGAACAGTGAAATATTATTTAGCTTGGCTTTAGGCCTACAATCCCCCTGGCAAGTCAAAGACGTGACCTTTTCTACAGATGAATCAGCCCGTAGCGAACTTCATCTGAATATCGATTTTATAACAGGCTCACGCTTCCCAGATGAGGCGAAGTGGCTTGTCCGGTTCATGATACCGTAGAACGGCAGTGGCAACATTTAAGCTTTTTTGAGCACACCTGTTACCTCCATTGTGCGGTGCCTCGCATAACCACTACTGATGGAAAAGTTCGAGTGGTAGAGGTTCCCTAGGCGCGCGCCGGCAGCGGTTTTACCTTATTAAAGGTGTTGAGCCGATACACGTGAAACAAATCAGCATGGATTTGTCGCCGTCATTTATAGCCGGCGCTGCCGAATCCTTTCCTGATGCACAGATTACTTTTGATAGATTTCATGTCGTGAAATTATTGAATGAGGCTATGAATCAGGTACGTATCATTGAACGTAAAGAACATGATGAATTGAAAGGCTGCCAAAATTCCAGCATTTATGAAGCTTGCCAATACGGTTCGCGCACATTGGTCTGGGATTGTTCATTTTGTTGAGTCA
>CAIPDT010000097.1 GCA_903863905.1 uncultured Methylococcaceae bacterium
ACCGGGTTAATTGATTAACTTAGTGACGGGGGCACAAAAATCAGTTGTGCCTAATTTTGAAACCAAGGCTATACGAAACCGGTAATAGGTTCCGGATTTTAAGCCTTGATGTTCATAGCGACAATAAAGTGGACCCCATTGTCCAGACAAATAATGCCTTAGTTTAAGATAGAGTTCTGTTTATCTTCCAACTGAATGGCGCTGTCCCATATTCGTTATATTGCGATTTTTAAGGAACGTATTGATCGTAGACAAGACGGTATTGTAGGTATGGTTGATGAATAGTGAATAGCTGTGATTATTCTGTTAATATCAACTCGTTTTGGCGGTACACTCTCACATTAATTCACTCTTAATAAGGCTATATGATGAAACATTTGAATACATTAAAAACCGTTGTTTATGCTGCATCTTTCACTTTATTGGCGGGGTGTTTGGGTCCTAATGCCAACAATACAGGGACTCCAGGAGTTGCAAGCCTTTTAGGTGCGGCGGGTTCCAGTAATCCGATTGTAAACAGCCTTGAAACTGCTATGCTACAAAACATGGTGGGCAGTGTTTTAAATGGTCAAATAGGCTCACAACTACCTGCGGCTGATCAAAGCTTTCGCTTACAACAATTAACCAATGTCTTACAAGCGGGATCAATAAGCCAAGCGCAACAATGGACCAATCCTCAAACGGGCAGTGCAATGCAAATCAATCCGGTTGGCCAACAAAATTACAATGCGCAGACCCAACAGCAATGTCAAAATTTACAAGAGGTAGCAACGCTTCCCAATGGTCAGAAATTAACCGAAAACCGCGTCGCTTGTTTAAATCCACAAACTAATCAGTGGGCTCTTGTTCAATAGTTTCTAATTCTACTCAGGCTAATGAATTATCAAACACTCACGAGGTATAAACGCTCTGTCAGTGTTTGATAATTCGTAGTCGGGGCGCACCCTCTCCCTGGGATATTTAAATTTTTTAGGTACCTATCATCCTTATTAGTTTAAAGGTATTATCTGAGGTTAAACATCTTTTAGCCTTAGGCAGCCATGAAACGTTTAATCCCCATCAGTTGTATTGCTTTAATTCTACTGTCCGTTTTTGTTGGCTTTAAGCCAATGTCAGTCAATGTGTTTAACTATTTACTCTGGAAAGTATGCAGCTCTACTTCAGTTGAAACCGGTAATATTGAGTATCAAGGGGCTAAGATTCATTATGTCGCTTATGGTCAGGGTGAGCCGTTGCTATTGTTGCATGGTGGCTTAAGTAATAAATTCAGTTGGTTTTCTCAAATACCTTGGTTAGTCTCAGCGGGTCGAAAAGTAATCTTGATTGATACGCGCGGACATGGCTATTCAACGCATGGCCATGCCAAACTCAGTTATCAGGTTTTTGCTGAAGATACATTACAAGTCTTGGATAAGTTGGGTATTGGGCGTACTGATATTGTGGGTTGGAGTGATGGTGGCATTATTGGGTTGTTACTGGGATTAGAAGCCCCCGAACGCGTCGGTAAAATTGTGGCAATTAGTGCCAACTTTCATCCTTCTGGGGTGATTCTTGAAGTGGATAGTCAGCAATATCAATCGTATAATAGTTTCTTTACAGCCCTTCGGCATTGGTTTCATGGTGTGTGGTCTGGGGCAGGGGCTCATCATCAAGCCCTTGAAGCCGAGCTTAATGAGCTTTGGCGGACAGAACCCCAACTACAGCCAACTGAATTGTATGCCATTACCGCACCGACCTTAGTTGTGACGGGTGAGCATGATATTATTGATTTAAAACACTCCTCTGAGTTAGCTCAAAAGTTAGCCCATGGCCAACTGGAAGTGATTGATGAGGCGGGTCATGCCGCGCCCATTACCCATGCTCAAGAGATTAATCAATTAATTGCTAAGTTCTTAATGATTGATTTAAATACGCTGAATTAAGATAAGAAACTATTATATGTATGGGTACAATGTCTGATGTTGGTTGTGACACTTTGAATAGTAAGAGAAATAGATATCATGAAAACACAAACTCGATGGTTACTTGGTATTGTTACCGGCCTTATCCTCTTTGTTTTAGGTGCTGTTGCTTATAACAACCCACCTCTCTTCTCTAAAACAGTCCAACTTGAAGACGGTACACTTGAGTTATCTCAAGTCGCTTGGGGTGTTTCAAGTGGTTTGATGGTGGCTTTTGTTGATACTAAACAGTATCCGGCTACTGAGCTAAGTAAGCGTTTGGCCGCTAAAGGTTTGATTGCGGCGGTAATGGATACTCAAACATTTGTTAATCACTTAAAAGTGCCAACGGGACAATGTGTTGAGCCTACGGTCGTTTCAACGGCACTTACCTCGTTGTTAACCCATTTGCCACCTGAGCCTACAGGTACTCAACCGATTGTTGCTGGGTTAGCCGAGGGGGCGCTGATTCCTTTTTTAAATGCGCAAGCTCCTGCATTATTAACGGATCATAATCTATCGGTGGGTTTTTCACTGTCTTTACCTAACAATCTAGTGTTATGTCCAAACAGTGTTCAAGCAATCTCGACCGCTACGTTAAAAAGCCATTGGCGTTCTGCTTGGACGGATCAACCGGATGCTAAAACCGGGGTGTTAGTTAAAGAGTTGGGGGTGATGGATATTCGTATTGCTGCCTATGATACGCCGTTGGATTCACTCTTATTAGATGAGTTAAATAGAAGTTTAGGTCAGCTTGATAGTAATCAACCGCCGATGCCTACAGTTGAAGTGCCAACGAATCAGCCCAGTGAGAATGTCACTTTGTTTTATTCGGGTGATGGGGGTTGGCGTGATTTGGATAAAACTGTGGCCAGTGAAATGGTTAAACTCAATTATCCAGTAGTCGGTGTGGATGTGTTGCGGTATTTTTGGGAACATAAAACACCCGAACAAGCGGCGGCTGATTTATCAGCGACAATGGCTTATTATCGAAGCCATTGGCACGTTAAGTCATTTGTATTAACGGGGTATTCTTTTGGTGCAGATATTTTACCCGTGTTATATAACCGCTTACCGCAACAAGATAAAGACAGTGTGTCTTTGTTGGTGTTAATTGCCTTGGCAGAGACGGCAGATTTTGAGATTCATGTGTCAGGGTGGTTGGGGAGTAGTGCCGGTGAGATGGGTTTAGCTCCGGAGTTGGCTATCATACCTAAGCAGAAAATTTTATGTATTTATGGTTCTGAGGAAAAAACTGAAACGGCGTGTACAGATTTACGAAATACGGAAGCGACCCTTTTAGAATTGCAAGGTGGGCATCATTTTGATCAGGATTATCCCAAGTTAACCCGGCAAATTATTGCTGTATACCAGCAAAAAGGGATTAACTAGTATGAGTCGCTTATTACAAAAAGTCGTGCATCTGTTACCGATTCTATTGTTTGGGTGTGCGCTTTATATCGTGCATAAGCAAATTCAGGTCCATGACTTAAGTGATATTTTGTTGCATTTGGAGGCGATGCCGATGCGTATTGTATTGGCGTCGGTGCTTCTGACGATACTTAATTATATAGTATTAGCGGCTTATGATTGGTTAGCTTTACGGTATACCGGTCATAAAAATATCACCATACCTAAGATGATGGCGGCGGCTTTATTGAGTTATGCGATTAGTAATAATACCGGTCATGCGTGGGCGGCTGGTGGCTCTATTCGGTATCGTTTTTATTCTAAATGGGGGGTGCCGGGTTGGGATATTCTTAAAATCTCGTTGTTTCAGACCCTCACTTATTTATTAGGTGCACTGACTTTAGGCTTGGTGGGGAGTTTATTGCTGCCGTATTATTTATCATCTACGACGCAAGTGCCTGAGCCGATTCATTGGGTGAGTTTTGTGTGTTTGGCAGCCTTGGTGGGTTATTGGGGCGCGGTGGCGTTATGGCGTAAACCTATTTTGCTTAAAGGTTTTGAGCTTTCTTTACCGTCTTTATCCATGGCGGCGTGGCAAACAGTCATTTCTAGCTTAGACGTGGTGTTGTCGTCTTTGGTGTTATGGGTGTTGTTGCTTAATAAAATAGATATTGATTTTGGTGCCTTTGTTGTGGTGTTTGTGGTGGCACAGGTGGTTGGGGTTTTAAGTCAAGTGCCGGGTGGCATTGGGGTTTTTGAGAGTGCCTTTCTGTGGTTAATGTCGGATATTCAATCAACGGATCATCATTTGATCTTGGTTGGTGCGTTGTTATTGTATCGGGTTATCTATTATTTTATGCCTTTGTTGATTGCGGGTATTAGTCTCTTAGGTTACGAGATTTATAGTCGCAAAGACTTAATAGCGGTGGGGGGTTCTGCGGTTTATCATGTCTTGTTAACCTTTGTGCCACAATTATATTCTTTATTATTGTTACTCGCTGGTGCGTTATTACTGATTTCAGGATCTATTCCGACTGATCCCGAGTTATTGGAGCCTTTAAGAGATATTGTATCTTTACCGGTGCTGGAGTTGTCACATTTAAGTGGTAGTCTGGTCGGGGTGTTGTTGTTACTGTTAGCGCGAGGCATTTGGCTTAAGTTGGATGCGGCGTGGTTTGGTAGTTTAGGCTTGCTTTTAGTGGGTATGTTGGCGTCCTTGCTTAAAGGCTTTGATTGGCAAGAGGCGTTATTATTGTTGGTGATTTTTTGTTTAATGTTACCGACTCGAAGTTACTTTCAACGCCGTTCTTCTTTATTACGAATGTCATTTTCTAGGCCGTGGTTGTTGATTGTGACGATGGTCATTGTGGGTTCAGTGTGGTTAGGTTTCTTTGCTTATCGGGATGTGGGGTTTTCACAAGAATTATGGTGGCAGTTTTCTTATGAGGGCAGTGCGCCTCGATTTTTACGGGCATTGTTATTAATGACTGTGTTGATTGTGGCGTATAGTTTGTTTCGCTTATTGGGCGTTGCGCCTCCTCAATCACGCTTAAAACCGACTGAGGCGGAGTTGCAAGAGGCACGGCAGATTTTAATGAAGTCAACGGATACAGAAGGATTCTTGGTTTTATTGGGTGATAAGTATCTGTTTTGGAATCCACAGCGTACCGCTTTTATTATGTATGCGACTACTTCGCAGTTTTGGATTGCGATGGGTGATCCCGTGGGTGAACCCGAGGCTATTGAGGAATTGTTGTATCAATTCTTAGAGCAGGCCGATCATTATGGCGCTAAGATTGTGTTTTATCAGGCCACTACAGAATGGTTGCCCGCTTATCTGGACTTGGGTTTATCGTTATTTAAGTTAGGCGAAGAAGCAAAAGTTGATTTAACGACCTTTACTTTGCAAGGTAAACATCGGGAGTCTCAGCGCAGTGCGCGTAATAAGTTTAATCGCTTGGGCTATGGTTTTGAGATTTTATCGGGTGTAGCCGTTGCAGATGTGATGCCGGTATTAAGAGAAATATCAGATGCGTGGTTGCTTAATAAGAATACCCGTGAGAAAGGTTTTTCTTTAGGGTTCTTTGAAGAAAGTTATGTGAGCAACACAGATGTGGCGGTCGTTAAAGATGAGCAGGGTCAGATTAAAGCCTTTGCGAATGTGTGGCACACCCATGAACATGAGGTAATAACTATCGATTTAATGCGATATAACCCTGATAGTCCTAGCGGCATTATGGATTTTTTGTTTGCTGAGTTGATGTTATGGGGCAAAGATAAGAACTATCAGTGGTTTTCTTTAGGTATGGCGCCTTTGGCAGGTTTAGAGAGTCGGCCTTTAGCACCTTTATGGCATAAAGTGGGGGCGACTATTTTTAAAATGGGTGAGCACTTTTATAACTTTGAAGGCTTGTATGAGTATAAAGCCAAGTTTGCTCCGCACTGGGAGTCTCGTTATTTAGTGGCGCCGGCGGGTTTATCAGTCCCCTTTATCTTGATGCAAATTACTCGGCTTATCTCCGGGGGGTGGCAGGGTATATTTAGTAAATAATTTAATTAATTGTCATTTCACGACCTACCCTGACGTTTAAGCATCGTAAAATATTCTCTAAGACGTCTCTTTGCCTTAGTTTTTTACTTCTTCGGGTCTATTATGATATTTGATGCTTTGTTACTCGATCGTTTACGTTCTGCCAATAATGTAGTGTTTTTTACCGGTGCAGGAGCCTCTATTGAAAGTGGTATTCCGACGTTTCGCGGTGGGAAGGATAGCTTCTGGGTGGATTTTGATGTGGAAACCTTTGCCACCTTGGATGGGTTTCTAAATAATCCTAAGCAAGTGTGGCAATGGTATGCGCAACGTCGTTTGCAAATACAAGGTTTACAACCCAATTTGGGTCATCAAGTGATGGCGCGTTGGCAAGCTAAAGCGTCTAAGGTGACAGTGATTACTCAAAATATCGATAATTTGCATCAACGGGCGGGCAGTCAAGCCGTGCTGGAACTACATGGTAATATTGCCCAATATAAATGTGTGCGGCATCATCCCGTTACGACTTCGGTTGATCTTACTGTGTCAGAACCGCCTTTATGTCCGCAATGCGGGACTTTAATAAGACCTAATGTGGTTTGGTTTCATGAAGCCTTACCCGCCTCTACGTTAAATCTGGCTGAGATTGCCAGTTTTGAGAGCGATGTGTTTGTGAGTATTGGTTGTTCTATGGACGTTCAGCCGGCGGCTTCGTTACCGTATTTAGCGTCACAGTGTGGTGCTTACGTGCTACAAATTAATCCAGAATCCACTGATTTAGATGAGTATGCACATTGTAATTTACGCGGTAAATCCGGTGAAGTCATGCCGAAATTATGGGAAGCTGTTTGGGGAGAATGTTTATGAGTCATGATTCAACGGCTGAAATTAATCGCGGTATTGCCTTAATCCATTCTAATAAGTTGGAATCTTTATTAGACGTGGTGTCCTATTGGTTGCAGAATAATCCTTTAGCCCCCTTAGATAATGAGGTGTTCTTAGTTAACAATAATGGGATGGGGCAATGGTTAAAGCAAAACTTGGCCCATAATACTGCTTTGGGAGTGGCGGCGGCCTTGGAGATTAAGTTACCGTCTACTTTTATTTGGCAAGTTTATCGTGCAGTGTTGGGTCATTCGATTCCGACTGAACAGTTGTTGGCGAAGCCTATTTTACTGTGGCGCTTATACCGTTTATTGCCGACACTCTGTTCACAAACCGGTTTTGAAATACTGTTACAGTTTTTAAAAGACGATACCCAGTCTCGTAAGCGTTTTCAATTGGCGGAACAGTTAGCCGATATCTTTGATCAATATCAAGTGTATCGTTCTGATTGGTTGTCTGATTGGGCAGCAGGTCGAGATGTGTTGCAAGATGCTCAGGGCAAGCCAAGTCCCCTACCCGAAGCTCAACGTTGGCAGGCGTTATTGTGGCGGGCGTTGATGACTGATTTGGGTGTTGAAGACAGTTATAAAGCCAGTCGTGCATCGGTTCATGCTGAATTTATGGCGCGTGTAGATCAAAGTCAGCCGGTATTGCCTAAACGGATTATTGTGTTTGGCTTGTCGACCTTGCCACAACAAGCGCTGGAAGTGTTAGCTAAGATTGCCCAGTTTAGCCAAGTGGTGTTGTTTGTACATAATCCGTGTCAGCATTATTGGGCCGATATTATTGAAGATAAAGAATTATTAAAAGCCGAACGTCAGCGTCAAGCTTATAAAACGGGTATGGATGCCAGTTTAAGTCTTGAGGATTTACATCAACATGCTAATCCGTTATTAGCGGCTTGGGGTAAACAAGGTCGAGATTATTTACGTTTATTAGATCTCTTTGATGATCAAAGTACCTATAAGAATTGGCCGTGGCCAGATAACAAAATAGATTTGTTTGAAGATTATGCGGAAGATTCACAACGGACCTTGTTGCAACGAGTGCAGCAAAGTATTCTGGATTTAGAGCCGGTGCCAGAACAACCGAGTGTGCTAGTGTCTTTGGATGATTCGTTACAGTTTCATAAGGCACACAGTCCACAACGTGAGGTTGAGATCTTACATGATCAGTTGTTAGCGCGTTTTAATGCGGCAGAAATCAACGGTCAACCGTTACATCCGCGTGATGTGATTGTGATGGTGCCGGATATCAATCGTTATGCGCCGCACATTCGGGCGGTGTTTGGACAGATTGATCGAGACGATAAGCGCTATATTCCTTTTAGTTTGGCAGATCAACAAGAGCGAGGTCAAAACCCGTTATTAAATGCTTTAGAGGTGTTGTTAAAACTGCCTGAGTCTCGCTTTGAGGTCAGTGAGTTTTTAGGGTTGCTTGAAGTGCCGGCCTTAAGACAACGCTTTGGCATTGCTGAAGAGGCCATTCCTAAACTACATCAATGGTTGCAGGAGTCGGGCATTCGTTGGGGCTTAGACAGTCAACAACGTCAACAAACGGTATCAATGCCTGAGCATTTAACTGCGAATACGTGGGCCTTTGGTTTGCAGCGGTTGTTATTAGGCTATGCCGTCGGTGCTGGGCAGGCTTTTAATGGCATTGAACCGTATCCAAATATTGGGGGCTTAGAAGCGCAATATTTGGGTGGACTGTCTTGGATACAAGAGAAATTAGCGGCGTATGTGCCGGTGTTACGTCAAGAGTTATCTGTCGAGGCTTGGGAAACAGTCTTGCTCACCTTGTTGGATGATTTCTTTGAGCCCACTCAACCGCGTGAAGCGACAACCCTAGAGAATTTAAAGACCGCGTTGGGGCGCTGGAAAAGTAATAGTAATCAGGCGAAGTTAGGGCCTGAGGATACCTTGCCCATTAATATCGTGCGTGAAGCGTGGTTGGCGATTGTGGATGAGCCCAACTTACAGCAACGCTTTTTGAGTGGTCGGGTTAATTTTTGTACTTTAATGCCAATGCGGGCGATTCCTTTTAAGGTCGTGTGTTTATTAGGGATGAATGATGGGGAATATCCGCGCACTCAACAAGCCCAAAGTTTTGATTTAATGAGTCAGCGGGGCCATTACCGTCCGGGTGATCGATCACGTCGGCAAGATGACCATTATTTGTTTTTAGAAGCGGTGTTGTCTGCCCGTGCGCAACTGTATTTAAGTTGGGTAGGTCGAAGTGTCCGGGATAATAGTGAAATACCGCCCTCGGTGTTATTAAGTCAATTGCGTGAGTTTGTGGCACAAAGTTGGACGCTTAAAGGCTTTAAAGCGGCAGAGGATAAGCCGTTTCAATGGATAGAGGCGTTAACCATAGAACATCCGTTGCAACCCTTTAGTGTTAATTATTTGCCAGTTGATCCTGCATCGCCTTTATTTACTTACAGTAAAGAATGGTTTGAGATGGATATTTTAAGACGCGGTGCAGAGGGCCGTTTAAATAACCATTTTGATGCGCCTGAAGCGGTATCTGTGGAGGCGTTGGGTCGTTTCTTAAGAGCGCCTGTTAAGACGTATTGTAATCATACTTTAAAGTTTAGTTTTGAGGATGATACCAGCACCAGTGAAGATAATGAACCCTTTGGCTTTGATCATTTGCAAGTGTATCAACATAAAGAGGCCTTATTAGAGGTCTTAAAAAGCAATGAAAATAGTCAGTTAGATGAATTATTTAAACAGAGCTATCAAACGATGATGGCTACAGGGACTTTACCTTTAGCGGGCTTCTCTAAACTCAGCTTTCAAGAGCTTGCTACGCCGGTTAAAACGGCCTGGGAATCGTATCACGAGTTGTTACAAGTCTATACGGTTGAAAAGGCGCCTCAGGCGATTAATGTCGCGGTGGCGATTGATGCAAATAAAACGATACCGGTGACAGGCAATCTAGTAGGATTGCGTGAGAATGATAAAGGAGATTTGTGTTTGTTGATGCTCACGGCTCAAGAGTTACATAAGAAAAATAAAATTAGTTTTAAATCGTTAATGAGTCATTGGGTTAGACATTTAACTGCGCTTGCCTCAGGGGTAAATCTGACGACCGTGATTGTGGGTGCTGATGCGGTGCTTGAGATTAGATCCTTGTTACCAGAGGAGGCTTTAGCCATTTTACAAAAACTGGTGGTTAGTTGGTATCAAGGGTTACAAACACCACTACCGGTTGCAATAAAATCGGCGTTTGCTTGGTTGCCAAAGAATGAATTAGAGCACGCTAAAAAAGCCTATGAAGGTGATGAATGGAGTTATGGTGAGGTCACTTATGATAACTATTTGCACCGCTTTTATCCGTCTTTTGCTGATTTATGTGCGACAGAACAATTTACTGTATGGGCCGAGTATTTGTATGCCGACGCTTATAACACTATCAAAGTGCGTAAAGGAGAGTAAGGATGAGTCAGGAAAGCCAAGCGTTAAATCCTTTAAGTTTCCCCTTACACGGTACTCGGTTAATTGAGGCTAGTGCCGGTACGGGTAAAACGTATACCATTGCGGCCTTGTATGTGCGTTTAATTTTGGGTCATGAATTAACGGATGCTTTACAAAGTAGACAATTGTTACCACCCGATATTCTGGTGGTTACGTTTACTGAAGCTTCAACAAAAGAATTGCGGGATCGGATTCGGGAGCGGTTAAGTTCTACCGCGCGGTATTTTAGACAGAAGACTGAAAAGACTGATCCTTTTGTGGAGGGGTTAAGGGCGTATTATCCTAAAGAGCGTTGGGCACAGTGTGCTCAGCGTCTTGAATTGGCAGCCAATTGGATGGATGAAGCGGCGGTGTATACCATTCATGGATGGTGTAACCGAATGTTGCAACAACATGCCTTTGATAGTGGCAGTTTGTTTCGTCAAGAAGTTAAAACCGATGATACGGAACTATTAAATCAAGTGGCTCGGGATTATTGGCGCATCTTTTATTATGCCTTGTCTATGGAGGCACCTTATTTAGAGGCGGTTTATGCTGAATTTAAACAGCCTGAAGCCTTGCAGAAAGTGGTTAAAGACTTATTAACTAAAGATGAACCCATTGGTAATAGTAGCAGTAAGGGTCAAACGATTACTGACTTATGTGCGGCTTTTTTTAAGCACCAGCACACTGAATTAGAGGCTCTGAAAAGTCCATGGAAAGATTGGGTTGCTGAGCTTCGTCCTATAATTGATCACGCGGTGAACAGTAAGGTATTACCTGCGGGTAATTATAATGTTAGGCATAGAGCGGGTTGGTTTGACAAGATAGAAGCCTGGGTAAATACCCCCAATCAAATTGAGTTGAATATCGGTCAGGGGTTCATTAATTTATCGACTGAAGGAATGGCGGCTTTGGCGAAGTCCACGCCACCGAGTCATCCGGCATTCGATGTGATTGGGCAGTTGCCTGCAAAACTGGCTGCCTTGCCGACTTTAAAAACAGTCTTAATGGAACATGCGGTGCATTGGATGCGGGCGAGATGTTTAACTGAGAAGAATCGTCTGGCACAGATGTC
Organism: uncultured Methylococcaceae bacterium; assembly: GCA_903863905.1. Classification (GTDB taxonomy): domain Bacteria; phylum Pseudomonadota; class Gammaproteobacteria; order Methylococcales; family Methylomonadaceae; genus Methylobacter_C. Next base: position 11,305 of record CAIPDT010000097.1, read on the forward strand.
TTTTAATGATATGTTGACCCGTTTGGATGCGGCGTTACAAGGGCCTAATGGGGAGAGTTTTGCTGAAGTGATTCGGGGGCAATTTCCGCTGGCGTTGATTGATGAGTTTCAGGATACCGATCCCATTCAGTATCGTATCTTTGAAAAACTGTATCCCGCTAAGGAAGACAACGGGTTAGGTTGTTTTATGATTGGTGACCCTAAGCAGGCGATCTATTCCTTTAGAGGGGCAGATATCTTTACATATTTAAAAGCTCATGCCGCGACTAAAGACAAGCATTACACCTTAGATACCAATTTTCGTTCAACGGACGCATTGGTAAAAGCCGTTAATCGGGTATTTTTAACTGCGGATGCAAAGCAAGCACAAGGGGCGTTTTTATTTAGGAAGGCCGATCAAGCTGATGCTAAGAACCCCTTACCGTTTATGGATGTTAAAGCTAAAGGTCGGTCTGATTATTTTGTAGTTAAGGGTGAGGCGGCTAAGGCCTTAACATGTTGGGTGTTGGAAGCCAATGAGCCCGTGTCTCAAGGTGATTATAGGGAGCAGATGGCTGAAGTGACGGCGAGTCAAATTGTACAGTTATTGAATGCCGCACCTGAACAGCGCACGGGATTTATGGATGATGCGTCGGGGTTTAAAAGCTTACAACCCAGTGATATTGCTATTTTAGTGCGCACGGGTACTGAAGCTAAGGCGATGCGTAAAGCCTTGGTTAAACGCAAGTTACCCAGTGTGTATTTGTCTGAGCGGGATTCCATTTATGCCAGTCAAGAAGCGCTTGATGTGTTGATATGGTTAAAAGCTTTGGCTGAGCCTCGCAATGAGTCTAGGGTTCGAGCGGCTTTAAGTACGGCTACCTTTGCTTATACCTATCAACAATTACAACACTTTGCGATAGAAGAAAGTAGTTGGGAAGTGCAATTAGAGCGTTTTAATGGCTACCATCAACGTTGGCAACAAGAAGGAATTTTACCGGCCTTGAGACGTTTAATTAATGATTTTGGCTTACATTACAGTGGGGTTAATGATCATGAGGGCGAACGGTGTTTAACGAACTTATTGCATTTAGCGGAGCTATTACAAAAGGCCAGTACCCAATTAGAAGGTGAAGCGGCCTTGATTCGTTATTTAGCTGAAGCGGTGGTGGATGAGAGTGCGGGGGCGGATGAAAATATCTTAAGGTTAGAAAGTGATGCTAATTTAATCAAAATTGTCACCATTCATAAATCCAAAGGTTTGGAATATCCTTTAGTGTTCTTACCTTTTATTTGTAGCTTTAGAGAACCCAGTTCTAAAGACAGTTATTATCGTTATCATGATGATAATAATGAGTTACAGGTGGACTTGAATAAATCTGAAGCCAGTCAAAGTTTAACCGATACCGAGCGGTTACAAGAAGATTTACGGTTGGTTTATGTGGCAATGACACGGGCACGTTATGCCTGTTGGTTGGGGTTGGCTCCTATAAAAAGTGGCAATAGTAAAGCCTGTCAATTACATAAGAGTGCGATGGGGTATTTACTGGGCTGGGAAGAAGATACCACCTCTGATGCTTTAAAAGCGCAATTATTAACGATGGTGGGTGAGGGTGAGCAGGCGTGTACAGCGATTGCGGTGGAATCGTTACCTGAAGTGAATGAGGCATTTTATCAAGCGGTTAATGATCAACAGAATTTAGGAACTGCTAGAATAGCACACACGACCATTAGTGATCATTGGTGGATTGCTAGTTATAGCGCCTTAAAACACAGTGAAGCCGGGTATGCTACGGGGGTAGATAAGTTACCTGAGGAGCCCGAGTCTGCGCATCAAGAAAATCAAGCAGACGAGTTTGAGTCTGAAGAGGGCGGGGGTTCTTCGTCAAAAGAGCTGAGTATTTATAGCTTACCTAAAGGGGCGGGGCCGGGTGTGTTAGTTCATGCGCTTTTAGAACAGTGTGGTCGTGAGGGTTTTAAGGCCGCTTCTGAGAGTCAGGAGAAAACGGCTGGTCTGATTGATACTTTGTTTAAGTCGGCGGTATGGACGGGTAAAACCGCTATAATTGAAACAGCGTTAGCGCATTGGTTAACCATGCCGCTATTAACCACAGATGAGGTCTCATTAAGTACCTTAGCCGCGGGGCAGTATCAGGTTGAGATGGAGTTTTTGCTGGGTGCTGAGCAGGTGGATGTGTTGGTTTTAGATCAATGGGTTAATGACTATTTTTATCCAGGACAGCCGCGGCCTAAATTAATGCAGAACACGGTACATGGACTGATGAAAGGCTTTATCGATGTAGTGTTTGTGCATAATAATCAATATTATGTGGTGGATTATAAATTTAATAGTTTAGGTGTGGATGAGCGGGCTTTTCAAGCTGAAAATCTAGTCGAAGCTATGTTAGCAAAGCGTTATGATTTGCAATTAGTCATTTATGTTTTGGCCTTACATCGTTTGCTTAAGACGCGGTTGAGTGAGGCGTATGATTATGATACCCATGTGGGTGGTGGGCTCTATTTATTTTTACGAGGCAGTCAAAGTGCGTCAGGTGGGCGGGTGCTTAATAAACCGCCAAAGGAGTTGATAGAGGCGTTGGATCGTTTATTTGCGGGTGATGTAGTAGTGAAGGGAGAGAGTGTATGATCAGTCCAGGTTTAGCGCAGTGGTTTGATAACAATATTAAGAGTTGGATGCAGTTTGGTTGGTTAAGTCATACGGATCGGGCTTTTGTGGCGTTTATTGCGCAACAAGAAAATACTGATAATGATTTATTGCTTTGGGCTTCGGCTTTAGTGAGTCAGCAATTGAGTATCGGTGAAGTCTATTTAGATTTGGCAAAACTTACTCAGCATTTTGAAACGACTCTAGGTATCAATTGTCTTGATGAGGATCAACGTGAGGATGTTAATTTAGCTAAACTTAAAGCCTATTCTTTGCAGGCTTGGACGGCGGCTTTGTTATCCGCCAATGTCGTGGAAACGAGTGAGGGTAATTCTCCATTAGTATTATCAGGCAATCGCTTGTATTTACGGCGTTATTGGCAATGTCAGCAAGTGGTGGATGAGGCGATAGCGTCACGAGTACATCCACATTTAACGACTTTGCCTGAGGAATTAGAGGCGTTTATCGAAACGTTGTTTTTTACTAACGTGTCTTATAAACAGACGCTTGAGTCATCGGCTGGACTCAGTGTTGATCAGAACCTTGATAAGGTGACTGAGGCGTTGCTGGATAAAAGTAGTGATAAATGCGCTTTGCAAACGCCTAGTCAGAATATTAATTTATCTCCTGTTTTAGATTGGCAAAAGATCGCGTGCGTCTTAGCCTTAAGGTCTAGGTTTAGTATTATTACCGGTGGACCGGGAACCGGAAAAACGACGACGTTAACAAAGTTGTTAGCCTTAATTGTAAGACTCGCGCAAATTGAAGATCCCAAGAGCGCACCTTTAAATATTTTATTGGCTGCCCCAACGGGTAAAGCAGCGGCACGAGTCAGTGAGTCTATTGCTGGAGCAATTGAGAAATTAACCGTAGATGAAGCAATAAAAGCGGTGATGCCGACTAAAGCCAGTACCTTACATCGTTTATTAGGCAGTCGGCCTAATACCCGTCAATTTAAGCATCATCGACATAATCCGTTGGTGGCTGATATTGTTATCATTGATGAAGCGTCAATGATTGATTTAGAAATGATGGCGTCTGTATTAGTGGCTTTACCTCCTAAAGCCACGTTGATTTTATTGGGTGATAAAGATCAATTAGCCTCGGTTGAAGCGGGTTCTGTATTGGGTGATTTATGTCTGGGGGCGGGGGCTCATTCTTATAATGAGGAAACTCGGTGCTGGATTGAGGCCTATGCAAAACAAGTTTTGCCAGAAGCGCCTGTTAACGAGTTATTAGCAAGCAATACGCTGATTAATCAGCAAACCATTATGTTGTTGCACAGTTATCGGTTTGGCCAAGAGAGTGGTATTGGGCATTTAGCCAAAGCAGTGAATCAAGGTGATTATGAGCGTGCCTTATCGATTTTAGCCGATTCTAGCTATGGTGATTTAAAACCTAAACTGTTTGAGACGAAGAAGGAATCGGTAGTCAAAGATTCTGCTATTCTGATGAAGAAGGAGGCATTAAAAGATTCCCCTATCGTGGATAAGGCTGATAACTTATTAAGAAAACTGGTGTTAGCTAATTGGGGCAATACTGCACACGGCAAACCGGATTTATGTCAAGGTTATGGGTATTGTCGTGCCGTCATCAAGGCGCGTCCTAAAGATAAAGGCGATATAAGTGAGTGGGCGACACAGGTTTTAAAGGCGTTTGATACCTTTCAAGTGTTATGTGCCTTGCGTAAAGGTGTTTGGGGGGTAGAAGGCTTAAATCAGCGCATAGAATCATGGTTGGTGGGAGAACAAAAACCGCAAGCGTGGTATGAAGGTCGTCCCGTGATGATTACCAGTAATGATTATGCATTGGGACTGATGAATGGTGATATTGGTATTGCCTTGCGCGATCATTCCGATACGATTCGGGTGGTTTTTCCGGCGGATAGTAAGGAATATGAGGGTGGCTTGCATTGGGTGTCACCGTTACGTTTACCGAATGTGGAAACCGCGTATGCGATGACGGTGCATAAATCACAAGGCTCTGAGTTTAATCACGTGGCCTTAGTTTTACCGGATAATTTGAGTCAAGTGTTAACCCGAGAGCTGATTTATACTGGTATTACCCGTGCTAAAGAGCAGTTTAGTTTAGTTGAAACGAGGGTGGGGATTTTAAGGGAAGGGATTAAAGTGAGTTGTGCGGATTAATGTCTCAAGCGGTTTGAGTTTGTAACTTGTTATAAGTTGTAGTCCCGTTAAGCCCGCATCCTTGCGGGCTTAGTGAGTGTCTTAAGACAGTTTTTTATATTTCAGCCGTTTAGGGTTGTCCGCATCACTGCCTAAGCGACGATGACGATCCGCCTCATAATCTTCATAGTTACCTTCAAACCAAACAACTTGGCTGTCTCCCTCAAAGGCTAAGATATGTGTGGCAATGCGGTCTAAGAACCAGCGATCATGCGAAATAACCACGGCGCAACCTGGGAAGGCTAATAATGCTTCTTCAAGAGCACGTAGGGTTTCAACATCTAAATCGTTGGTCGGTTCATCTAGTAATAAGACGTTGCCACCGGTTTTAAGTAATTTAGCTAAATGAACACGGTTACGTTCACCCCCTGATAAATCACCAATACGTTTGCCTTGATCAGAGCCTTTAAAGTTAAAACGACCCACATAAGCACGTGAAGGGGTTTCATATTTGCCGACAGTGATGATATCTAAGCCATCAGAAATTTCATCAAAGACGGTTTTCTTAGGGTCTAGGTCATCTCTTAGCTGGTCAACATACGCCATTTGTACGGTTTGACCTAAGGTTAACGTACCTGAGTCAGGTTGTTCAAAGCCCGCCATCATTCTGAATAACGTGGTTTTACCTGCACCGTTGGGGCCGATAATACCGACAATACCGCCGGGTGGGAGTTTGAAACTTAAGTCATTGACTAAGAGTTTTTCACCAAAGGCTTTGCGAATCGCATCCGCTTCAATGACTATATCACCTAAACGAGGTCCAGGTGGAATGTAGATTTCTTGAGTTTCATTTCGTTTTTGAACGTCAGAAGAAGAGAGTTCTTCAAAACGAGCTAATCGAGCTTTACTCTTCGCATGACGGCCTTTTGGATTGGTACGTACCCACTCCAATTCTTCTTTCATGGCTTTTAGACGAGAAGATTCTTGTTTCTCTTCTTGGAGCAAACGATTACTCTTTTGCTCTAACCAACTGGAATAATTACCTTCCCAAGGAATACCGGAGCCTCGGTCTAATTCTAAGATCCAACCTGCCACGTTATCTAAGAAGTAACGATCATGGGTGACCGCCACGACGGTACCGGCATAGTCATGTAAGAAGCGTTCTAACCACGCTACCGATTCTGCGTCTAAATGGTTGGTTGGTTCGTCAAGTAATAGCATGTCAGGGTTTGATAACAATAACCGACATAAAGCCACACGACGTTTTTCACCACCTGATAGATTTGTTACATCAGCATCCCAATCAGGAAGGCGTAAAGCATCGGCTGCCACTTCAAGACGACGATCAAGATTGTGACCGTCACACGCGTTAATAATGTCTTCTAAGCGGGCCTGATCAGCAGCGAGTTTATCAAAGTCGGCATCGGGGGCTGCATAAGCCGCATAAACAGCATCTAAATCCGCTAAGGCTTGTTTAATATCAGCAACCGCTTCTTCAATGTTGCCACGGACTGTTTTAGTCGGGTCTAATTGAGGTTCTTGCGGTAAGTAACCAATATTAATACCTTTTTGTGGAATCGCTTCGCCTTCGATTTCTTTATCGATACCGGCCATAATCCGCAACAAAGTCGATTTACCTGAACCATTTAACCCGAGTACACCAATTTTGGCACCCGGGAAGAAAGATAAAGAGATATCTTTAAGAATGTATTTTTTAGGTGGAACGATTTTTCCAACCCGATTCATTGAATAGATGTACTGAGCCATAGTATTGCTTTAACCGTTTAAATAATGAGACGTTATTAAGACGTGGGCTATTAGAAAAGGTTTAAACCTTTTTTACAAATTCAGATTTTAGCTTCATTGGGCCAATGCCATCAATTTTGCAATCAATGTCATGATCGCCATCAACGAGTCTAATGTTTTTAACTTTAGTGCCTACTTTTACAACTAAAGAGGTGCCTTTTATTTTTAAGTCTTTGATCACCGTGACGGTATCACCATCTTGCAGGATGTTACCATTTGAATCTTTAATGACTTTATCATCATCCGTCGTGTCAGATGCAGCATCTTGCCATTCGTGGGCACATTCTGGGCAGATATTTGATGTGCCATCGTTATAGGTATATACAGAGCCACACTTGGGGCAATTAGGTAGGTTACTCATGGATTATCTTCAATATAATGAACTAATTGGCTATTTTAAGTTTGTTTGGCAGTAATTACTAGAGTAGAAACACTAATAAACCTGATAGTTTGATGTTTAAAAAAGTATTTGGGGCTAGTCAATGCTATATACGGTAAAATAATGCCATTAATTGAATAGGCCTATGCTGAGAAAGTTAACACACTAGAGAGATTTTACATACCTGTGACACCTTTATTTCCTATCCCCAAGAATCATCCTGAACGATTTATTTTACATAATGAAGTTCATGCTAGAGCCCCTTTTATTTTAAATCTGCCGGTTATGGCGAGTCATCTGGCTTTATTACTGACTCATGAAGAAAAACAGCACGAGCGTCAACATCTGGTTAGTTTATGCGAACGTTTTGGGGTGACACCTCCTGCAAAAGACGCGGATCACTTTATTGCCAGCTTTAATTCGTTTCAGATTCGTTGGGAACAGCACGGTGAATTTAGTACTTATAGTTTTTATGTGCATGATGATACGCCCGCTGAAATTTTTACCGATCCTGCCTTAAAGAAAGTCCCTGTCGATTGGTTATCACAACTATCAGGGCAGGTCATTGTAGCTGCACATGCTTCCATTACCTCTGCTGAAGCCATTGATTATAATGAAACGACTGATTTATCAGTATTATCAGCTTATTTTGCCGGTAATCCCGTGATTGGATCTAAAGTCACCGGTGGAGCAGCTTCTGTTTTTACGGATTTTAGAATTCATGTGGATGGTTTTAGTCGGTTTCTAATTATCAATAATTCATTGCGCTTTGAACAAGCTGGTCGTTTGTTGCAACGTTTGTTTGAGATTGAAGTGTATCGGGTGTTGGCTTTAATGGCGTTTCCTATTGCTCGAAAACTTTATCCCGCCCTCAATAAATCAGATCGACAGTTGTATACCATTACTAATGCAATGACGATGCAAGATAAAAATGATGCGGTTTTATTAGATGAGTTAACCACTTTAGCTGCAGAAGTTGAAAATTATATTTCTAGCAATCAATTTCGTTTTACGGCGGCAAGTGCGTATTATCAATTAGTTGAGCAACGCGTGAATGATCTTCGAGAAGTGAGAATTCAAGGGATTCAAACGCTGGGGGAGTTTATGAAAAGGCGCTTAGAACCCGCGGTTAATACCTGTCAATCTATCTCACATCGTTTTACGCTTCTGTCTGAAAGAGTGAGTAATGCAAGTCAATTATTGCGAACACGGGTTGATATTATTATTGAGCGCCAAAATCAAGGCTTGCTCACCTCTATGGATTTGAGGGCTAAAATGCAATTACGTATGCAACAGATGGTTGAAAGTATTTCAATAGTCGCCATAACCTATTACGCGGCAAGTTTGGTGGGTAAAATTTCAGAGTCTTTGCACGCCTTGGGTTGGAAAGTAAATCCTGAGTTAGTTGAAGGGGTTTCAATTCCCTTTATATTAATTATTATTGCAATAAGCACGAGGCGTATTCATAAAATTATTGCCAATACGACTGAATAAAAAAATGAGCCTAATAATGATTAGGTGTTACTTAACGAATACATTAATAAAGATAACGATATATTAGATGAATAGCGACAGTCAAAAGATAGAAATTGCCAAACGGTTTGAACAACTTCATAAGACCCCTTTTTCGGTTTGGACGTCCGAAGAAGAGCATACTTCTGAAGAAGAGCATTACTTATCAGTCTATGAAAACTTGCTGATGGGCGTTTTCGGCGATTGTTATGGCTTGAATGCTGAATATGATGAAAAGGGTGATTTAATCAATGAAGCAACCGAGTTTGAATTAGTCGTTGATCGTTTTGAATCAACTGATGATGATAGTGAATTGTTCCATTTTGAAATCACGAGTGAGCCATCGGGTATTGGTAAGTTTATTGAAGAACATGGACGGCACGGGGACTGGTAGTCGTCAGGCCTGAAATAGCATTATAGCGGTGCTTGATGCTACAATTACCGTTCAAACTATTAAATTTATAGGAATATTATGAGCAAAATTACTATCGAGCACAGCCCAAGTGAAGAACGTTTAAAAGAGTTGGGCGTCGCTAATTGGGAAATATGGGAAAAAGAAATCTCTACGTTTCCAATAGATTTTGATGAAACAGAGTGTGCTTATGTGCTTGAGGGTGAAATTCTTGTAACACCTGCAGGTGGTGAACCTGTTCGTATTTTACCCGGTGATTTAGTTTCGTTTCATGCGGGCTTAGACAGCCAGTGGGAAGTGGTAAAGCCGTTACGTAAACACTACAGTTACGATTTTCCAAACGGAATCTAAGCTTTAATCATAAAAAAACCTGGCCGTGTTTTATGAAATCATAAACACAGTCAGGTTTTTTTAGGCCCCAAAGAAAGTTTATTTCTTTGGTTCAGATAACTTTAAAGTTCTATGGGGTTTTTGCGTGTTAGAAGGTGCAACAGAAGGGGTTCCGTGCCCTTTAGAACTAGGGTTTTGATTAGTCGCTGGTTTTCCTGATGTGTTGCTATCGTCTTCTATATCAGGATCACTTTCATCCGTCGCTTTACCATCATTAATGAGATACTCTCTGTTTTGTTTATAAGAGTTCATAATAAAATCGTAACGATCAACCGAGCCCTCATTAATGATTTTTTCAGTTGTCATTAATTCATCACGATGATCTGTGATATCTAATAATCTCGCCCCTGAAGTGGCGGCATTAGCGGCTGCGCCACCAAAAACAGAGACATAGGTTAGCGGATTTAATAAAGCGTCCCCGACTAAGCCAACGGTATCTCTAGGTGAGCTAGGTCCAAATACCGGTAATACTAAATAGTTTCCTGAAGGAACGCCCCAATATCCCAATGTTTGTCCAAAATCTTCCTTATGTTTAGGTAAATTGATTCGGTTCGCGATATCGACAAAGCCACCTACACCGGCGGTCGTATTAATTAAGAAACGACCTGCATCTTGCCCCCCTTGTGATAATTTTAACTGCATTATATCGTTGGCAGTGACGCCAATATCATTAATGTTGCTGAAGAAATTAGAAATTCCCTGATTAACCAGATCCGGTGTAACCCAATGATAACCCTTTGCTAAGGGTTTGATAATTGCCTTATCTAAATTATCATTGAATGTTTGAGTGCCGTGATTCCATCCAGTCCAGGGATCATTAACATTAGCAGTGGGTTTAGGTGTTGAAGCGCAACCGACCAGCATCATAGATAATACCAGGCTACTTAATAACGGTTTATGAAAGAGAGGGCTTTGCATGGTCATAATTAATTTTATCCTGGATTATATGTTGGTATTTTTTATTATTAAAAGTCGAATAGACCTATTATATCTGGGGCTCTATCTGGCTATTATCAGATGTTTTATACGCATTTTCAAGGAAATATCAGTAAAACATCAGTGTTCTTCACAAATTTATCGGCTTGAGTGGTGATACCGAGTTTTACTGTTATTAGGTTTATTGGTGATTTTTTTAGTGACCACAAGGGATTTAGGTTGACTCTTATGAGGGAGGCCTGTTTTAGCCGCGGTTATGTTTTTATGCTGAACTTTGTGTTGACCCAAATTAGAGGCATGTTGATGTGATTGAAATTCATGATGGAGCGCTCTATGGTTTGTAACGATAGGGTGATGATAACTATGCGTATTCTGGTTGTCATGTGAGACTAGGGTTGTAGGTGCTAAATTACCACAGCCTAATTGATAAGGCGGCGTGCCTGCGCCATTATTTGACATTGAAGTAATGTTTAAACCGGTAGGGGGATACTTATTAGCAAAACCATTATTCATCATAGAAATCATTAACTGATAGCGTTCGGCACTGGTCATTCCACCCAATACGACACCGATCAAATGATTAGCATTTTGTGTGGCTGAGGAAATTAAATTATAACCAGAACCACAGGTAAAGCCGGTTTTCATGCCTTCTGCACCCGGATAGCTGGCGGTAAATTTATTAATGCCACGCAGCTCCCTACCTTTAAACATAAAGCTATGGGAAGCAAAATAAGGGTAATAATTGGGGTAGTTACGCTGGGTTTTCCATGCCAGAATTGCCATGTCTCGGGCTGTGGTAACTTGCCATTGATGCGGGAGTCCGGTCGCATTCATAAAATGGGTGTCATACATACCTAAAGAATGAGCCATTGCGGTCATTTTAACCGCAAAGTTTTCTTCTGTACCACCAATGTGTTCCGCTAAAACCACCGCTGCATCATTAGCTGAGCGGGTAATTAGAGCAAGAATGGCATCTTCGACTGATAATGTTTCACCTTTTCTTAATCCTAGTTTACTATTAGGTTGTCTTGAGGCATGTAGTGAAGCGACTAAGGGATTATGCAGTTGAATTTGACCTGATCTTAAGGCATCAAAGGTCATATATAAAGTCATTAACTTGGTCAGAGAAGCTGGAAACCATGAATGTGTTGCATTGGTTTCATGTATTACGTTACCGTTTTCTGTATTAATAATGATTTCTGCATGTTGGCCATAACTTAATTCTGATATCAGTAGCAATCCAACTGATATTAAAATTAAGAGTTTATTCTTCACAATATTCATTTATAAGAGTGCAGGTAGATGAGGTGGTTTTTGTTTAGCTGCTTATTTTATCAAGTAGCAGAAGAACGATAAATCTGTATTTAAACAGAGACGAGTTAATGCGTGTTAAATAATCTCTGTTCAAATAGGTGAGGGCAATAGGTTATCTCGTGATTAATGCGCAATGTTTAATTTTTTGAGACAATCATAAGGCGCTGTCCCTTGACATAAGCCCCAGTAACCACCAAATGGACCTTCTTCAGCGGGTTTCCAGTTTTCTGAGAAAGCCTCAAAGACAATACCTGACCATTTCTTTTTAGCTAATTGCTTAAAAGTAGCTTCAATGACCATTTTTTGGTTTGTCTTGCTTGCAATGCCACAATGATCGCCGGTTTTAAGATTAGTGGTTGTAGTGCCTTCTGGACCACTAGGCCAACCGAATTCTGTCATCACAATTTCTTTATTAGGGTAAGTATGGTGTAATTCTTCAAGGCGCGCTATATGGAAATCAGCCGCTTTTTCTGCAGGTACACAACTATGAATAGTCGAGTATTCATTCTCCCACCAAGGGAATATATTGGTGCCAATCCAGTCTACTTTGCTGGCAAAACTCGTTTGTTGACAAACTAAAGCCCGATTACACCATTCCCACCAAGTATCAATAGTCGTTATAGGTTGTTTAACCCCCGCCTCATGAAGTTTATCAATACAGCGTGTGATTTCAGCGTCGAAGGCATTGCCATTTCGGGTTCTGACTTCTGAGCCACAGCTTAATTTAATGATGGTTTTAGGGTAGGCTTTAGCGACTTCAATACCTTTTTCGATAGATTGTGAATTGATGGCAATATCATTGTCCAGCCACAGTATGGCAATCACTTTAATGTTTCTTGCTTCAGCGACTTTAAAAATAGTATCTAGGCCATTTAAAACACCATAGGTCATGATGCATCGAAAAGGGGTATCTTTGATTAGTTTGTCAAGTAATTGACCAATTAATTCTTCTGAAGGGTGTGCGCCAAAGTTTGGATTAAGCGTACCCACGTAGGTACTAAATGCAGCACACTGCAAAGCTTGTTTGGGGGTTACTTTAGTCTGTTTTGATGCATTGGCATTTTGTCCTATGCCTAATAGTACTAAAAAAAACAAAGGTAATAATAACAACTGCTTCATGAAATCCTCATCAAATAAACCACTAATATTCAGCATAAATTAACTGTAGATTTATATGATAGGCGATTTATATAAATTGGTGTGATTAATTATTAAATTTAATAGGCAATGGAAAAGTTGGATTAAGTAAATTAATCCAACTTGAATAATGTATAAGCGTTTAAATATTGATTATTTACCTAATACATCTGTGCGTGTACTTTCTGCTAAAGCGGTCACTTCTGTAATCAGCGCTTCAGGTACATTTAATTCCTTTAAAGTCGCTGTTAAGTGTTCCATAACAGCATCAAAATGATCATTGCCTAGACCCATTTTAACCAAGCCAGCGTGTGCGCTTCGTAAATCAGCACCGGTATAATTATTAGGTCCACCAAAGGCTAAAGTAAAAAATGCTTTTTGTTTGACGGCTTGTCTTTCCATGTCAACACCGTCAAAGAAACGATTGATTCGATAATCAGTAATGACTTTATTATAAAAAACATCAACCGCTGCGTCAACTGCCGCAGCTCCGCCAATTCTTTCATACAGAGTTGATGTTTTCTCTGGAGTTGTTTCTGTTTCGCTCATTTTAGTTCCTGGTATTATTTTAATTATAATATAACTACTATTAAGCTTTTTATGCTCATTGGAAAGTTTATAGCAAGCTAATTAGTTATACAACTTTATTACTTTGTTATGACAGTAAAATCACTTTATTAATGTTGATCATGATTATTTACTGCCTATAATTCATAGAGATAATTTAAGTCGTCCGATGTTATAAATTTTTTTGTTGCCGACAAATGTTATGTTTTGAGTTATATTTAGTCCACGATGGCTTGGAATATATTATTTCATCTCCATATTTGTGCAATATTTAATTGTTGAGGTAATGACTATGATGCGAATATTTCTTTTTTTAGCGACCAACATTGCCATAATGGTCGTGGTCAGTATTGTTTTTAGTGTATTTGGTTTAGGCAATACTTTAGACGCTCGTGGCATCGATTTAAATTTAAATGCCTTGTTAGTGATGTCAGCTGTTATCGGCATGTCGGGTTCAATTGTCTCTTTAGCCATGTCAAAATGGTCTGCGAAACGGGCAATGGGGGTTCAAGTGATTGAGCGACCTCAAAATCAAACTGAGCAATGGTTAGTGGCGGTCGTTGAAAGACAAGCTCGTCTAGCGGGTATAGGGATGCCAGAAGTCGGTATCTTTTATGCGTCAGAGGCCAATGCTTTTGCCACGGGTATGAATAAAAATAGTGCCTTAGTTGCAGTCAGTACAGGATTACTTAATGCGATGAGTGAGGATGAAGTTGAAGCGGTGATTGGTCACGAAATCACACATGTTGCTAATGGTGACATGGTAACCATGGCTTTAATGCAAGGGGTTGTTAATACGTTTGTGTTCTTTTTCGCGACACTGATTGGTCATTTTGTAGATCGGGTGGTTTTTAAAACAGAGCGTGGCAATGGCCCCGCTTATTACATTACTCAATTGATCGCGCAGATCGCGCTAGGCTTTTTAGCATCTATGTTAGTCATGTGGTTTTCTCGTTATAGAGAATTTAGAGCGGATGCGGGTGGCGCTCATTTAGCCGGTAAACAAAAAATGATTGCCGCTTTACGAGCCTTACAAAGAACGCATGAAGCTCCAGAGTTACCGGGTCAATTAGCCGCTTTTGGTATTAATGGCGGAGGGGTAAGTCGTTTGTTTATGAGTCATCCTCCTTTAGAAGAGCGGATTGCTGCGTTACAAAATAGTCGTTAAGGTATAATTTGCCAACCCTATCCTTAAAGGAATACCATGAATAAGTTTTTATTGATCTTGTTTTTATTATCTGCGGGCTCTGTTTTTGCCGAAGAGAGTAAAAATGAATGGCAAAACACCACACTTTCTGATGCTACCATTGAAAAAATTCAAGCGTCAAAGTTGACTTATAAAAAATGTGTCAGTGATGAAATGCAAAAGTCGCCTTATCTTACTCAAGATATGCGCAACGCCACTGATGCCATTATGAAACTGTGTGAACCTAGTTTAACAAAAATGCGAGATGTTTATACCGAAGCAAGTGTGCCTGGTGTGATTGCGGATCGTCATTTAAAGCAACTTCGGTATCAAGTAACACGAGAAGTTTTACAAGGGCTGATGTTCTCAGCTGCGAGCCGCAATGCTGGCAAATAAAATAATAATAACAACCTGAGGTTTTTAATGAATACGATTTACTCAATTGATTTGTCCCTGCACCCCACTACCTTTGATTTATGGCATGTTTGTTTGGCAGGTACAGTCTTAGTATTGGCGCTCACTTTAATTATACTGCTTTTAGCCATGGTTGTTAGGATGGCACGTTGTAAACGAAAATCAGTTGAGACGGTGACGCCTTTATTGACATCCGCCGTAGCACCTGAGCCGGTGATAAAAATTGTTGAGAAAATTGTTGAGAAAATTGTTGAAGTTGAAAAAATAGTACAAGCGCCGATACCTGAACCGGTCATTTTAAAAGAATCTACACCGGATGCGGCGTTACAATTATTAGGCTTATTACAAAAAGAAGCCCGTTTTATTGATTTTATCAAAGAAGATATTACCTCTTTTAGTGATGAGGATATCGGTGTCGCGGCGCGTGTTGTTCATGAAGGCTGTAATAAAGCCATTAATGAGCATTTCACCTTAACACCCGTGCGTACAGAACAGGAA
This sequence comes from uncultured Methylococcaceae bacterium, assembly GCA_903863905.1. Lineage (GTDB taxonomy): Bacteria > Pseudomonadota > Gammaproteobacteria > Methylococcales > Methylomonadaceae > Methylobacter_C. The sequence goes on from CAIPDT010000097.1 coordinate 26,626, forward strand.
GGTAGCAAAGTTACCTTACCATCTGGCTTTGATGCTTCTTTAGTGCGGTTAATAGGTAATATAGTCGGTTCGGCGCCTTTTACCGGTATCTTAGTCCATAAAGGATGGCAAATCACTGATATTAGATTGGCTAAATTAACGCAAGGACATAATGCTAAAATTTTGGCTTCTGCAGAGGTTGAGTTATGAGTTTATTCGACCACATTAAAAAGACCCCGGATTTCAAACCACCGGTTGTTGATGATAAACCAGAGGATGTCTCGGCAGCCTCAGTTGTTGCAACGGCTGAGACTCCTCTTGCTTCAGGCTTTGGGGCATCTGCATCGAGTCATTCTTTTTTTCCGAACCCCAGTGCAAGCACTGAAACTGAATTTGAAACTAATACACTTGAAAGTTCGTCGATTAGCTCTTCATCTAACGAAGCAAAACGTTATTCAGTGGGGATTGATTTAGGAACTACGCACTGTGTCATGTCTTATGCTGAGATTACTGATACTGAAGATGGTGAATTTTCGCAGCAGGTTATGCCGATTCCACAATTGTTTTCTCCTGGATTGGTAGAAAATAGTTATCAATTACCGTCGTTCTTATATCAAGCCCACGAAGCCGAAATTGCTGAGGGCTCTACTTCTTTACCTTGGACGATAAAACCCGACTACTTAGTGGGAGAAATAGCGCGTAACTTAGGCAGTAAAACGCCCATTCGTTTAGTTTCAAGTGCTAAGAGCTGGTTATGTCATGCGGGTGTTGATTGTAAAGCCCCCATTTTACCGCCAGAAGCACCCGAAGAAGTTGACCGTGTCTCGCCTTTTCAAGCGACCACCGCTTATTTACAACATTTAAAAGAGGCATGGAAAAATCTTCATCCAGAGGCCCCGCTAGAAGCACAAGATTTGGTCATTACCGTGCCAGCTTCTTTTGATCCAGCCGCACGAGAATTGACCGTTGAATCTGCACGGGCAGTGGGTTTAGGTCAAGCTATCTTATTAGAAGAACCCCAGGCTGCGGTGTATAGTTGGATTGAAAAAAGCCAAGGTGATTGGCGTAAGCAAGCTAAGTGTGGCGATATTATTTTAGTGATTGATGTGGGTGGGGGAACGACTGACTTATCATTAATTGCCGTTACTGAAGATCAAGGCAATTTAGAGTTGACCCGAATTGCGGTGGGTGATCATATTTTACTCGGCGGGGATAATATGGATTTAGCTTTAGCGTATACCGTTAAAGCTAAGCTAGACAAAGAAGGCAAGCGCTTAGAGCCTTGGCAACTTCAAGCGTTAACGCATAGTTGTCGTGAAGCTAAAGAAAAAATATTTAATTCAGCCACATTAGAGGCGATTCCTCTTGTTATTGCGAGTCGTGGCTCGTCTTTAATGGAGGGTAATATTCGAACAGAGTTAACCCGAGAAGAAGTTAATAGGGTCCTAGTGGAAGGTTTTTTTCCAAGAGTCTCAGCCAGTGACCGCCCTGTCAGTCGAATGCGGACGGGTTTAAGAACGACGGGCTTACCTTATGCACAAGATGCGGGTATTACAAGACACCTCGCGGCCTTTTTAGCTAAACAGCAAAATGCCACAAATGAGTTTATAGATATAAACCTACCTGAACACGCGACTTTTTTACATCCAACTGCTGTTTTATTTAATGGTGGGGTATTAAAAGCGGATAGTTTATCCACGCGTATCATGGATGTTTTAAACACTTGGTTAGTCTCAGAACAAGCACCAGAAGCGCGTCTATTAGCAGGTGCTGATCTTGACTTAGCGGTGGCTCGAGGTGCGGCGTATTATGGCTTTGTTCGTAAAGGCAAAGGTGTTCGTATTAAAGGCGGTACTGCCGCTGCTTATTATGTCAGTATTGAAAGCTCAATGCCTGCAGTCCCCGGCTTAGAGCCAGAAATTGTTGCCTTATGTATTGCCCCGTTTGGTATGGAAGAGGGTACTCAAGAAGCGCTGCCTGATGATGAGTTTGGTTTAGTGGTTGGCGAACCCGTGCGTTTCCGTTTCTTTGCTTCTACCTCACGTCGAGACGATAAAGTGGGTACTCGCTTAGATTATTGGACGGATGAAGAATTGCTTGAACTAGATGAGTTAGATGTCACTTTACCTGAAGAAGGTCGAAGAACCGGTGAAGTCGTGGCGGTCAACTTATGTGCAGCCGTGACAGAAGTCGGAACTTTAGAATTACAGGCGGTCTCCTTAAAGGATAATGGTCGATGGAAAATTGAATTTGATGTCAGAGCCGGCGAATAATTTAATCTATTGACGATATTTAGGCCAATGAACAATCAGTTACTTATTAAGTTAAAATACTTAAAAGGAATTGATTGTTTGTATGTGGTATCCTATAGTTGTTAATAAGCTTCAAATTTTAAGTTTCTTGAATAAAGAGACAATATATTGCTCATAACGTATTGTCTCTTAATACTTTTTCATTCTATCTATCTGTTTTAATGTCTTCTTTTGATCTTGTTAAGCAACTCACCGAACAACTTACCCTCTGTCTCAATCAAGATAGACATGTTTTAAAACGACAATTAGATCGTTTACGTAGCGAACTTAAAAAAGGCAAACCGATTGAGGCTCCCCTAAGCACTTTAGCGGGTCGTATTGAGCGCTCGGTCGCCACTCGAAATAAACGTCTTGCGAGTATTCCTCCGCTTAATTTTCCAGACTTACCCGTCACGGGTAAGAAAGATGACATTGCTCAATTAATCAAAGACAATCAAGTCGTAATTGTGTGTGGTGAAACCGGTTCAGGTAAAACCACGCAATTACCAAAGATTTGTTTGTCCTTGGGTTTAGGTGCGGCTGGTTTTATTGGGCATACACAACCCCGACGAATTGCCGCTCGAACGGTCGCTGATCGAATTGCTGAAGAACTGGGTGAGGGGATTGGTAAGTCGGTTGGCTATAAGATCCGTTTTAATGATAAAACCCATGCAGATTCCTTAGTTAAATTAATGACTGATGGGATTTTGTTGGCAGAGTCACAAAATGATCCGTATTTAAGTCAATACGATACTATTATTATTGATGAAGCCCATGAGCGTAGTTTAAATATTGACTTCCTGTTAGGCTATTTGAAGTGGTTATTACCGAAGCGTCCAGATTTAAAAGTGATCGTCACGTCTGCGACCATCGATACGCAACGTTTTTCGACGCATTTTAACAATGCACCCATCATTGAAGTTTCAGGTCGAACCTATCAAGTTGATATGCGTTATCGACCCCTTATCACCAAAGAACCTTTAGAAGGTGAAGACGTTGATGAAACTATTGATGAATTGCAAAATGCGATATTGGATGCCGTTGATGAGTTGTATCGGGATTTACGTGGAGATATATTAATCTTCTTAAGCGGTGAGCGAGAAATTAGAGAAACCACTGAATCTTTAAAAAAACATCATCCCACTCAGTATGAGATTTTACCTCTCTATTCTAAGTTAAGTGTCAGCGAACAAGAGCGGGTCTTTAATCCTAAAGGCGGTAAGATTCGTATCGTGCTTTCCACTAACGTGGCAGAGACCTCTTTAACAGTACCGGGTATTCGGTGTGTGATCGATACCGGCCATGCCCGTATTAGTCGTTACAGTCATCGTAGTAAAATCCAGCGCTTACCCATTGAACGTATTTCTCAGTCAAGTGCTAATCAACGCGCCGGACGTTGTGGGCGTGTCGCTGAAGGGATTTGTATTCGTTTATATTCACAAGATGATTATTTAGCGAGACCGGAGTTTACAGAACCCGAAATCATGAGAACCAATTTATCAGCGGTCATATTACAAATGATCGCGTTAAATTTGGGCGATATAGAAGATTTTCCTTTTATAGAACCCCCCGAAGATAAAATGATTCGGGATGGTAAGAATGTTCTACATGAAGTCAATGCCCTAGATAAGTCGGGCAAGTTGACCGAGGTGGGTAAACAATTAGCTAAGTTACCCACTGATCCTAAGTTAGCAAGGATGTTATTAGCGGCCGCAGAAGAGCATTGCTTAACTGAAGTCGCCATTATTGTGTCTGTGTTAAGTGTGCAAGATCCCCGTGAAAAGCCTGCGGACAAGATGCAACAAGCCGACGCCAAACATGCGGCTTTTAGACATCCAGAATCGGACTTCTTAACACTTTTAAATATCTGGAATACCTTTGAAGTACAGAAAAAGCATCTGTCGAACAGCAAGTTAAGAAAGTATTGTACCGAAAACTTTTTGTCTTATATTCGGATGCGTGAGTGGTTTGATATTCATGCGCAGATTATGCAGGTGATAAAAGGGGATTTAAAACTGCATCCGAACACCGATGAAGCCAGTTATGAAAAAATTCATCGGGCTTTATTAACCGGGTTGTTATCCAATATTGGTTTTAGGCATGAACCGTATGAGTATTTAGGGGCACGTGGACTTAAGTTTTTTATTTTTCCAGGTTCTGGGTTACATAAATTAAAACCTAAATGGATCATGGCCGCAGAGCAAGTGGAAACCAGTAAGGTGTATGCGCGTAATGTAGCGCGTATTGAGCCTGAATGGATAGAACATTGTGCGGGCCATTTGGTTAAACATAATTATTACGATCCCCATTGGGAAAAGAAGTCGGCGCGATGTATGGTGTCAGCCAGAACCTTGTTATATGGCTTAACCTTGCAAGCAGGGCGAAAGATTCCTTATGATCATGTAGACCCTAAATCGTCTCGTGAAATTTTTATTCGTTCAGCGTTAGTCGATTACGATTATCACAGTAATGCGCCTTTTTATGTCGCCAATAAAAAGCTATTGGAAGAAGTGGGCATTATTCAACATAAAGGTCGCCGAGTTGATTTAGTTGAAGATGAGCAATGGTTATATCAATTTTATGATCATAAATTGCCAGAAGAGATCATCAGTGGGGTTACTTTAGATACCTGGCGTAAAACGGCTGAGCGCGGTAACCCTAAACTACTTTTTCTAACTAAAGAAGATTTAACGCGCGAAAAGAATGAAGAGTATGTTAACGAGTGGGATTTTCCTGACAGTAAAAAAATTGGCAACTTAACCCTTAAACTACAATATCGGTTTGAACCTGGACATGATGAAGATGGAGTGACCGCATTAATTCCGGTACATCAGTTAAATCAGATGACCCAAGAGCCGTTTGATTGGTTAGTACCAGGCTTGTTAGAAGAAAAATGTATCGCGTTAGTTAAAGCGTTGCCCAAGAATATTAGAAAGCATTTTGTACCCGTCCCGCAAATGGTCAAGCAATGCCTAGAAATAGAACCTGATTTTAAGGGCTTATTGCAAGAATGGTTAGGGTATCGCTTAAGAAAGATTACCGGAGAAGCCATACCTTTAAATGAGTGGCATTTTGAGAGCTTGACCGAACATTTAAAGATGAATTTTAGAGTCATTGATGACCAAGATCAGCTTTTAGATTATGGGCGAGATTTAAAAAAGTTACAGCAAAAATATACCATTAAGGCCGAACAAAGTTTCGATCAAATTGCCACCGATGAGTTAAATTACACGGGCTGTATTCAATGGGCGTTTGATGATTTGCCAGATACTTATCAGTTTATCCAAAAGGGGCAAACCTTTATAGGTTTTCCAGCGATTATTGATGAAGGGGATGCCGTCGGTGTACGTATTTTTGATACCCAACAAAAAGCCGCCTTACAACATCAACAAGGTTTAATGCGGCTATTTCAACTGCGGTTGCGCAAAGAGTGTACGTATATCCACAAAAATATACCGCAATCAACGTCTGCAGAACTCACTTATAATCGTTTGCCTACGCATCTTTTAATTCCAGCCTTATCCAATGGCCAGTTAAGCGAGCTCGCTTCCTACAAAGAGGATATGTTGTTTTTGATTTTTTACAGTGTGTTTGTAGAAGGTAAAAAAATTAGGACTCAAGAAGCCTTTGAAGCCTGTTTACAACAAGGAAAACCTGAGTTATTGAGCTTAGCGAATGAGTCAGGTAAGCTGGCTTTAGATATTATGGTTCAATATGCAGAGATAAAAAAGACAGTTGAACGAACTTTAAAACCTAATGATCCCTTAGCTAAGGATATCAATCAACAATTAGATTTATTGATTTATAGGGGTTTTATTCATCACACGCCTTATTACGCGCTAAAAGCCATGCCACGCTATCTTAAAGCGATTCAGTATCGGTTGGATAAGTTTGATAATAATGCCCAAAAGTGTCAGGACGTTAATCGTTACGCAACACGGTTTTGGAGTGATGTTGAGAAAAAATCTAAGAAAGATTTAATTATTCCTGAGCACGACCCATTTCGTTGGGCGCTTGAAGAATTTAGAGTGTCCTTATTTGCCCAGCAACTAAAAACCGCTTATCCAGTTTCGGCTAAGCGCATGGATAAGTTGTGGGATGAGCATGGATAGAGAAATTTTGTATGTTTTATTACAAATACAATAATAAAGACGTATTTTTGTTGTGGAGTTAACAGCAGAACTTTTTTTATTGGTAGATAGGCCCCACACCGGATAAGGATTAAAAGGTTGGTATATATACTGCATAGTTTTATTTGATACTTTAATGCCTGTATCAAAAGAAAGGTGTAGTTAGTTATTTTTAGTTATTTTGGAGTATGCAAACATGATTGAGTTAATTTTATTTCTGGCAGTCGCTTTTATAGGTTACATTTTTCTTTCAGGTAGTTCTTTAAATCCATTTGGAAATAAAGCTTTTTTATCAACTGTTGATAAAATAAACGTACCTGAAGATTCTGTATTAAGAAGACATTTTTTAGCGCAGTTAGCGGTAGAAAATGCCTTGGTTGCTGCTGAGATTAAAAGACGCTTAGCTTGATTAGTGTCGTTAGTTGTTCAAATATTAAGTGTAAATAGAATTTAAACTTAATCTTATTGAGTTTGTAGTTGAGATAGAACGTTGTTTAGTTAAGCTAAATCAGTTAGCCCTATCAAAGACTACAAACTCAAGTTTCCGCAGATATCCAAATAACCAAATTGAAATATTTGTGAATATCCCCACACCTATACCAACGATTAATAGGAAAGACTGACCAATTATAAAATGCCAGTCGTCAGCCCAGTAACAGGAGTCAAATGACTCTAAATTTTACTATATGATCTTTTATTGCCTGAAGACGAACAAAAAGCTTATGAGCATTATCAAGATGATTTACATTACCAAGCCAGTATATTCGAGTCTTCTTTTGGGGATGGTTATTATAAAGGTGAGGTTATAGGGATAGAGAAGGCAACCAAAAATATAGCTCTTAACTTAGCTAAAGAAGGTACAAGCGTTGAGATAATCGCTAAGGTAACAGGTTTGTCAGAATTGGATATTAAACAAATTTTAAACGAGTTCGACCACCAAATGCTAACATAAACAAACACTTATTTTAACTCACAAGTTGCTGGTTTGTGAGTTTTAAAAAGACTTACGAATTATCTTAAGTGACAATAATCGAAACAGGTGCACAAAAATCAGTGACACCTTCAGGGGTAATACCCGCCATGATAAAATAATGAATAACACCCACTTCAAGGTCTGTAACCACTGTTGATGCACGGGTAGTGCTATCTAATTGAGTCCAACCGGTAGCATCGACAGGTAGAGTGCCCTTGCTGTATTTCCACTCGTATGAATGAGCGCGATTAATGGCTTTAGCATCTAAGTTGACATCACCTGATTTGGTGCCTGCTTTTGCCGCTAAAACAAGTTTTTGATGGGCTGAAGGAGGTTGGCTAGGATGAAAACCACCGGATAAAATGGATGTTGCATTCCCCTTAGACATTCTTTCGATATAAGCCGCATTATCACGAAAGGTCTCATCGGCGACGGCTTCACAATCATTCCGTATTGCAATAGCCACTCGATCACCGTTAAGGGCATTAAGGTAGGCCGTTTCAAGAGCATCAACTACTGCGATAGAAGTTTCTATCGGCACATCTGGTGCAGATAAAGTTGCTTTGATATTGGAAGCCGGGTCAGGATTAATATCAAGCGTCAATTACGCTGAACTATTGGCTAATGACGGCAATCATTGCGGTAACTCCTAAAATATTTTACCGAAAAATGCAATTAATGTTGCAGTTTCTAAAGTAACACTGAATCTTAATAAAAGACGGTGTGTTTTGCGACAATAATTAAATAAAACTAATCTATTCATATGGTTAGGATTTTAGTATTTGTTTGTATTATAAATAGATCCCCCTTTATAACGATCAAAAATTGCACATACGCTGCTTTATTAAAAAGATTGTTTACTTTTAAAACTGAAATAATTGCAGCTCAAGAAAAAAAACCTATTTGCTAGGTGATTTAATTGGTTTTAAGAATTATCCTATACTTTTTTCTACGGTGAACTTACATCGTTCAATACTTTTAGAAAGTAAAGGTACAAAGAAGCGGAAGTAATGTTATGAATTGTTTATATGTATATGAAGCTAATTTAAAGAAAATGTTTCATTTCATGCAGTTATTATGTCAATGAATATTAATTATAACTACAACACCCATAACATCAATTATGCAACGTATTGAAGCCGCTCTAAATGAAGTTGCTGAGCAGGTTAAGCAAGGTAAAGAAAACTTACGCCTGAGTGAAGCCACTCTACATGAAGTGACTGAGCAGGTTAAGCAAGGTAAAGAAAACTTACGCCTGAGTGAAGCCACTCTACATGAAGTGACTGAGCAGGTTAAACAAGGCAAAGAAAACCTACACCTGAGTGAGGTCACTCTACATGAAGTGAGTGAGCAGGTTAAGCAAGGCAAAGAAAGCCTACGACTGAGTGAAGCCGCTCTACAGTCAGTTATTGAACAGGCTAAGTTAGCCAACGACAACTTACATCTGAGTGAAGTCACTCTACATGAAGTGACTAAACAAGCTAATGAAGTAGTAGAAACTTTGCGCCTTAGCAAAAATAGTTTCGATGAAGCCAGTGAAAATGCTTTGCACGACCCACTTACACACCTGCCAAACCGTATTTTATTTTCCGACCGTCTGAAACAGGTTATCTATTTTAGTAATCGCAATGATTTTTATAGTGCATTGCTATTTATTGATTTGGACAAGTTTAAATTGGCAAATGATATGTATGGACATAAATTTGGCGATGCAATATTAATTGAAGCGGCACTTAGGCTAAATAATTCTGTTCGTGATACAGACACAGTGGCTAGAATTGGTGGAGATGAGTTCACCGTCATTTTAAATGATTTAAAATCAGATAAAAATAAGGCAATGTTAGGTGCTAATGAGATAGCCGTTAAAATACGTAAAAGTTTACTTTCTCCGTATGCGTTAGATTTTGATAATAAAGTTAGTTGTTGCACAGCGAGTATAGGTGTTATTTTGTTTAAACATGACGAAATTAGTTCAGAAAATATCGTAGAACTAGCCGATAAGGCAATGTATCAAGCCAAAATTGTTGGTGGCAATTCCATTCAATTTATCGATTGCAATGGAAACTTTTATTGATTACCATCGGTAATCAAAAGACAAAATGGCTCAAACTGATGAGTCGCAAAGAACTATATAAGTATGCGTCAGTATTACAATAACTCTAAAAATAATAGACAATTCAGTTGGTTATGACAAATCATAAGGAGCCATTATAAATTATGCCTAATAGTGCAGCAGAGCTCATCATTGCCAATAAAGAGTTGGCTTTTCAAGTTGAGCAGAAGGAAAAACTGGTAACAGAATTGGCAATTGCAAATAAAAAACTGCAAGCCGCACTTTTGGAGGTCATTGCTGTAGCGAGGCAATTGGGTGAAATGCGCGATCCTTATACCGCTGGTCATGAAAAAAATGTGGGGGATTTAGCGGCAGAAATTAGTGCTGAACTTTGTTTGGATGAACATTTTCAAGAAGTTATGCGTACCAGTGGCTATTTACACGATATTGGCAAAATTATAATTCCCATTGAAATTCTGGCTAAGCCATCAAAGCTAAGTAAAGAGGAATACGCTCTCGTTAAGAACCATGTTTATGCAAGTTATCAAGCGCTTGGACACATTAATTTTCCGTGGCAAATAGCACGGGCAGCGTTAGAGCATCATGAGAGAATGGATGGTAGTGGTTATCCAAATGGTCTTAAAGGTGAAGAAATATCAATGGAAGGGCGAATTCTAGCTGTAGCAGATGTGGTTGAGGCAATAACATCACATCGTCCCTACCGTAAAGGATTAGGGATCGAAGCGGCGCTTAAAGAAATTGAGCGTGGTTCTGGAAAACAATACGATACGAATGTCGTTAATGCTTGTATAAAGCTATTTAAAGAAAAGGCTTACAAAATACCTGAATCAATGAGCTCAATATAATTTGCACGATTTTTTATATCATCAAGTCTCTCAACATCAAAGCAGTTCCTTTACTAATTCAAGTTGCTCTGCGAGTTGCTCATCGCTATACGGTACCGCAGTAAACTTTCCCCACACCGGCGCTGGCCAAGCTCTATCAGTTTGATAGCGTACTACATGATGCACATGCAGTTGCGCTACCAAATTACCGATCGCGGCAATATTTAATTTATCGGCTTTGAATATTCTAGCGATGTTCTCTGCAAGGTAGTTGGATTCGTCGGCTAATAAATGTCGATTTTCTGCACTCAGTTGATGAATCTCTGTAATATCTGCCATTTCTGGCACTAAGATAAACCAAGGATATTGGCTGTCATTCATCATTAATAATTGGCATAACTCAAAGCGACCTAGGTGGATGCAATCGGCTTTTAAGCGGGGATGTATTTCAAATAATGGGCTCATTAGATAGAATAAAGTCTGTGGTTTGTTGAAAAATAATCAAAAATTGAGTCTGATATAAAGTCTAAGGTTTACTGAAAAAATAATTAAAAATTAAGACTAATTTAGCTTCTGTTTTAAAATACAGCCACTATAAACGAGAGGATCTATTATGTCTGCACATTTAATGTCGGCTCCACTAGAATTAGAGGCGCGTAAGCTGACAGTTTCTTTTAAGGTATTGCTGTGTTTGTACGCGATTATTCCGGTGTGCTTTATCTTGCAAATGCTGGATGTGAGCTATTGGGGGGGGTATCTTAAAGATAATTTACCGACTAAACCTTCGCATTTCTTATTGTTTCAGATCTTGTTTGGAACCCCTCATATCTTAGCCAGTACCTTTGTCTTGGTGGGCAGTCGTGACTATCTAAAGTTTTTTCAGCATAAATTGCTACTGGTGACGCTGGCAATTGCGGTGTTTTTTGGAGTGGGGAGTTTCTTTATTCCGTATCCAGTCTTTTATGTGTTAGTGGCGGGCTGGACGGTTGTTCATGTGCTTAAGCAACAACACGGTGTGGCGCGGGGGGTGTGTCCCTTGCCCAATTGGGCCTTTTATACTTTACTTTCTTTAAGTGTGCTAGCGGGATTATTTGTTTATATTGGTATCTTTCTTAAAAATAGTTTAGATGCGGAGCAAACTCAAGCTATTAAAATTGTCGCGGGTACACTCAGTACGGTCTTAGTCTTGTGTGGGTTTTATTGTCAAAAATATATTAAGACGACGTTCGGGCGGAGTTTTTTGTGGGCTAATATTTTATTAGTCGTCAGTAGTTTTTATTTTTATCTTCAACATTACTATTTCTTTGCTATCTTGGTGCCCAGATTAGTGCATGATGCCACGGCCTATGCGTTTTATGTGACGCATGATTACAATAAACACCATCAACACCCGCAAAACACTTTGTATCGCTTGGCGGCGAGGTTAAAGATGAATATTTTTCTCGTGTTACCACTGTGTTCTTTTGCGCTGGCCTTTGTGTTACAAGCCTATGGTGATCATTGGGTGAGTGTATTAACAGAATATTGTTTGGGTATCGCGGTGCCTAAAGCGATTACCTTGGGTGTTTTAGGTTATTTAGCGTTAATGCACTATTATTCAGAAGCGATTACCTGGAAACAAGGTTCACCGTATCGACAGTTTATTGGTTTCTCAAAGTAAAGCGTACTTTATCAGGGAGATTGTAGGGTATTTTCTCCCTATAGTTGTGCAATGTGCGCTTTAAAAGTGTAAGCCTTGTCTTATTCTCGTGTAGTAGTGGCACAATTTTGTGTTGTTTATGGCTATGTTAGCTTTTATTTAGATTAAAATATAATTTTGGAACGGTTCATGCTTGTACTATGGGTATGAAGCTGATTTAAACAACGGTTGGGTTGTTAAGAGAAGCCAAATTAACCATTGGGCAATAGGAATAGAGATTATGACCATACGCGTCGCCATTCGTCACAAAACGATATACAGCTTTGATAGACCTGTATCATTATCACCTCATGTCTTTCGCTTACGTCCTGCTGTGCATAGCAGAACCCCTATTAAAGCGTATGCCTTGCGAATAGAACCTAAGAATCACTTTATCAATTGGCAACAAGACCCGTTTGGAAACATTTTAGCGCGGGTGGTCTTTCCTGATAAAACTCAAAAACTAAGTGTTGAAGTTGAAGTGATTGCTGACATGACAGTCATCAATCCATTTGATTTCTTTGTAGAAGATTACGCAGAAACTTATCCTTTTAAGTACGATGCGTTAACCTCAAAAGAGTTGCAACCGTATTTAGAAGTCACGGAAGACGGGCCTTTATTAAAACAATGGGTTAAGGAGTTTGATAAGACCAAGCGCTCTATCAATGATTTTTTAGTGGATATTAATCGCACTGTTTTTGAAGCCATTAGTTATAACATCCGTATGGAAGTGGGCATTCAAAGCAGTGAAGAAACCCTAAAAATACTCAGTGGTTCGTGTCGAGATTCGGCGTGGTTATTAGTGCAAGCCTTGCGTCATTTGGGTTTAGCAGCCCGTTTTGTGTCGGGTTACTTAGTACAATTAACCTCAGATATTAAATCCTTAGACGGTCCTTCAGGCCCTGAGAATGATTTTACCGATTTACATGCGTGGACTGAAGTATATGTGCCGGGAGCGGGGTGGGTTGGTTTAGATCCCACCTCAGGTTTATTAACCGGTGAAGGCCATATTCCTTTAGCGTGTACGCCAGATCCCGCCAGTGCAGCGCCTGTGACTGGTGGCACGGATAAATGTGAAGTGGAGTTTGAATTTAGCAATACCGTGACCCGTTTACATGAAGATCCACGGGTGACAAAACCTTATACCGATGAGCAGTGGTACCACATTGATGCGTTAGGCAAGTTTGTTGATAAACGCTTAGTAGAAGACGATGTGCGTTTAACCATGGGCGGTGAACCGACCTTTGTTTCTGTGGATGATATGGAAGGCGATGAATGGAACACGCACGCAGATGGTGCAAATAAGCGTGAACGCGCACAAGAATTGACCATGCGTTTGCGGGATGTGTTTGCAAAAGGTGCTATGTTGCATTATGGTCAAGGTAAATGGTATCCGGGTGAGCCGTTGCCTCGTTGGCAATATGGGATCTTTTGGCGTAAAGATGATATTCCGATGTGGAGAAATCCGTCGTTATTAGCCGATATCAATAAAGATTATGGGCATACCGTTAAGCAAGCGCAGAAATTTATGTTTGAAATGACTAAGCGCTTAGGCTTGCATTCTAAATACATCGTGACCGCCTTTGAAGATCGCTTTTATCACTTATGGCAAGAAGGGACTTTGCCGGAAAATCTGGATTCTTTAAAATATGATTTAAAAGACTCGATTGAACGTAAGACCTTAGCTAAGTTATTAGAATCCGGTTTAGATACGCCGGTGGGGTTTACGTTACCGATTAAGTGGAATTGGTATGATCAAACCTGGGGCAGTGGTCCTTGGGATTTTAGACGCGGTGCGATGTTTTTAATTCCGGGTAATTCTCCTATGGGGATGCGGTTACCGTTAGCGAGTTTACCTTGGGTGGCACCCGATAAACGTGATTCGCAAGAACCACAAAGTTTATTTGGTGATTTGCCAGAATTAGGTGATTACTACGGTGAAGTGGCGCGTCGTTATAGCCATATTGAAGCTAAAATCAACGAGCATCCTGAGATTATTGAGCAAGAGGTCGGTGATAGTACCGTGCAAGTGGATGTGCCGCATACCGCGATGTGTGTGGAAGCGCGTCATGGTCGTATTCATGTGTTCATGCCGCCGTTAACCACTTTAGAGCATTATTTAGAGTTGGTTGCGGTGATTGAAGCCACTGCTGAACATTTAGCCATTCCAGTGGTCTTTGAAGGTTATGAACCGCCTAGAGATTATCGCGTTGAACGGTTGATGGTGACGCCTGATCCGGGTGTTATTGAAGTCAACATTCATCCGTCTAAAACGTGGGATGAACTGGTCGAAAAAACTCATGTCATCTATGAGCAAGCTCGAATCACCCGCTTAGGGACGGAAAAGTTTATGCAGGATGGTCGTCATACCGGTACCGGCGGTGGTAACCATATAACGATGGGTGCAGAGATGCCTTCGGACAGTCCGATGTTGCGTCGTCCTGATTTGTTACGCAGTTTAATTACGTATTGGCAACATCATCCAGGCTTGTCGTATTTGTTCTCGGGTATGTTTATTGGTCCTACCAGTCAAGCACCGCGTGTAGATGAAGGCCGTGATGAAAAGTTGTATGAACTTGAAATTGCCTTTCAACAAATCCCAGAAGGGGAGGTGCCTGCACCGTGGTTAGTTGATCGTTTATTACGGCATTTATTGACGGATATTACCGGTAACACGCATCGTTCAGAGTTTTGTATTGATAAGTTGTATTCGCCTGATAGTTCCACCGGACGATTAGGCATCTTAGAATTACGCTCTTTTGAAATGCCGCCGCATGCCCAAATGTCTTTGGTGCAAGTGGTGTTGTTAAGATCGTTGATTGCTTGGTTCTGGCGTGAGCCTTATAAACACGATTTAGTGCGTTGGGGCACTGAGTTACATGATCGCTTTATGTTGCCGCATTATGTGCATGAAGACATGCGTCAAGTGACAAAAGATTTGCAACGCGCGGGTTTTGCCTTTGATCTGGAATGGTTGGCGCCGTTCTTTGAATTTAGATTCCCGCGTTATGGTAATACTTTAATCGATGGCATGGATTTGGAATTGCGTTTTGCAATTGAACCTTGGCATGTATTGGGTGAAGAAATGAGCAGTTCGGGTACGGCTCGTTATGTGGATTCTTCTGTGGAGCGTGTGCAAATATTAGTCACTGGTTTTACCGAGGGCCGTTATGTCATTGCCTGTAATGGCCGCAGAGTACCGATGCGTGCGACGGTTAGAAAAGGTGAATATGTGGCGGGGGTTCGTTATCGCGCTTGGCAACCGCCTTCAGCTTTACATCCTACCATTGCGCCTCATATTCCCTTGGTTATTGATGTGATTGATACGTGGAATGGTCATTCTGTTGGGGGTTGTACTTATTTTGTGGCTCATCCCGGTGGTCGTAGTTATGACGATTTCCCTGTGAATGATTACGCGGCAGAAACCCGCCGCATGACTCGGTTCTGGGATTATGGTCATACCCCAGGGGTAATTATTAGACCGCCTTTAGCGGGTTCGCGTGATGTGGCCTCTGAAGAACCTTTCTTACAGAGCTTTAAGGCCAATGAACAAGTGCCTGGAGCAATGGCACCGCCTTTAGAAGAGATCAGTGCGGAGTATCCATTTACACTCGATTTGCGTCATCGTAATCGGTAGGCTATACAAACACAATTTGGAGATGTATATAAATGAGCGATAAATTAAAACTGTTAAATCCAGCGACGTTAATTTTGGATGATCAAACTTATTCGCTTCCTACATATATTGGTGTTGAGGGTGAAAAAGCCATTGATATAACTAAATTACGTAGCCAAACCGGCTACGTGACTTTAGATGATGGCTATGGCAATACCGGTGCGTGTGAGAGTGCGATTACCTATATTGATGGCGAAAAAGGGATTCTACGGTACCGTGGTTATCCGATTGAAGAGTTGGCAGAACACTCTCGTTTTGTTGAGGTTGCGTATTTGTTGTTGTACGGAGAGCTTCCAACGTCTGATAAGTTATTGACCTTTTCAACACGTTTGAACGAATCATCCATTATTCATGAGGACATGCATCATTTCTTTAATGGTTTTCCGCGTGGCTCTCATCCGATGGGTATTTTGACCACGATGGTGGCATCACTGTCTACGTTTTATCCGGTGCCTGATCGTTTAGATGAAACCACTGAGATTCAAATTGTGGCTAATCTGGTCTCTCAAGTTCGTACCATCGCGGCCTTTTCGTACAAAAAATCGATTGGTGAACCGTTGGTGTATCCTTCGATTAAGTACAAATATACCAGTAACTTTATGAACATGATGTTCTCGTCTCCGGTGCGAGATTATCAATTGGATGCGGATATTGTCCGTGCGATTGATATGGTGTTGATCTTACACGCCGATCATGAACAAAACTGCAGTACTTCTTCGGTACGTACTGCGGGTTCGAGTATGGCCAATGTTTATGCGGTTATCACGGCGGGTATTGCCGCTTTATGGGGGCCTCGTCATGGCGGTGCTAACCAAGAAGTGATTAAAATGCTGGAACAGATTCATGCAGAAGGTGGTGATGGGACCGAATTTATTAATCAAGCGAAAGATAAGAAATCGGGCAAACGTTTAATGGGCTTTGGACATCGCGTTTATAAAAACTTTGATCCAAGAGCCCAAGTGTTAAAGAAACACTGCGATAAATTGCTGAATAAGTCGGGTATTAATGATCCTTTATTAGACATTGCTAGAAAAATTGAAGAAATTGCCTTAAAGGATGAATACTTTATTTCGCGTAAGTTGTATCCTAATGTGGATTTTTACTCAGGTTTAATCTTAAGGGCGGCGGGTATTCCGACCAATATGTTTACGGTTATTTTTGCGATTGGTCGTATGCCGGGTTGGTTGGCGCACTGGCGTGAAATGATTCACGGTGAACAAGTCACGATCTATCGTCCGCGTCAGATTTATACCGGTGAGAAAATGCGTCACTATCAAGAAATTAGTCAACGTACAGATTAATTAAGAAACAAAAATCGTGAAGGAAGCCCCTGTTTTTATACCGGGCAGTGACCTCGATAATGAAGACAGTATAAGGAAACATACGTGCCTAACAAAAATACGTCAGCTAATGATATTAGTGCACAATACTATGCCACGCAGTTGGGTATTTATGATGAAATGTATGCCTCTGAAAATAAAGCGTTACCCTATTGGGAGCGCTTTATGGCGGCACTTAACACCATGGGGACGGAAAAGCTTGAGCTTCGTCGCCGCGAAGCACAACGCTTGTTGCGTGAAAATGGCGTTACTTATAATGTCTATGGGGATTCGAAGAATTTAACGCGACCTTGGCGTCTTGATCCGGTTCCGTTACTGATTAGTAGTGAAGAATGGCGTGTTATTGAGGCTGGTTTAAAGCAACGTGCGGATTTACTGGATTTAATACTTAAAGATATCTACGGTAAACAGATTCTTCTTAAAAAAGGCTTACTGCCGGCCGAGTTAGTCTTTGGTCATGAAGGTTTTTTGCATCCCGGTGTGGGTGCTTTAAAAAATCAAAAGCGTCATCTTACCTTGTATTCTGCCAACTTAGCCCGTGGACCTAATGGTCACATGTGGGTGCTGGATGATAGAACCCAAGCACCTTCTGGTTCGGGTTATGCCTTAGAAAACCGAACCGTGATGGCGAGAGTTTTACCTGATATTTTTCGGGAAACTCAAATCCATCGTTTAGGGGGCTTTTTTAAGTCTTTGCATAAAGGCTTGGTTAATATAGCGCCGCATAATAAAGAAGATCCGCGTATCGTTATTTTGACGCCGGGCCCTTTAAACGAAACCTATTTTGAACATGCGTATTTGGCCGCTTATTTAGGTTATACCTTGGTGCAAGGTGGCGATTTAACCGTTCGTGATGGCCGAGTTTGGCTTAAATCGTTGGCCGGTTTACAATTGGTCGATGTTATTTTACGACGCGTCGATGATTCGTTTTGTGATCCTTTAGAACTGCGCAGTGAGTCAAAACTAGGGGTAGCGGGTTTACTTGAAGTGGTCAGGCGCGGTAACGTGGCGATTGCTAATCCTTTAGGCAGTAGTATTTTAGAAAACCCGGCCTTATTAGCGTTCTTACCGCGTTTAGCGCGATATTATCTTAATGAAGATTTAAAACTTCCATCGATAGCCACGTGGTGGTGTGGACAGCGCCGTGAACGTGAGTTTGTATTACAAAACTTAGATAGCTTAGTGATCAAACCGATTAATCGCAGTATTGTGAATCATGCGGTGTTTGGGGGGAGTTTAAGTGCTAAAGAAAAAGACCTGTTAAGGGAGCAGATTTTAGTTAAACCCCATTTGTTTATTGGTCAGGAGCAGGTCAGTTTCTCAACGTTGCCGGCGTTTATTGATCATCAAATTGAGCCGCGTAATGCGGTATTAAGAAACTTTGTGGTGGCGAGCGGTGATGATTATGAAGTCATGCCGGGTGGCTTAACGCGAGTAGCGCGTCAAAAAGATAATTTTGTGGTATCCAATCAAGCCGGCGGTATCAGTAAAGATACCTGGGTGTTAGCCACAGAACCGGATAAACCTGTCAGTATTTGGACTCAACCGAGACGAAATCAAGCCATTGATGCGGTTACAGAGCCGTTAACCAGTCGTGCGGCGGATAACTTATTTTGGGTGGGGCGTAATTTAGAAAGAACGGAGGCGGTGACTCGGTTATTGCGCATGGTATTAGATAAATACCGTTTGGCTAATGAATCCCAAGAGGCTATAGATGAAGAATGCTTGGCGGTATTTTTACGCACTTTAACTCAAGTGACGGCGACGTATCCCGGTTTCATGAAAGCGGATCAGGTTTTATTAAACGCACCGTTACCCGAATTATTTTCTTTGATTAAAGACAGTCATCGCCGAGGCTCTTTAACCGCCAATATCCAATCTTTTTTTCAGGCCGCGTTTAGCATTCGGGATTTATGGTCGCAAGATACTTGGCGGAGTGTGGATAATATTCAACGGCGTTGGCAACAACGCGTGTTGGGTAATGAGCTGGCGCTGGAGCAATTGCCCAATCATTTAGATGATTTAATTACCGGTATTGTGGCGTTTACGGGCTTAACCAGTGAGAGCATGACGCGTGAAGCCGCTTGGTTAATGATGGATAGTGGGCGCCGCTTAGAACGGGCCTTGGCTTTGATTGCTTTAATGCGGTCGACGCTAGCCTTACGACATGATGATGTGTTGCAAAATCAAGTGTTGGAAGCGGTGTTAGTAACAACGGATAGTTTAACTATTTATCAGCGCCGTTATCGTTCGTATATTCAATTGCCGTTGGTTTTACAATTATTATTGTTAGATGAAACACACCCTCGTTCTGTTGCGTATCAATTGCAACAATTATCGGTACATATTAACGCCTTGCCGCGTTGTAAAGGGACTAACTTCTTAAGCGCAGAAGAACGGATCATTTTAAAAGCTTATACTGATTTACGGTTATGTAATGTGGTTGAGTTAACCCAAGCGCGAGATGAAGACGGGGTGTATGCGGAGTTTGAAGAGTTGTTATCAAACACAACGAATTTATTGTGGCATTTAGCAGAAAGCATAGCGGATGCTTACTTTAGTCATTCACAAACTTCTCAATTAATGAGTCATGCAGTGAGAGAGGAAGAGTTGTGAAATATAGAATCACCCATAGTACGCTTTATCATTATAGTCAGCCCGTGGGCTTGTGTCAGAATGAAGCGCGTTTACAACCTCGAAACTTTTGGCGTCAACATTGTCATTCTAGTTACTTTACCATTGATCCAGAACCGGTAGATTTTCAAGAGCGTTTGGATTTTTATGGGAATCGGGTTGCTTATTTTGCAGTACAAAAACCGCATATTAAATTGTTGGTAACGGCTATTAGTGAAGTAACTATTTTTCCACGTCACACCGCTTTAGAATTGTTAAGTCAAGTGAGTTGGGAGCAGGTGCGTAATTCCTTGCAAGGCTCACCGGTTCAAAGCCAAATACAATCTCAAACTCAAAATGGTTCGGGGAGTTGGCAACATCAAGAAATTGTGCACGAAGTGCTAGAGGCTAAGCAATATTTATTAGATTCTCCGATGGTGAGTATTAGTCAAGAACTGGCTGACTACGCGCAATTGTCATTTCAGCCCAATCGCGCGTTAGTGATGGTCGTGCATGATTTGATGGCGCGTATTTATAAAGATTTTACCTATGATCCTACCTTTACCACGATTGCCACGCCATTATCGGATGTGTTGCGTTATCGTCGGGGGGTCTGTCAAGATTTTGCCCATTTAGCCATTGGTTGCCTGAGGGCTTATGGGATTGCGGCACGTTATATCAGTGGTTATGTCGAAACCTTACCCGAACCGGGTAAGACCCGTTTAACCGGAGCGGATGCGTCTCATGCGTGGTTTTCGGTTTATATTCCAGGCTCAGGTTGGTTAGATTTTGACCCGACTAATAATGCGATTCCGCTAGATCAACATATTACTTTGGCTTGGGGGCGAGACTTTTCGGATGTGACACCTTTAAAAGGTATTGCTTTTGGGGGCGGGCAACATACCTTGGCGGTTTCTGTTGATGTGTTAAGAATTGAATGATTTTCTAGCTATAACGTTTAACCTTTTATTTTAACTTTCAACTTTAATGGAGTTTACATGGCAACTATACATCTGATTGGTGGAGAAAAAGGTGGGGTAGGTAAATCTGTGGTGGCGCGGTTATTGGCGCAATATATGATTGATCACCAAATTCCTTTTACCGGCTTTGATACCGATAAATCTCACGGTTCGTTACTGCGTTTTTATGCGGATTTTGCTTCACCTACCATCATTGATAATTACCAAAGCCTCGATGCTATTATGGAAGTGGCGGCAGAAAATCCAGAGCAACGTATTTTAGTGGATTTGGCGGCGCAAACGCATCAACCCTTAGCTAAATGGATTGAAGAGTCTGGGGTTTTAGAATTGGCTAAAGAATTAGATATTACCATTACTTACTGGAATGTGATGGATTCGGGTAAAGATTCGGTTGATTTATTAAACAAATTATTAACGCAATTTAATACCCATGTTAATTATGTATTAGTCCAAAATCAAATACGTGATGAGCACTTTAATATCTTAGAGCTTTCTGGCGTGAAAGAACGTGCTTTAGCTTTTGATGCCAAAGTAATGACTTTAAAACGCTTGCATGCACCGGTCATGACTAAAATTGATAGTAACAGTTATAGTTTTTGGGCCGCTAAAAATAAAGATACGGATAGTTTAGATGCCTTAGGGTTGCTGGAAAGACAGCGCGTTAAAATGTGGCTCAATCACGCCTATAAAGAAATCGAGCTAATCGGGGTTTAAGATGCCCTTAAAAGTTAATCAGATAGATTTAAACGGGCGTTAAAACAGATGAAATTGCGGGTAAGTTGTAGTCTGCGTTTTCAAATTATCGAAAACACGGTTTTGATTTTAATGTTGCGACCTTATCGGGGTATTCAGCAATGGATTAATCGTGAGGTTTATATTATTCGGCCGGTCATACCGATGCTGGAGAGTGTGGATAGTTTTGGTAACTCGATTCAGCGTATACAAGTGCCGGTGGGTAATTTTTTAATTTATACGTCTACCGATGTGATCGTGTCTGACAAAATTAACCTGGCTCCCGGTCAATATTTTGTGGAAATTCAAGATCTACCCAATGACATCTTACCTTATCTGTTGCCAAGTCGTTATTGTGAATCTGATCGTTTTGGTGATCTTGCTAGAGAGATCACCTTTGACAGTTTGCCTGGTTACGACCAGGTCAGTAAGATTAATGAGTGGGTTCGTGATACAATACAATATGTTCCGGGGTCTAGCGACTTTCCCTTGTCCGCCACTGAAATTCATCAGCGCGGGTATGGGGTGTGTCGAGATCTTGCTCAATTAGCCATTGCACTTTGTCGAAGTATCAGTATTCCAGCTCGGTTAGTAGTGGGCTATTTATACCATTTACAGCCGATGGATTTACATGCTTGGTTCGAGGCTTATGTGGGTGATCAATGGTATACCTTTGACCCTACACAGTCTGAGCCACGGGGTGGTCGAGTCATTATCGCTTTTGGGCGAGATGCGGCAGATGTATCCATTTTTCATCAATTCGGTTCGGGTTGTTTATTAAACAGCATGGACGTGAAGGTTGATTTACTGGATAATTAACTCATTATAACTATTTTAAATAACGGCTTAAACGTTCATGACTTATTGTATTGCAGCTTCGATAGACGAAGGACTTATTCTGGTTTCAGATTCAAGAACTAATGCGGGTATTGATAATGTGAGTACGCATGGAAAAATGCATGCTTTCGATACGACAAGTGACCGTAAGATTGTGTTGCTCTGTGCAGGTAATTTAGCCACGACTCAAGCAGTCTTAGAGCAATTACATCGCGACAAATTAAAAAATGCCGAGATCAATATAAATAATGTAGAAAGCTTATTTGAAGCGGCCGAATATTTAGGGCGTGTCAGTGTTGAGAAACAAAAACAACATAAAAGTCCTCAAGGACAATCTGCCTTTAATCCAACCGCTAGTTTTATTATTGCCGGTCAAATAGGGGGCGATTCTCACGGTGCGTATATGGTCTATGCAGAAGGTAATAGTATTACCAGTTCTGCCAATACGCCCTTTTTACAAATTGGTGAGAGCAAATACGGTAAACCGATTTTAGATCGGTTTTTAAAACTAAACACGTCTATTGATGAAGCCGCGCGGTGTTGTTTAGTGTCAATGGATTCAACCATTCGCAGTAATGCGAGTGTGGGTGCGCCTGTTGAAATGCTTATTTATCGTAAAGACAGCTTTAGTTTCGATGAATATTATTGCTTTGATGATGACGATGATTATCTGGTTCAACTGAGACGCAGTTGGGAAAACAAATTGAAAGAAGCGATTGGTGCGTTGCCCGCTTTAGATAAAGAAACTCATAAGACTATTCGTATCGTGCTTTAACAGGCGGTTAGCGGCTTAATTAAAAAACCCTCATGCGCTGTCAAAAGTGCATGAGGGTTTTTTGTTTTAATCGGGGTCAGAAATTAAAAACCAGTTGTTCGCGATGTCGTTGTGGAAACTGCCTAATTTATTTTGTAAGTCATCCAAAATACTGCGCAGTTGAGCTTGAGTGGTGTTATGCGTGTCGATGGTTTTAATATGAGCTTCTAGTTCACTCAATCTAGCGGGCAGTTCCGCATTATTGGGTAGTTTATTAATAAAGTCAGCCATTTCATGCACACAACACATCACAGCGCGCGGTAAACTGTCGTCAGAAATCAAGAAGTTTAGAACATCGTCACCATTGATACGGTTAAATTGTTGCTGACGATACATTAACAGCGCATTGAGTGCCTTTAAAATATTCATCCACAGAATCGTTTCGTATTGACGCACTTCATCGCTGCGTGATTCTGATAATAATAACGACGCTAAATCAAGAATACGGGTAGTCATATCCGCACGCTCAATATTTCGGCCTAAGCGGATAAAACTATAGGGATGGTTATGGCTCATATAGCCCGATAATAAGCCGGTGAAGCGTTGGCAACCTTTCAGTATTTCATTTAGAAAGATGACACGATGGCGACGATTACCTAAGGTTTCTAAATTATTTTTAGCAAATAAATACATTTCATTCACTTGTTCCCACGCTTCATCGGGGAGCAATTCACGCGAGGTTCTGATGTTTTCTCTCGCCGAAGTTAAAGATGACAGTAAAGAGCCTTGATAGGTTGCATCCGCTAATAAAAAGCGTGTGACATTGCGTTCATTGGCCACATTGTATTTAGTGTAAAACGCTTGATCTGAAGCATTAATTAAAATTAACTGCTTCCAACCCATCTCAACGCCTTTGGGTAAATCCATTAACAAATTCATGTGCACATTCACTAAACGGGCGATATTTTCAGTCCGTTCTAAATAACGTGCGAGCCAATACAGGCGTTCTGCTGAGCGAGATAACATTAGTTGTCCTCCATATTAATAATCCACGTATCTTTACTGCCGCCCCCTTGAGAGGAGTTAACCACCAAAGAGCCTTTTCTTAAAGCGACTCGGGTTAAGCCGCCCGCGGTTACGAAAGTGTCTTCACCTTGTAAAATAAAAGGCCGCAAGTCTATATGGCGCGGTTCCAATTTGCCTTTGCACAGCGTTGGTGCGGTTGAAATAGAGAGTGTCGGTTGTGCGATATAATTACGCGGATCTTCTTGAATGATTTTTCTAAAGCTTTCAACTTCTTTCGCTGTGGCGTGGGGGCCAACTAACATACCGTAACCACCGGATTCATTGGCGGGTTTAACCACTAATTCAGCCAGATGTTCTAAAACATATTTTAGATCCTCTTCATTACTGCATAAGTAAGTCGGTACATTCGGTAAAATAGGTTCTTCATTGAGATAATAACGAATCATTTCAGGAACATAAGCATACACGACTTTATCATCCGCCACACCAGCGCCTGGCGCATTGGCTAAGGCTACATTACCGGCTTTCCACGCCCGCATTAAACCTGCTACTCCTAATGTTGAATCTTTTCTAAAGACTTCAGGATCCAGAAAGTCATCATCGATACGACGATAAATAACATCAACTTTTTCAAGCCCTTTAATGGTGCGCATGTACACGCAATCATCGTCTTTAACGACCAAGTCACTGCCTTCAACTAATTGAGCACCAATTTGTTGAGCTAGATAAGCGTGTTCAAAATAAGCAGAGTTGTAAATGCCCGGTGTGAGTACCGCACAAGTCACTTGCTCACCAGAATTGGGCGCTATTGACATTAACATATCATGTAAATGGGTGGGGTAATCGTCAATCGGTAGAATATCAATATCTTGCAATAACTCAGGGAAGACGCGTTTAGTGATTACCCGATTCTCTAACATATACGACACCCCAGAAGGAACGCGTAAATTGTCTTCTAACACGTACATAATGCCATCCTTGTCGCGCACCAAATCAGTGCCGCAAATATTAGCCCAGATATTATGTTTCGGCTTCATACCGATACATTCTTTACGAAAGTTCTTTGAGCTATTAATAATATCGCCCGGCATTTTGCCGGCTTTAATAAATTCTTGCTCACCATAAACATCACTAATAAAGCAATTTAAGGCGGTTAGACGCTGTTTTAAGCCTTTTTCGATAATACGCCATTCTCGCGCATCAATAATGCGTGGAATGATGTCAAAAGGCCATGCTCTATCAATGTTGCCTTCATCACTGTAGACGGTAAAACTAATCCCCATCTCCATGATTGCTAATTCTGCAGCTATTTTTCTTTTATCAATATCCTCTTTTTTTAGTGAATTTAAATATTGGCATAAGCGATGACTCACAGGGCGTGATTGAAATTCTGAATACATCAGTTCATCGTAAGCAATGTCAGTTTTATAGTTTTTCCAGATTGATTTCATGGCGCTTCAGCTAGGTGATGTTTAGTTTTGTTAATATTAAAGCAGGATTAATGCCATAATTAAAAAATCAGTCACAACGAGTATGGATTACCTTAATTAAGGGTATTTTGTGAGTTAAAAACCTCTTATTAAGGCTAACAATACCGCGATAAGTTAAGTTTTTAGAGGGGGATGGGGAAAGATAATCCCGTGCTTAAGTCGCTTTCGCCCTATTTTGGGTCATAACTAGGAGGGTGTTTAGCCCATTCTGGGTTGAAAATAAGTGAGAGCTTTATCTAAGAGAACACATTCTAGGTGAGTTCATTTTTTAGGTCTCGATTCTGTTAAACTAGTCGCTTTTATCTTAAGTCGTTTTAAGCATTAAATTTTTATGTCGTTACCTTCTAAATTAATAAG